>CANPXS010000025.1 GCA_947586625.1 uncultured Clostridia bacterium | reverse complement strand
CTCACCTCGGCGATTTCATCGAAGACGAGGAGTCGCCGGCTCCGCCGGACGCAGCTTCGTACGCTATGCTGCGCGAGCAGATAGCGGAGGTTCTGCATACTCTGACGCCGCGTGAAGAACTCGTGCTCAAGCGTCGCTTCGGTCTTGACGACGGAAAGACGCGCACGCTCGAGGAAGTCGGAAAAGAGTTCAACATCACGCGCGAGCGCATACGTCAGATAGAGGCGAAGGCGCTTCGCAAGCTGCGTCATCCGAGCCGCTCAAAGAGACTGAGGGATTTTCTTGATTGAATCTTTGATTGCGAAATCAACAAACTTTCATTTTGCTAATTGTGCATACATGACAAACACAATGTGAAAAACGACAAAATCGTTATGATATAATTTGTGAAAACGATACAATTATTTGCATGATTTTACTGTAAAACGAACGGTGTGACACATCAATATCTGTATCAATTTTAACAAATACCGCTTGACACAGCGCCTTATTTGATGTAAAATGTCATAAGAATATCGTAGCGTATATTGAATTCACGCGGAAACCGTACAACGAGGAGGATATTCCCTAATGAAGAAGAAACTTATTTGTATGCTGCTCATCGTTATGATGATCTCATCGCTCGTTCTTTCGAGCTGCTCGCTCGCAAACGGGAGCAGCGATGAAGAGACCGGCACTGATACCGATATTGAGGACATGAGCAACCGTACTCCGGTGACCATCACGCTGTGGCTGCCGACGCTCGAGGGCACTACCGATGAGGCTGTGGCTCTCGTTCAGGATGAGCTCAACTCGCATTTCAAGACAAGCTTTACGACCGCGGTACAGCTAAAGGCTATACCCGAGGACGAATATGTGAGCGCGGTATATTCTCAGCTCGATAAGATACAGGAGCTTGAAAACCAGCGCAAAGCGGAAGAAAGCCGCCGCCGCGAGCTCGCTCAGAGCCGTCGTAAGGCAGGTATAACTACCGCTGAAACTGAGACTGAAACTGTCGAGCAGACGACGGTGAATCTCGAAACGAACGATATCGGTTACGTCGATTCGAGGTACCCGACGGTCGGCGAGTATCAGTTCGACATCTTCCTCGTGCTCGGATACGATATGTACAAGGAGCTTGCCGACGACGATAAGCTGGCAGCGCTCGACGACAACCTCAACAGTACCTCGAAGGTCCTGAAGAGCTATATTTACCCGACGTTCCTTTCCGCATACAAAGATCCGCTCGGCACAGCAATTACATATGCTATCCCGAACAACCACGGTATGGGCGAATACAAGTTCATGCTCATCAATCGTGAGCTTGCACTCAAATATGACTATGATCCAGAGGCGATGACGACATTCGCGGCGGCGACCGACCTCATCCGCGACGTTGCAAGATATGAAGAAGACGACAGCGTAGCTCCGCTTCTTTCGTGGGTCGATCCGGCAGGAATGACTTACTGGTCCGAGGACGGCTCGTGGAGCGTTCTTTCATCCCTTGTTCCGAACCTTGCCGATATTACCGCAAACGCTCCGCTTACGAATATTTTCAGAAACGCTGAATACAAAGCAAACTTCAAGCTCATGAAGGAATTCGAGGAGAACGGCATGATCGCCGAGGACCCCGAGAACTGCGAGAAGTTCGCGGTCGGCGTTATCTCGTCCGACAGTTTTGAGAAGGTCGTCGAGGAATACGGTGAAGATTATGTGGTCGTTACGTACGAGACTCCGAGAGCGACACAGGCTGATATATTCGAATCGGCATTTGCTGTAAGTTCTTCTTCGTCGAATCTCCAGCGCTGCATGGAAGTCATCACGGCTATAAACACCGATCCCGAGATACGCAATATCCTCCAGTACGGCGTTGAAGGAGTTCACTATCAGCTCAATGACGATAATCAGGTACACCGTCTCAACAACGAGTACATGATGAACATCAGATATACGGGCAATACATATATGGCATACACCGAGGAGGGTATGGACCCGAATCAGTGGGAGTATGACAAGACGAGAAACCAGTACACTATGATGACGCCTTACACATATGTCGGCGGATTGTTCTCGGCTGAGAATGAACAGTATTACAGCGATCTTGCAAAGATATCGCAGGAATATTACGACAAGATGATGGCGACGTCGCTTGAGGATGCCGATGAGTTCTTCTCGACTGCGGCGACCGAAGTCTCCGAAAACGAAGCATTCGCTAACCTCGGCGGCGGAACGTGGGAGTACGGTCCCGCGACTCTGTACAACACTTTCTACAGCGAGAACTTCGCAGTTGAGGAAGAAGAGCCCGGTGCCGAAACAGGCGCTGCCGATACGACTCCCGCAGAATAAAGTTTATAAAACTGATTTCGTTGAAAAACCGACCGCACAGCGGTCGGTTTTTTTAATAATCGTATTGACAAAACCTTGCTTGTATGGTATTATATTCGAAGCGTGCCATGCACGTAAATCAAAATTCACACACGGCTCAGAGAAGTGTGTCGGTGCCGCATCGCGGTTGCACACCTACGACGCCGTGGTGGAAAAACCGAGGGAGGACATTTTATGTCTATCATCACTATCAAGCAGCTGCTTGAAGCAGGCGTCCATTTCGGACATCACACGAGACGTTGGAACCCTAAGATGTCGGAGTACATCTTCACGGAACGCAACGGCATCTACATCATTGACCTTCAGAAAACGGTCAAGAAGTTCGACGACGCGTACATGTTCGTGCGCGATCTCGCCGCACAGAACGGCACAATCCTGTTCGTCGGAACAAAGAAACAGGCGGCAGACGCCATCAAAGAAGAGGCAAAGCGTTGCGGTCAGTATTATGTCAACGTCCGTTGGCTCGGCGGTATGCTGACGAATTACAGAACGATCAGACGTTCGATCAGCCGTCTCTATCAGCTTGAGAAGATGCAGGAGGACGGTACGTTCGCATCTCTCCCGAAGAAAGAAGTCGCGGCTCTCCAGAAGGAAATGGATAACCTCGAGCGCAATCTCGGCGGTATCAAGGAAATGGATCGTCTCCCGGACGCAATCTATATAGTCGATACGCGCAAGGAGCACAACGCGGTGCTCGAAGCTAAGAAACTTGGCATCCCCGTCGTTGCTATCGTCGATACGAACTGCGACCCCGAGGACGCAGACTATGTTATCCCCGGCAACGACGACGCTATCCGCGCTATAAAGCTCATCACGTCCGCTCTCGCAGACGCCGTGATCGAAGGCAAGCAGGGCGAGTCGTTTGACGCGGCAGTCGCCGAAAAGTCGGAGGCTGAAGCTGAAGAAGATGCAGAGGCTGACGATGAAAAAGCTCCCGAAGCAGAGTAAAATTTATAAGAGGTAACAATAATGGCAGCAATCACAGCAAAAATGGTATCCGATCTCCGCGCTAAAACGGGCTGCGGAATGATGGAATGTAAAAAGGCGCTCACCGAGGCTGACGGCAACTTTGACGAGGCCGTTAAGATCCTCCGTGAAAAGGGACTTGCAGTAGCGGCTAAAAAAGCATCGCGTATCGCGGCCGAAGGCATCGTTGACATCATGCGTTCCGACGACGGCAAGACAGCAGCGATGATAGAAGTCAACGCCGAGACCGACTTCGTCGCTAAGAACGCTACGTTTAAGGATTTCGTGCGCGGCATACTTTCCGTTATAATCAACGAGCATCCCGCAGATATTGCCGCACTCAACGCAATGCGTTATGACGACAACTTTACCGTTGAGGCAAAGCTCAAGGATATGGTCTTCACGATTGGTGAAAACATGAATATCCGCCGCTTCATCGTTGTCGACGGCATAATGTCGACGTATATCCACGGCGCAGGCGCCGCAGGGGTTATCGTAAAGTTTAATGCTGATGAGGCAGTCGCATCTAAGCCCGAGTTCGCTGAATTCGCTAAAAATATCGCGCTTCAGATCGCGGCAGGCAGTCCGCCGTCGTACGTCAAGAAAGAGGACGTACCTCAGTCCGAGATCGACGAGGAACTGAGAATACAGCTCGTTGCAGCTAAGAACGACGAAAAGCTCGCGAACAAGCCCGATGCAGTCCTCAAAAAGATCGTGGAAGGCAAGCTCGACAAGCTCTTCTTCGACCGCGTATGCCTCTATGAGCAGACGTACGTCAAGGAAGAGGGCATGAAGGTCGGTAAGTATGTTGCCGACACCGCAAAGGCTCTCGGCGGTCCGATCGACGTCGCAGGCTTCTGGCTCTACGAGAAGGGCGAAGGTCTTGAAAAGAAAGAGGACAACTTCGCTGAAGAAATCGCATCCCTTGTTAAAGGCAACTGAATCAACAAAAAGGCGGGCTTGCCCGCCTTTTCATTTGCTCTTTTCAAAATTCACGAAAAAACTCAAATCAAACATCAATATAACTGTTTACATTTGATGAAAAAAGCGGTATAATAACAGAAGAAACATTTGGGGGTCGACAATGCAGGCTAAATATAAACGCGTACTTATAAAGCTGTCGGGCGAAGCGCTCGCGGGGGACGATGCCGTCCTTGACTTTACGATGCTCGACAAGATATCGTCGGCGATAAAACAATGCGTTGAGATGGGCGTCGAGGTTGCAATACTCGTTGGCGCCGGCAACATATGGCGCGGGGCGAAAAACGGCGTCGGCATGAACCGTTCGCGCGCCGACCACATGGGAATGCTCGCGACCGTGATAAATGCTCTTGCACTCGAGGACGCGCTCCTTCGCGCGCACGTCGACGCTGTCGCGATGTCGTCTATCGAGATGACTGAGTTTGCGCAGGTATTCGTGCGCGACAAGGCGATAAAGTATATGAACGACGGCAAGGTCATCGTTCTCGGTGGCGGTATCGGCAACCCGTATTTTACGACAGATACGGCGGCAATAATTCGCGCGGGCGAACTCGACGTAGATGTCGCGATACTTGCGAAGAATATCGACGCGATCTACGACAAAGACCCTCGCAAGTATCCCGACGCAAAAGCTTTCGGCACCGTCGACTATGAATACATCATAAGTCATAAGCTTGGCGTTATCGACCTTGCGGCGGCGGCGCTGTCGAGCGAAAACAATATACCGCTTCTACTGTGCGCGCTCGAGGACCCGGAAAATATTGTCCGCGCCGTATGCGGTGAAAAGATCGGCACAGTCGTAACACATACAACAGACTAAAATAACGGAGGATAAAAACGTGAAACTCAACACAAAAGATTTTGAAACAAGAATGAAAAAGTCGATTGCGGCGTATGCGGAAAATCTCGCAACGATCCGCGCGGGACGCGCAAACCCGGAGATATTGTCACGCGTTACCGTCGAATATTACGGCACGCAGACGCCTATCCCGCAGATGGCGGAGATCCGCGCGGCAGATGCGAGAACGCTCGTTGTCTCTCCGTATGATCCCTCTACGCTGAAATCTATCGAACGCGCGATACTCACCTCCGACGTAGGCATCACGCCGCAGAACGACGGCAAGCTTATAAGACTCGCAATTCCTCCGCTCAATGAGGAGCGCCGCCGCGACCTCAAAAAGCAGGTCGAAAGGCTCGGTGAGGAGGCAAAGGTCGCCGTACGCAATATCCGCCGCGACGCGATGGATAAGATCAAGGCTGACAAAAAAGCGAGCGTCATGACCGAGGACGAACAGAAGCAGTCGGAAAAAGATGTACAGACTCTGACTGATAAGTACATCAAAGAGGTAGACGGTGTGACTGAAAACAAGGTCAAGGAGATCATGTCCGTTTAACATCATTGTCGGCGGGGCTGCTTGCCCCGCCGCTTTGTAATATCTTAAATAAGGGAATCAACACATATGCTCTTTCGACGAAAGAAAAAATCGGGACCGGTCAAGGTCGACGACAGACTCACGCATATCGCGTTTATCCTCGACGGAAACGGACGGTGGGCGAAGAAACGCGGTATGCCGCGCGAATACGGTCACTCCGAGGGTGCGCAGACGTTCAAGCGCATCGTGCGCTACTGCGGCGACATCGGCATAAAAGTCGTGACTGTTTATGCGTTCTCGACCGAAAACTGGTCGCGTCCGAAAAGTGAGGTCGACAGAATAATATCACTTCTCGACGAATATATTGCCGGTGCGGAGCGTGAACTCGACGAAAACAAGATAAGATATACGTTCCTCGGCGACAAATCTGTTTTCGCGCCCGAGATGGTCGAGCGCATGACGCGGCTCGAAGAAATATCAGCGCACTATGAGCTGCGGCTGAATATTGCGCTCAACTACGGTGCCCGCGCCGAGATCGTTCACGCCTGCCGCGAGCTTGCCGAGTCCGGCGAGGAAATAACGGAGGAGTCGCTGTCGTCAAAGCTATATACGGCAGGATGCCCGGATCCCGACCTCATAGTCAGGACGGCGAACGAACGCAGACTGTCAAATTTCCTATTGTGGCAGGCGGCGTATTCGGAACTTTATTTTACGCCGACTTTGTGGCCCGATATGCGTCCCGAGGACGTCGATGAGGCTGTCGCCGACTTCTATGCGCGCGAGCGCAGGTTCGGCGGCGTGACATCGAAGTGAAACGCATATTGATATAAAAAAGTTATTTCGAGGAGCAAATATGCTGACAAGAATAATCACGGGCGCGCTGCTCGTACTCATACTTGTGCCCGCGCTTATATTTTACGATACGGTCGTTACGCCCGCAGTTTGGGCGGTGATTGCCGCTGTGAGCGTCGCGGAGGTCGCAAAGTGCGTTTACAGCGACGCAAAAAGCGGAAAACCTGCGAAAGCAGTGATAATTATACTGTGCGTTGTCGCGGCGGTATGCCCGTTTTTGCAGTATGCGACAGGGTGGGGCAGCGAACTCGGCGACAGATCGCAGATCATACCGCTGCTGTTATCGGTCGCGTTTATGGCGATATTCGTTCTTTACGCGCTCGGCGTATTCGACGTTGCAAAGGTAAAGCTGCCGCCGTTTTCGGAGACGCTCCTGATGCTTATATATATAAGCGCCGCGTCGGTCACGACGGTGGCGATAACGCAGTCGGCGCACGGCGGCATAATTTTGCCTATGGTGTATCTCGGCTCGTGGATAACGGACAGCTTCGCGTATTTTTGCGGCAGCTTTTTCGGCAAGCATAAGCTCATACCGCGCATATCGCCGAAAAAGACAGTCGAAGGCTCTGTCGGCGGGACTGTGCTGTCAACTGTATTCTTTGCTGTTTACGGCATTATAGTCGCATTTGTCGCAAAGCTCGATGTCAACTACATAGCGCTTCTTATAACTGCGCTGTGCCTGTCTCTTTTGTCACAGCTCGGCGACCTTATCGCGTCGTATATTAAGCGCGAGCACGGGGTTAAGGATTACGGAAAACTGTTTCCGGGCCACGGCGGCATGCTTGACCGCTTCGACAGCGTCGTCGCAGTGACGCCGTTTTTGTATGTGCTCACGAGAATATTTACATATTTTGCATAGAACGGACGTAAAATGAAAATAACTACTGATGGCGAACGCAGACGCGTCGCGATTTTCGGCGCGACGGGGTCGATAGGCAGACAGTCCCTCGACGTGGCGGACAATCTCGGAGCGCGCGTAGATGTTTTGACTGCGGGATCGCGCGACGTTGAATTTGAGGCGATATGCCGCAGATATAAACCGCGCATAGCGGGGATGTCGAATTTGGACGCCGCGTCGCGGCTGAAAACAGCGCTCGCCGACACTGATATTAAAGTATATGGCGGCGGGGACGGCGTTGAGTCGGCGGCATTTGAGGCAGACGCCGACAACGCCGTAATTGCGATATCGGGCATGGCGGCGAGCGCGCCGATGATGGCGGCGGCGAAGTCGTGCCGCCGTATATGCATGGCGAACAAGGAGGCGATTGTCGCCGCCGGTCAGCTTTTGCTCGCTGCGATACGCGACGGCGGCGCGGAGCTGATACCTGTCGACAGCGAGCACAGCGCAATATTCCAAAGTTTGCAGGCCGGAAGAAAAGAGGACGTGGCGAAGCTGATTTTGACGGCGTCTGGCGGTCCGTTTTTCGGAAAGAAACGCGCGGAGCTTGAAAAAATAACGCCTGCCGACGCGCTTGCGCATCCGACGTGGCTGATGGGACCGAAGATAACAATCGATTGCGCGATGATGATGAACAAGGGATTCGAGGTCATCGAAGCGATGCATCTGTTTTCAATGGCGCTCGACGATATTGAAGTCGTCGTCCACCGCGAAAGCGTCATTCATTCGATGGTCGAATACCGCGACGGCGCAGTTATCGCGCAGCTTGGCGCACCCGATATGCGAACGGCGATACAGTATGCGATGACATATCCCGCACGCTCTGATGGACTTGCGCAGCGTCTCGACTGGCGCATGGCGAAGAGTCTTACGTTTTATCCGCCCGATACTGAATCGTTTCCGCTGCTTTCGCTCGCGTATGACGCGGCGCGGCGCGGCGGTACATCTCCCGCAGTCATGTCTGCGGCGGACGAAGTTGCTGTCGGCAAATTTCTCCGCGGTGAGCTCGACTTCTGCGATATCTTTGACGTGGTGATCGAGACGACGCAGAAGCTCGGCAGGTCGGGTGATGTTACGCTTGACGAGATAGTGAACGCCGACCGTGAAGCGCGTGTCGTTGCGGGCGAGCTTTCTGACCGTATTTTTGCGAAAAGGAGAGGTGCTGTTTGAACATACTTTCGATAATCGTCGCTATATTTGTCTTCGGACTGCTCATTTTTATACATGAAATGGGTCATTTTCTCGTTGCGCGCGCGTGCCATGTGACAGTTCTCGAATTCGCTGTCGGCATGGGACCGAAGTTGTTCTCGTGGGTCGGAAAAAAGTCGGGCACGCGGTATTCGCTTCGTGCGCTGCCGTTCGGCGGATTTACGAGCATGGCGGGAGAGGACGACGACGAGAGCGACGATCCGAATTCACTCGATAAAAAGCCGCTGTGGCAGCGGTTTCTGATAACGGCAGCGGGGTCGCTGTCGAATCTCTGCATCGGCATTATTCTTATGACTGTGCTCGTCATATGCACAAAGACGCTCGGCAGCACGACTGTATACGGATTTATAGAACTTGACGACGGCTCGCCAGCGCTTTCGCAGTCGTCGGGACTTCGCGAGAATGACCGCATACTCAAAATAGACGGCGAGAGTGTTCACACCGCGAACGAGCTTGCATATGAGGTCATGCGGCGCGGCATCGAGCCGATCAATGTAACTGTTGAACGCGAAGGGGAGACGATCGTTCTCGAAGACGTCAGATTCCCGCTTTCGTCATCGGAGGGAATAGCGTTCGGCGCGCTCGATTTCAAGGTTTACGCAGAGCACAGGACGTTTTTGAACATCGTCAAGCACGCGTTTTTCCGCTCGGAGCTGACGGTAGAGATGATATGGGAGTCGCTGTTCGACCTCGTAACGGGACGTTACGGCATCGAGGCGGTCAGCGGACCTGTCGGCGTGACTGAAGTCCTCGGTGAGGCGGCGGCGAGCGGGTTCTCCGACCTCGTTTATATCGCCGTCGTTTTGTCGATGAACCTCGGAATCATGAATCTCTTGCCTTTGCCGGCGCTTGATGGCGGAAGGCTGCTGTTCATGCTCGTCGAGCTTATACGCGGGAAACGCGTCGACGCCAAATTCGAGGCAGCCGTCCACTTCTTCGGCATCATCATACTGCTCGGAATAATGGTGCTTGTCACGCTGAAAGATATTGTAAAACTGTTTTAGAATGGGAATGCGAAATGACTGAGATAAAAAGAAGAATAACGCGCGCGGTCAAGGTCGGCGGCATAACTGTTGGCGGCGGCGCGCCGATATCGGTGCAGTCGATGGCGAATATGGACAGCCATGACTTCGCCGCGGTAGCAGAACAGACAGCGCGTCTTGTCGGCTACGGGTGCGATATCGTGCGCATAGCGGTGCCGGACGAAAAATGCGTCGGCGTGTTTGAATATTGCCGCGAACGCGGCATCATGGTACCGCTTGTCGCCGACGTTCACTTCGATTATAAGCTCGCGATCGCGGCGGCGGAGCATGGCGCTGACAAGGTGCGCGTGAATCCCGGCAACCTCGGCGGCACGGACAGATTGCTCGCAGTTGCGGACGCGTGCGGACAGCATGGCGTCGCCATGCGAGTCGGTGTGAACGGGGGCTCTGCGGAGAAGAAATTCGTCGAAAAGTTCGGCGGCGTGACGCCCGAGGCGCTTGCGATGTCGGCGCTCTCGTATGTCGACACGCTACATAAGCACGACTTTTATGACATTGTTGTGTCGGTCAAATCGTCCGACGTGAAAACGATGATAGACGCGACGCGCATAATCGCTGAAAACTGCGACTGTCCGCTTCATCTCGGCGTGACCGAGGCGGGGACGGCGCGCATGGGTACGCTGAAAAACGCCGTCGGCATCGGCTCGCTTTTGTGCGACGGCATAGGCGACACGATCCGCGTTACGCTTTCGACGAAGCCGGAGGACGAGATACCTGCGGGACGCGACATTTTGCGCGCGTGCGGCATATTCGATTCCGGCATCGACCTTGTATCATGCCCGACGTGCGGCCGTACGCAGATCGACCTGCTCGGACTTCTTGACGAGCTTGAACCTAAACTTTATGCGCTCGATGCGCACGGCAAACGGATAAAGGTCGCGGTGATGGGATGTGTCGTCAACGGACCCGGTGAGGCGCGCGACGCAGACGTAGGCATCGCGGGCGGCAAGGGCGAGGCGGCGCTGTTCAGACGCGGCGAGGTAGTCGGCAAGGTGAGCGAAAAGGACGCCGTATCGTCGCTTTTGCGTGAAGTCGAAGATATAATAAATGCGTGATATATGACGAACATACTGGCAAAATTTAGTAAATACAATCCCGACGACGCGTCGAGACGAACACTCGAATCGGCGACAGAGTATTCGTTGAAGATCGACAAGGAGCGTAGGATCATCGAGGCGCGGATATCGTTTCCCGAAGTAATACCGCACTCGGAGCTGTACGCTATCGAGGCTGCTATACGCGAATCGTATGAACTGTCCGTGATGAAAATACTGCCGTCGTATCCGCCGGAGTCGTTTTCTGTGCGTAATCTGCCCGATATATTCAACGAAGCCGTAAACGTCGGCGCCGTCGCTAACGGCTTTTTTGACGATTACACCGTTACCGGAACACCCGAGACGGGGCTGACTATCGAGATACCGTTTGTGCAAGGCGGACTCGACATGCTCGGCGAGGCGCAGACGGCGTCGATCATATCAAATATAATCAAAAGCGAATACGGCCGCGATATCTCGGTCAAAATCGCGCAGCGCGGCGACTACCGTGAGGTGCTCGACGAAAGACTGAAAAAGCGCGACGCATACCTGCACGCAGAATTCGATGCTCTAATGCGCGAAAGAGAGGCTTTAGAGGCGAGCGATGCCGCATCAGCGGCAATAGTGAACGCCGCAAACGAGGAGGCATATTCAAAGCCGCTCGTGGGCGGCGACGATAATGACGTCGAGTACGATAACGATACTGGACACGTCGTCGTAGGCGGACTTACGCTCGACGTGTCGGACCAGTCGGTCATCATGGGAGACGAGGTCGACTGCTCGAAAATAACGCCGCTCTCTCAATTCGACCACGAAGCGCGGAGCATGACGATAGCGGGTCAGGTGTTCGAGGTCAATTCGAAAGAAACGCGCACGTATGACAAGCTCAACATAACGGTCGCGGTAACGGACAACAAGCTGTCGGCGTACATCCGCATGACGAAGCCTAAAGAAGAAGGACAAAAGCTCATCAAGGCGCTGTCGGTCGGTACGTGCGTTGTCGTCGAGGGTAATGTACGCGGCGAGGATATGAACGCGCGGCGCGCAAAAGCGCCATCTGACGACGAACGCCACGACCCGTTCCCACAGGTTGAATATCATATGCGACCGCGCTCGATAGTGAAGGTCAAGCGCGTCATACGCGAGGACAAGGCGGAGAAGAAGAGAGTCGAACTCCATCTGCACACGACGATGTCGCAGATGGACGCGCTTATCGTGCCCGAGGAGGCTATGCGTCGCGCGCAGTACTGGGGTCACCCCGCGATAGCGATAACGGACCACGGAAATGTGCAGGCATTTCCCGACGCGATGCTCGAAGCTGACAAGAGCGGCATGAAAGTCATATACGGCATGGAGGCGTACTTCGTCGACGATGAGGCGCGCGCCGTATTCGGCGACGTAGACTGCGGATTTGAAGGCGAATTTGTTGCGTTCGACATCGAAACGACGGGGCTTTCGATAACGGGCGACGCCATAACGGAGATAGGAGCCGTCATTTTGCGTGGCGGAGAGGTCGCCGAGACTTACTCGGCGTATGTGAATCCGGGGCGGCATATCCCCGAAAATATAACAAAGCTGACGGGCATATCGGACGACACGGTCGCGGACGCGCCGACGATAGACATCGTCCTGCCGGAATTTCTCGCATTCTGCGGAGACCGTCCGCTTATTGCGCACAACGCCAACTTCGATACGGGTTTCATCAGAAACGCATCATCGCGCCTGCATATCCCGTTCGACAACGCATATATCGACACGCTCGGCATGTCGCGGTTTATCAACGCCGATCTGACGCGTCATACGCTCGATGCCGTTGCGGAGCATTACGGACTCGGAGACTTCGAGCATCATCGCGCATTTGAAGATGCGAAGATGTGCGCGATGATTTTCATGAAGATGGCGGAGTTACTCGAAAGCGAGGGAGTCGCCGACGTGCTGGGCATGGTCAAGCAGATGAGCGAGCACGCGGACCCGTTGCGTCTGCCGTCGTATCATCAGATAATACTTGTCAAAAATCAAACCGGACTGAAAAACCTGTATAAACTCGTCTCATACAGCTACCTCAACTACTACCGACGCAACCCGCGCATACCGAAAACTGTGCTCGAAGAGCACCGCGAGGGACTTATAATCGGTTCAGCGTGCGAGGCGGGCGAGCTTTACCGTGCCATACTCGATTCAAAGCCTGAATCGGAGATAGAGCGCATCGCGAATTTCTACGATTACCTTGAAATTCAGCCGCTCACTAATAACGCGTTTCTTATCGCTGAGGAAAAGGTCGGCGGATTTGACGAGCTTCGCGACATAAACAGACGGATAGTCGAGCTCGGCAAAAAGCTCGGCAAGCCCGTCGTCGCGACGTGCGACGCGCACTTCCTCGACGTCGAGGACGAGATATACAGGCAAATACTCCAAAAGGGAATGAAGTTCTCGGACGCTGACCGCGAGACGAAGCTGTATTTCCGTACGACGGACGAAATGCTCGATGAATTTTCTTATCTCGGCGAAGACATTGCATACGAAGTCGTCGTCGAGAACACAAACAAGATCGCGGACATGATCGAGGACGTCAGACCGATCCCGAAGGGAACGTATACGCCCAAGATCGACGGCGCGGAGGAGGAGCTTAAAACGCTCTGCTGGAATCGCGCCAACGACTGGTACTGTCACAACGGCAAGATACCCGACGTTGTGACGGAGCGACTCGAACGTGAGCTCGGCTCGATAATCAAAAACGGTTACGCGGTGCTGTATATCATCGCGCAGAAGCTCGTTTCGTACTCCGAAAGTCAGGGCTACCTCGTCGGCTCGCGCGGCTCGGTCGGAAGCTCGATCGTCGCGTCATTCGCGGGAATATCGGAGGTCAACCCGCTACCGCCGCATTACAGATGCCCGAAATGCCGTTACAGCGAATTTCACAAGGACGAGTTCGCGTCCGGTTTTGATATGCCTGATAAAAACTGCCCCGAGTGCGGGACGCGGATGCTCGTCGACGGTCACGACATACCGTTTGAGACGTTTCTCGGCTTCTACGGCGACAAGTCGCCCGATATCGACCTTAACTTTTCGGGCGATATACAGGGCAAGGTGCATAAGTACACCGAAGAACTTTTCGGTTCCGAGAACGTGTTCCGCGCCGGAACGCTCGGTACGATAGCGTCAAAGACAGCGTACGGCTTCGTCATGAAGTACCTCGAAGACAAGGGCGCGCATCTGACGCGTGCCGACGTCGAGCGCTACTGCGTGCGGTGTACGGGCGTCAAGCGCAGTACGGGACAGCACCCGGGCGGCATTATAGTCGTGCCGAGCGAGTACGAGGTCTACGACTTCACGCCCGTGCAGCACCCGGCGGACGATGCCGACTCGGATGTTATAACGACGCACTTCGCGTTTTCATATCTGCACGATACGATACTGAAGCTCGACGAGCTCGGTCACGATATTCCGACGAAGTACAAGATGCTCGAGCGCTACACGGGAACGAGCGTCATGGATGTGCCGATGAACGACCGCGCCGTATACAGCCTTTTGACGTCGAGCAAGGCGCTCGGCATCAAAAAGGACCCGGACGAACCCGGCACGTACGGACTGCCCGAGCTCGGAACGCGGTTCGTCATGCAAATGCTGGTGGACTGCCAGCCTAAGACGTTCGGCGACCTATTACAAATATCGGGTTTGTCGCACGGCACGGGCGTGTGGCTCGGCAACGCGCAGGAGCTCATCAAGGACGGCACATGCGACATATCGACCGTTATCGGATGCCGCGACGATATCATGCTTCGCCTGATACGGTACGGGCTCGACTCGTCGCTGTCGTTCAAGATAATGGAAAAAGTGCGCAAAGGGAAGGGAGTCGACCCCGAATACGAGGAGGAGATGCTCAAGGTCGGCGTGCCCGAATGGTACATAGATTCGTGCAAGAAGATACAGTACATGTTCCCGAAAGCGCATGCGGCGGCTTACGTCATGTCCGCGATACGTCTCGGGTGGTACAAGATAAACTATCCCGTCGAATTCTACGCCGCATACTTCACGGCGGCACCTGACGGCTTTGACGGCGAGCTCGTTTTGTCGGGACCGTCGGCGGTGAAAGCGCGCATCGAGGAATACAACTCGAAGGGCGCCGACGCGACTCAGAAAGAGGAAACGCAGCTGGCGGCGCTTCAAATCGTGTACGAGTACTACCAGCGCGGGTTCAAATTCCTGCCAGTCGACATATTCAAATCAGACGCGACGGCGTTTTTGCCGGAGAACGGCAAGATACGCGTGCCGTTCATGTGCCTGTCGGGACTCGGCGGCGGCGCTGCCGAAAAACTCGCGGCAGCGCGCGACAGCTTCGGCGGCGAACGGTTCTCGATCGAGGACTTGCGCGAGCGCTCGCGCGTGTCAAAGACCGTGATCGAGACGCTGCGCCGAAACGGCGTGCTCGACGGCATCGACGAATCGAATCAACTGTCAATGTTCTTCTGATTTTTTGCGGGGGAGAGGCCTTTTGTGAAAGGCTTCTCCCCGTTCCTTTTTTAGAAATATTTTTATTTTTTTGCGATACCTTTTACGATATCGGACGTCTAATTGATGAAGGGCCCGAAAAATAAAAACGAAAGGAGACGACATGGACAGCGGCGCGCAATGCTATCGGCGGTATCTCGACGGCGACGACGATGCGTTTATCATCATCATCGACGAGTACAAATACGAGTTGACGCTGTATCTGCGCACGCTCACGGGCGATATCGTGTGCGCCGAAGAACTGATGGAGGATACATTTGCGAAGCTGTTTATAAATAAGCCGAAATTTGCGGGGAAAAGCTCGTCCAAAACGTGGCTGTTCGCGATTGCGCGGAATATGGCTTATGACGACATGCGCCGCGCGTCGCACATATCGCCGACGCCGACGGACGAGCTCGAGGTCGCAGACGAGGAAGAAGACGTAGAGGCAAACTGCATAAAGGACGAGCGCAAACGCGCGCTTTACCGCGCGCTTGGCGAGCTGTCCCTTGACCAGCGTCAGGCGCTGCATCTGTTCTATTTCGAGGACATGAGCTGCGCCGACATCGCGGCGGTCATGAAGAAAAACGTAGCGCAGGTGAAAAATCTGCTCAGCCGCGGCAGAACGTCTCTGCGGCAAAAACTTGAAGAATGGGGGTTCTCATATGAGAACTAACGAAGAAATAATGGCGGAGCTTGTAAAGCGCCGCGAGAATTTCGAAAAAGAAAGGGGGAGAGGTATGAAAAAAGCCGTAATAAAAACGGTGAGTTTTGTTTTTGCAGCGGTTATTGCGATCGGCTTGTTTGTGGTCGTCAATTCAAACTCCGAGACGTTTGTGCCGGCGTCAATGGCGGATGCAAATATACATCTTATCGAAGATGCGCTGCCGCTGTTTGAGTCAGCAAATATAATACGTTACGCTCACGATATGCAACTTGACGAGCTTGAAGAAGGCGTTACAGTCATTTATGGCAGCGATATTGACGTCGACGCGGTCGAAAAACAGTTGTTCGGCATCGACAAAAAGGAATTGAAGCGTCAAAGGGGAAAGGCTTCTGCGGACACAGTCGAACCTGAGCCAGACAATACCGATGACGTCGTACCTACCAATCGAAATAACGTATATTCTCATGTTTTATAAGTACGGCGACAGCGTAGAACGGGAATACGTCAGCAGTACGTATAGTGCCGATGTAGACAGAGCAGTGATCGATAAATTCATCGATTATGACACTTCCGATATTGCAATCAAAAATTATACTAAACAATTTATAAATAAACTCGTAGAGAACGGGATCATATCTGATACAGAACCTGTGACATAGCGGCCGCAGTCCGGTGAATGAAGGCAAACTCAAAATCGTGACATATCCCCATAGACAAATCCCCCTTTGTGTGGTACAATAACCGCAAAAGGGGGATCATCACATGAACATACTCATCATAGATGCGCAGGGCGGCGGCGTCGGTAAGCAGCTCGTCGCCGCGGCGAAAGAGACGGCGCCGTCGGCTCATATAACGGCGGTAGGCACGAATACGGCGGCGACGTCGGCGATGCTCAAAGCGGGCGCCAACACTGCCGCGACGGGCGAGAACGCCGTCGTCGTCGCGTGCAGACGCGCCGACATCATAATGGGACCTGTCGGCATTGTGATCGCTGACGCGATGTGGGGCGAGGTCACGCCTGCTATGGCGAGCGCTGTCGGGGCGTCGCAGGCGAAGCGGATACTTATCCCGTTCAACAGCTGCGAGACTGTCGTCGTCGGCGTCGGTGAATACTCGACGGGCAGACTTATCGAGGCGGCAAAAAATGAGCTTTCGCGCATAATAAACGCTTGACAAATCATAAAGTGTGTGCTATAATTCAAAAAACGTCGGCAGGAAGCCGACAAAGAAACAACAATAAAACATAATGCGCGCTATGAAGGCGCGCGGGCATTACAGAGGTGATGTAGTGTCCGCGCGCCTTTTTCGCGAAAAGAGAAAGGATTTTGTAATAATGGAAAACGCAAAGAAAACAACACCGCTCGAATCACATGCAGCGCTTCAAAAGATGATATATTCTGCGCTGCTATTGGCGCTCGCGTACGTGCTGCCGTATTTTACGGGACAGATACAGACTATCGGACAGATGCTGTGTCCGATGCACCTGCCTGTGCTTCTGTGCGGCTTTTTGTGCGGATGGCAGTGGGGACTCGTTATTGGGTTCACGGCGCCGATACTTCGCTCGCTGACGAATCCGATGCCGCCGATGTACCCGACGGCGATAGGAATGGCTTTCGAGCTTGCAACATACGGACTTATCGCCGGCATCATGTACCATGCTTTGCCTAAAAAGATAGGCTTTATCTACGTTGACCTTGTGACGGCGATGGTGGCGGGCAGACTCGTCTGGGGGCTTGCGCGTCTTATCATGGCGGGACTTGACCCGCAGAGCACATTCGGGCTTGCGGCGTTCTGGTCGGGAGCAATAACGACAGCGATACCCGGCATCATAATTCAGATAGTGCTTATACCGGCGATAGTGTGCGCGCTGCGTCACGCGGGACTCGATCCGAACGGAAGATAAAAGTGCAACCATAAAGAAAACGGGCGGACCATGAAGATCCGCCCTAATTTTTTATTTTGCAGTAAACATCGCGACGAGCTCGTCGGTGTTGTTTTCATTGTAGGTTGCGAACGTAACGCAGACCATGTAGCTGCCCGATTTGATACATACGAGCTTTTCATATACCTTACCGCCGTTGAGCAATGCTTCAAGTTCGATCGCCGCGCGTTCCTTGCCTGCAAACATCTGTGTCGTCTTTGACTTTATTATATCGGAGAAACCAGACGGCTCGAGAGAAGCGTCAAGATTATCGAGCGATGCTTCTATGTACCCCTCTTCGCTGAGTATTGCGCCGTAAATGGCGTTAAGCTTTTCGTATGTGATGTTTATCGAGCGCGTGCTGTCACTCGACAAAGTGTAGAGATCAAAGAACGTGTTCGACTCGCGCATGAGATTTGCGATATCGGACGAGCTTTGCCCGCTCGACGTATCGACGGTGAGATTGATCATTCCTGCGAGCTCGGTCATGTCTGCGACATACCAGTTGCTGTCGAACAGTACAGTCGCGCCGATATCGTCATTTGTATATCTGACGCCGCCGTTGTCCTCGGTGTAAATGCCGCCCTTAATGTTGGAGCTTACATAAGAGTTGTCTGTGTCGGCACTGTTGTCGTTGTTGTCGCTGCTGTTGTTTTTGCCTTCATTGACGACATCGTCGCCGTTGTCGCTGCTGCCGTCATTGGCGAGCATGGCGCATGATGAAAGCGGCAGTATGGTGCACAGAGCGAGCAGGAAGGCTGTGATCGATCTGAAAAGTTTCATTTTTTTGATCCTTTTTAATTTATTTTTTGAAAACAAGTTTAATCGTCTGCGGACGGCTGCCGAGATGCGTTCGGCGAATTCTCGTCAGCGAATTTGCATATGCCGTCGGCGATCGCTTCCGCCATCTTCGTGCGCCAACCGGAGTCGAGAATGTTTTTCGCGTCGTCGGGATTTGTAATATATCCGAGCTCCACGAGTGCCGCAGGAGCGTTTATGTGTTTCGTGACATAATACGCATCGGCAAACGGATTTCCGTACGCTCTCGCGGCTTTTGCACTCGGGAATTTTTCGTTGACAGATGATACCAAATAATTCGTAAGCTTTTCCGATTCCGCACTTGACGAGAATATGCCTTCGTTATCCTCGTTGCAGTAGTAGATGCGCGTACCGTTTACGGTCTCACTGTCGTACGAGTCGCAGTGTATAGAGACGAAGAGGTCTACGCTGTTTTCATTTACATACGCTGCGCGTTCATCAATGTAAAACAGATCGTCGTTGTCGTCAATACTCGACTTTGGTATTGTCTGTCCGTCATGCGTCAGCTTTGCGCAATATCCGCGGTCGTTTAGAATTTGCACGAGCTCTTTTGCAAATTCGAGCGTCATATCCTTTTCGGTCAGACCGCCTGTAAGATATTGCGATGACGCACCGGGGTCGTTGAATCCGTGACCGGGGTCGATGAATATAGTGTAGAGCATGTCGTCTGACGGCGTCACGGGCGTGTCCTGCGTGTCGGACGGCGAAGACCCGGTAGTCTGCGGATCAAGCGTGTCTGTGCCTCCACCGACCGGAACAGACTGCGTACCCGTATTCGTACCAGAATTTGTACCAGTTCCGTCGGATTCACCGTCTTTGCGGCAGCTTCTGCTCGTAGCAATTATTATTATGAGGAGCAGTACGAAAACGAGTATAAGAACGAGAAACGGCGTAGGCTTGCGAAATTTGCGCTTGCGCAGACCGTTTGAACGTCCCTGAGGCGGCCTGCCCGAGCCGCTTCTCTGCGGAGGACGCTGTCCTTGAGGCGGTCTCGGTCCCTGTGGAGGACGTTGACCTTGCGGAGGTCTTTGATTCTGCGGTGGACGTTGACCTTGCGGCATCATTTGTCCTTGCGGCGGACGCTGCTGTACGCCGTTCTGATATGGAGGATATTGACCGCCGTAAGGACGCTGTACATTGCCGTTCTGCGGATAATACTGTCCCTGCTGGTAATTATTATTATAGGGGTTTTGACCTGCGGGCGGTCTGTAGCCGCTGTTTTGTCGGCCCTGACCATCATATTGACCGTTTTGATCGCCGCCGTAGAGCGGCATATTTCTGTCGTTGTTCATGATGTTCCTCCTCTATTTATCTATACTTTTGCTCTATTTTAGTAATGTCTGCGCGACCTCAGCGTCTCGACTTCGTCATTGGTGAGATACCGCCATTTTCCGCACGGCAAGTCCCCGAGCTCAATGCCGCCGTATGATATGCGCGTCAGGCGTTTTATTTTTTGCCCGACAGAGTCGCACATGCGCCGGATCTGTCTGTTTCTGCCTTCGTAGAGTGTCATTTGGACGACAGTCTCATCTGAACAGCGCGACAGCATGTCCACCTCGCAGCGCATGATGGACTGCTCGCGTCCGTCTCTGTCCGTTATCACCCGCATATGACGAAGCGTCTCTATCTTATCGTCAGCAGCATATCCCGGGAATATTACGCGGTATATTTTTTCCTTGCCGCCGCCGGGATGCGACAGCATATTCGCCGTCTCGCCGTCGTCGGTCAGAATTAAAAGACCGTCCGAATACATGTCGAGACGCCCGACAGGGTAGATGCGCGCGTTTACGTCCGTGACAAGGTCGGCGACGCATCGCCGCCCGTTCTCATCGCTCATCGTCGTGACGACGCCGGCGGGTTTATTCAGCATTATATACGTGTACGGAGCGCTCCGTTTGACTTCGCGTCCGCGCACGGCGACGGTATCGCCATCGGTGACCCGGTCGCCGATTTTCGCGACGATGCCGTTGACGGTAACTTCGCCGTCATAGATGAGCCGCTCCGCGGCTCTGCGCGAGCATATGCCCGCGTCTGCGATGTATTTTTGCAGCTTTACCGAATCTTCGCTCATAGTGCCGATATTGATTCCGTCAGCCATGAAAGCGTGCGTATCAGCTTGTCGATGTCGAGCCCGCTCGCCGACATGACGGGCGACTCGAGCGTCAGCGTGCCGCCGTACCGCGCGTCGCGCAGCGATTCGAACAGAGCGGGGAAGTCGACCTTGCCCTCGTTCGGATGCAGTATCGGTCGTATCGCCGAAAACTCGCGGAAACCGCCGCCGAAATCGCTTATATGCATGTGCTCGATACGTCCCGACTTCATATAGTCCGAACGCTGTATCTCGGGATTCTGCCCGTGAAGCTGACCGAAGCGGACGTCATAGATGAAACCGCAGCGCTCGCCGACGAGCTCGTCTATCTCGTGCCAGCGCGACAGCGGGTCGAGCGCGACGCACGGGATATTTTCTATCATCACGCGTATGCCGTATTCGTTGGTGACGTCGAGCATGCGCGGCAGAAACGACAAATTATATTTGAAATTCGTGTCCGACTCCGAGTTGCCCCACAGATGGAGCACTACGCGGCTTACACCGAGCGATGCCGTAAACTCGCAGTTGACGCGCCAAAGGCGCATCGACTCGCGCGCGTTATTCTCGCCGCCGTATGAAAGAAGCGAACCAATATCCTTGTCGGCGTGAACGACGGCGACACGCAGTCCCGAGCGGGATATAGTCGCGGCAACGTCGCCCAGCTTATCATAGAAGAACGGCAGCATGACGAGCTCGATGCCGTCGGCGTTCGACGCGTCGACGACGCGGGGAAGCTCGCGCTCGATAACGGTATAGTCAAAGCCGACGACGCGTCCGACGACGGTGCCTGTCGAGCAGTATACCTCGTTTTTCCCGTTTCTGCTCATAACTCTGCCACAAACTTTCCTATGCGCTCGAGCGCTTTTTTGATGTGTGCGACCGAGTACGCGTACGAAATGCGCGCGTATCCTTCGCCGCATTTGCCGAACGCGGTGCCGGGCACTATCGCCACGCCGTGCTCGTAGAGCAGACGGCGGCAGAACTCCTCCGAGTCCATGCCGAACATGCCGACATGGCACCACACATAGAACGCGCCGTCGGGCGTCGCACAGTCGAGCCCGCATGCGCGAAGCCCCTCCGTTATGTACCGCCTGCGACGGTCGTATTCCTCGCGCATCATATCGATGTCGGGGTCTCCCGCTTCGAGCGCCTCGATGGCGGCGTACTGCGACGTCGTAGGCGCGCACATTATGGCGTACTGATGTATTTTGAAAATTTCGCGCGATATCTCGGCGGGCGCGCAGACATAGCCGAGGCGCCAGCCTGTCATCGCGTACGCTTTGGAAAAGCCGGACGCGAGTATCGTGCGCTCGCGCATACCGGGAATCGACGCGATCGAGACGTGGCGCTCGCCGTATGTCAGCTCCGCGTATATTTCATCGGACAGTACGAGCACGTCAGTGTCTGCGAGCACGTCGGCGATCTTTTGCAGATCGTATCTGTCGAGGACAGCGCCTGTCGGATTGTTCGGAAACGGCAGTATGAGCAGCTTCGTGCGAGGGGTTATGAGCTCGCGCAGACGCTTCGGCGATAGCTTGAAATTGTCCTCCGCCGTCGTTTCGAGCAGCACGGGCACGCCTCCTGCAACGCGCACGAGCGGCTCGTAGCATACGAAGCAGGGAACGGGTATTATGACCTCGTCGCCGGGATTACAAACGGCGCGTATTGCGGCGTCTATCGCCTCGCTTCCGCCGACAGTGACTGTTATTTCGGTTTTCGGATCGTATTTGAGTGAAAAACGGCGAGCTAAGTACCGCGAGATCGACTCGCGCAGTGGCATAAGGCCCAAATTGGAAGTGTAATATGTGCGTCCCGATTCAAGACTTTCTATACCCGCCATGCGGATGTGCCACGGCGTTATAAAGTCGGGCTGACCGACTGTCAGCGATATGACGTCGTCCATCTCGTCGAGGATGTCGAAGAATTTGCGAATCCCCGACGGCTCGAGAGATGAGACGGTGCGTGATAAAAGTTCCTCGTATGGCTTCATATGAAGTCGTGTCCTCTCGTGTCTTCCTCGACTGCGCCGAACACAACGCCGTCGTATTTGTACTTGCGCAGAACGAAGTGTGTAGCGGTCGAAACGATGTCCTCCATCGGCGCGAGCTTCTGCGCGACAAAGTATGCGACCTCCTTCATAGTGCGCCCCTCGATGATGCACGCGAGGTCATAGCCGCCCGACATAAGGTAAAGACTCTTGACTTCGGGGTACTTGTAAATGCGTTCCGCGAGGGCGTCAAAGCCGCGGTCGCGCCGCGGCGTTATCTTTATCTCGATAAATGCGGTGACGTATTCGCGGTCCGTTTTATCCCAGTCGACGACGGCACGGTAGCCGAGTATCACGCCGTCGGCTTCGCATTTTTCGATCATTTTGGCGACGTCGCCCTTTTCCTTGCCGAGCATGACGGCGATCTCGTCCGATGTGAGCCGCGCGTCGCTCTCTATAAGTCTGAGTATTTCGTTCATATTCTGCCTCACGTTTTATTTTCTATTTTGCCGCCGAGCTTTTCCATTATCTGCGACAGGGAAAGATTGTACTTTTCGGCTATATCATGCGCATAACTCTTGCCGTCGGGGCTTTGACGAAGTATGCGGAAACTGCGCTTGCCGTCCGCAATACCCGCGACGAGATTGTCGACCCTGATGCCGCCGCGCGATGCCGATTCCCCGTTGATCCTGTCGACCTGCGCCGCAAGCTCGTGCAGATGCGTTGAGAAGAGCACATGGCACCCGAGCACGGCAAATCCCGTCAGAACCTCCGAGGCGATGTACGCCGCCTCATACGAGCCCGTCGATGACAGCGACTCGTCGAGCAGTACAAGACTGTACTTCGTCGCCGAATCGAATATTTCCTCCAGACGCGCACATTCCTCGCCGAGCCTGCCTTTGTCGATGGTGTCCTCGCTGCCCGTCGGGAAGTGGGCGAATATACCGTCGCACGGCGATATGACTGCCGATTCGGCGGGAACGGGCAGACCGAGCATACAGAATGCGACAGCCTGACCGAGCGCGCACGTTATGACCGATTTACCACCGCGGTTAGGTCCCGTGAGAATGTATATCCCCGCATTTTCGTCGAAATCGAGGTCGTTTGTAACGATCTCGTCGTCGATGCGCAGCGCTACGACGGGATTGGCGAGTTCATGGAACGTAAGCGCCTGTTCTTCTACCGGGCGCACGTCGGGGCGGCACAGCTTAATGCCGCGCTTGCGCAATGCGGCGATTATGCGCGACGACTTGACGACGAACTCGACCTCGGGCAGAAGTCCGAGCAGAAAATCGGTGTTGTCGAGGACATATTCGGAGACGAGCTTGCGCCACGAATGGACGGAGCCCTTGAACACGTCGTTTATCGCGGCATAGAACGCGTGCGTTGTCGCGTACTGCTGGTTCTCGGACTGTCCCTTTATAAACGGCGAAAGCTGAGCTATGCACGTGTATTCGTCGCTCTTGAAGTTAAGGCGAAGTATTTTGTCAATAACCTCGCCGCTTCGAAACGGCTTTGAATTGATGGACAGCACGCCGGCGTAGACGGGGCGGAGCTGCGCGTCGAGGTTGACGCCGACAGTGACGCTTTTTATGTCGCGGACGCGCTGCGTCAGCGCGTTCAGCTTCTCGTTCAGATCTTTATAATAGTCGCTCTCCGTAAGCTCGATGACGCGCTCGATAAGCGCGCGAAACGCGGCGCTTTTAACGCGGTCGCGGCACGGCGACAGCCCCTTGTGAAGTATCGACATGCACGACGTGTAAAGCTCTATCTCGGTCAGCGAAAAGAGATACGACTCCGTATTCGAACCCTGCGACGTCGCGCTTGACGCGAGCTTGCGAAGCTCCTCTATGTCGTACAGCACAGGAACGACTTTTGTCAACGTTTCCGCGATCTCGGGACACGATTCCATGTCGGCGAACACGTCCTGCCTGTACGCTATCACCTCGGGCGATGTGGTGAAGAATTCTTCGAGAGAAGAATTCTTCAGTTGAAACAGTAGATCAAGTTCAAGCTGCTCTATCGTCTCGGGCGAGATATGCGGCGTATGCGACATATCGTGACCCGTCGGAAACAAGAGCGAAAAATCAGTTATCTGCATCTATATGTGCTCCTTGCAATTTAGACAAATGCTTTATCGACAAGCGTAAAATTTAGACGAATGTATTATAAAATACGCACACTCAATGTTATGCATACGCATAACAAATTTAGTCAAATTTCGTGCCGAAAAACGGCGCATGCTTTGATATATCATATCACAAATCGTGTTCAAAATAAAGTCCTGCGGACGATTTTTTAGCATTTTTTGCGCTTGGGTTGAGATTTGTCTGCAAACGTGATAGAATATAACTGTATTCACCATAAATAATTATGCATTGCGGGGAAGATCATGAATATAAATGTCAAATCGCCCGATTATACCGTTTCGACCGCATACGGCGACGTGCCTGTACGCGAATATGATGCCGTTATCGTCGGCAGCGGCGCCGCTGGATTCGGCTGCGCCATATCTTTATACTCGCTCGGATACAAAAACATAGCCATCGTGACAGAGGGGCGCAACATGGGCACGTCGCGCAACACGGGCAGCGACAAGCAGACGTACTACAAGCTGTCCGAAACCGACGACGTCGAAAGCATGGCGCGCGACATGATGTCGGGCGGCTCGATGCACGGCGACCTCGCGCTCGTCGAATCGACGTGCTCGACGAGGGCGTTCCACCGCCTGACCTCGCTCGGCGTGCCGTTTCCGCATAACGAGTACGGACGCTACGTCGGCTACCGCACCGACCACGACACAGCCGGACGCGCGACGTCGTGCGGACCGCTCACATCAAAATACATGACCGAATACCTCGAACGCGACGCGACGGAGAAGCATATACCGTTCTACGACGGCAGACGCGCCGTCGCGATAGTCGTGGACAATGGCATCGCAAGAGGCGTGCTTACGCTGTCGGACGGCGAATATGAGGTGTTCGCCGCGCCCGCCGTCGTTTGGGCGACAGGCGGACCGTCGGCGATATACGAGTCGACCGTGTACCCCGAAAGCCAGACTTGCGCGCTCGGCGCGCCTCTTGCGGCTGGCGCACGCGGAATAAACCTTACAGAGAGCCAGTACGGGCTCGCGTCGGTGTCGCCGAGATGGAACGTATCGGGCAGCTATCAGCAGGTGCTGCCGCGCTATGTCAGCACCGACAAGGACGGCGGCGATGAGCGCGAATTCCTCGCCGATTACATACCTGACCCGTCCGACCTGCTCGCCGCCATTTTCCGTAAAGGCTACGAGTGGCCGTTTTCGGCGTCGAAGATATACC
>CANPXS010000024.1 GCA_947586625.1 uncultured Clostridia bacterium | reverse complement strand
CGTATGCGGGAAGCTCGTACACCTTAGACGCCGTGTGCGACAGCGTTTCGTCATAGACCGCGTACGGGTCGGATTTGTATGCTTCGCGCCCGCCTCCGACGACGAGATACTTATAGTTATTGCACGTGATGTCAACGCCCGGGTCAACGTACGCCTCCCATACGCCTCCGTCGCTTATCTTCTCCATTTTGTCGACGCGCTCCCAGTTGTTCCAGTCGCCGACGACGTATATTTCGTCAGCTCTCGGAGCCCATGTGCGGAAAACATAGCCGTTTTTCGACTTGTGCACGCCTAAGAATTCATACGCGCGATAGTCGGTGCCTTGATGAAAAAAGTAAACGTGCGATGAAATGCTGCTTTTACTCATATTAGCCATAATTGCATCAGATCCTTCCGTATGGCGGTCATATCTTTGGCAAAGCGGACAGTGATCCCACTCTACCCTTAGTGTATTATACAATAAAACGGAAAAAATATCAATAGTTTCTTTGCACTTTGTCTAAAATTTACGTTATTCGACAGAATTATTTTTCCGTCATTTCATGCAAGAAGCGCGGCTTTTGCCGCGCTTTGCAGTAAATTTATTTTATGACGATATTGACGATCTTACCGGGAACGTATATTTCCTTGACTATCGTCTTGCCCTCTGTCTGCGCAAGCACGCGCGCATCTGCTTTTGCCGCCGCGAGAACGTCGTCCTTCGATGCGTCGGCGTCGATCTCAAGCGTGCCGCGGAGCTTGCCATTGACCTGGAGCGCGATCTCTATCGTCTTGTCAACAGTCTTGGACTCGTCGTAAGACGCCCACTCCGACAGCGACAAAAGCCCTTTGCCGCCTATCTGCTCGTATATCTCCTCGCACACATGAGGCGCGAACGGGCACAAGAGCTTTATAAACGTAACGAGCTCGTCGCGCGTCAGCGTGCCGGCGTCGTAGATTTCGTTGAGAAGCGACATCATCGCCGCGATGGCGGTGTTGAATTTCAGCTCTTCTATATCCGACGATACCTTTTTGACCGTCTTATGGAACGACGACTCTAACCTCGGCGTCGCACCCTTACCCGATACAAGATCGGTCAGTCCCGCGACGCGGTCAAGGAAACGCTTCGCGCCCTTAACGCCTGTCTCCGACCACGGCGACGCGACGCCGTAATCGCCCATGAAGCATACATATGTGCGCAGCGTGTCGGCGCCGTACGCTTTCACGACGTCGAGCGGGTCGACGACGTTGCCGAGTGATTTCGACATCTTCTGTCCGTCGGAGCCGAGCACGAGCCCGACAGCCGAACGCTTCATATACGGCTCGACGTACGGCACCTCGCCGAGGTCATAGAGGAAACGGTACCAAAACCGCGAATATATCATGTGGCGCGTGACGTGCTCCATGCCGCCGTTGTACCAGTCGACCGGCATCCAGTATTTGAGCGCCTCCATGCCTGCGAATGCGCTCTTGTTGTGCGGGTCGCAGTAACGCAGGAAATACCACGAGCTGCCCGCCCACTGAGGCATCGTATCAGTCTCACGCTTTGCGTCTCCGCCGCACTTCGGGCACTTGCAGTTCACGAACGATTCGACCTTCGCGAGCGGCGATTCGCCGCCCTCGCCTGGCTCGAAATCCTCCACGTCGGGAAGTCTCAGCGGCAACTCGTCATACGGCACGGGCACCATGCCGCAGTGCGGACAATGCACTATCGGTATAGGCTCGCCCCAATAACGCTGACGGTTGAACGCCCAGTCCTTCATCTTGTACGTCACGCCGCCCTCGCCGATACCGCGCTCGGTCAAGACCTCGATAACGCGTGCGATCGAATCCTTTTTGTTCGTGAAGCCGTTGAGGAAGTCGGAGTTGACCATCTCGCCGTCGCCCGTATAAGCTTCCTTCGAGATGTCGCCGCCCTTGATGACCTCGATTATATCTATACCGAACTTCTTCGCAAACTCATAGTCGCGCTCGTCATGCGCGGGGACGGCCATGATTGCGCCCGTTCCGTATCCCATCATGACATAGTCGGCGATATAAACGGGTATCTCCTTGCCGGACAGCGGATTGATCGCGGTAAGTCCCTCTATCTTCACGCCCGTCTTATCCTTGACAAGCTGTGTGCGTTCAAACTCCGTTTTCTTCGCGCATACGTCGCGGTACGCGAGCACGTCACTCATATTCGTGATGCGGTCCGCATACTTGTCTATAATCGGGTGCTCGGGAGCTATGACCATAAATGTCACGCCGAACAGCGTGTCCGGACGCGTCGTATATATGCGGAGCTTTTCGTCGATGCCCTTAAGCGAGAAATTGACGAACGCGCCAGTCGATTTTCCTATCCAGTTGATCTGCTGCTGCTTTATGTTCTGCGGATAGTCGACGAGGTCGAGTCCCAACAAAAGCTTGTCCGCATACTCCGTGATACGAAGATACCAAACCTCCTTCGACTTCTGCACGACCTCACTGTGGCAGATGTCGCACTTGCCGCCCTGCGAATCCTCGTTTGAGAGGACGACCTTGCACGACGGGCAGTAGTTGACGAGCGTCTTGTCGCGGAACACGAGTCCGTGCTCGAACATTTTAAGGAATATCCACTGCGTCCACTTGTAATAATCGGGGTCGGTCGTGTCGACGACGCGCGACCAGTCGAACGAATAGCCCACAGACTTGAGCTGACGCGTGAAATTCTCGATATTGCGGTCGGTGACGATGCGCGGATGCGTCTTTGTCTTGATAGCGTAGTTTTCCGTGTTCAATCCGAACGCGTCAAATCCTATCGGGAACAGGACGTTATATCCCTGCATGCGGCGCTTGCGCGCGAGGACCTCCATGCTTATGTAGGCCTTTATATGACCTACATGAAGCCCCGCACCGCTTGGGTACGGGAACTCGATAAGTCCGTAAAACTTAGGGAGCGTGTAATCTTCCTTAGCGTGGAAGGCGCCCTCCGCCTCCCATCTGTCCTGCCACTTTTTGTCACCTGTCGCAAAATCGTATTTCATATACTTGCTTTTTTCCTTTCGAAATTAACTCATTTTATTCGTGCGTATCCGACCGCCTCGATAAGCTCCTGTCCCTCGTCCGAGAGGAGCCATTCAAGAAGACGGCGGACGTTTTCGTCGTCATTGTCTGCCCGGC
Source organism: uncultured Clostridia bacterium (assembly GCA_947586625.1). Classification (GTDB taxonomy): domain Bacteria; phylum Bacillota; class Clostridia; order Oscillospirales; family CAG-272; genus DTU064. The sequence continues at coordinate 22,951 of CANPXS010000024.1, read as the reverse complement.
ACATGGCAAAAAACACAACGCACGCTGCGAATAACGCAGTGATCGCCGCGACCGGCGCCAGCCAGATCAGGATATCCGACATGAGAGCCTTTTATCTCTCCGTCAGCGTATCCTTGATGTCGACCTCCTCGGCATCCTCCCACAGCTTTTCAAGACGGTAATTCTTTCTGTTTTCCTCGTTGAAAATGTGGACTATGACTGAGTGATAGTCCATACACACCCAGTTGCCCTCCGGCAGTCCCTCGATGTGACCGGGCTTTAACCCCGACTCGCCGATCGCGTATTCGATCTCGCCCGCGAGCGAGCGTATCTGCGTCGAGCTCGTGCCCGTGCATATGACGAAATAGTCGGCGATGATGGTCTTTTCGGTTACGTGCAGGAGCCTGATGTCGCCCGCAAGCTTTTCGTCAAGTATTTTGACGATGGACGAGGCGAGCGCGTCCGGCGTTGAGATGTCGTACTTTTTAACTTCGTTTGTTTCCATGTGCTTCTCCTCGCTTTTCTTTATTCTTATTTGTTTATTTGCTGCGCGGTATCTTTATCGGGTTTTCATTCACGTCGCCCGCATTGTATTCGCCTCCGTCAGCAGTGCCGAGCGGTGACTCATATATGTCACGCACGGAATCGGCGACCATAACGCTATCGGGGTCAAAATCGTCCGCGGTCAGATCCTCGTCAAACACATTGAGATATCTGTTTATGAGGTCAACGCAGTCGTCGCGGTACAGTACGTATACAGACGCTCGGTTTACCGCAGCCGATTCTCCGGGCAGCGTCGCCATCATGATATTATTGAGGTCGACCGACAGTGCCTGCTTCGCAAAATACACGAAATCCGCAAAGCCGATATTCGTATACATATGCTCCATCACGGCTTTTACAATATCCGATACTGCGGACACAGTCAGATTTGATTTCAGCTGCGACATAAGCGCCGCCATGAAGTTTTTGAGCGCGTCCTGTCTGCCTAAGTCCTGCTCGATATATCCCTTGCGATATCGCACGAACTGCATCGCGTGCTCGCCGTCCAAATGCTGATACCCTTTTTTTATGTTGATATGCAGATCCTGATACGGGTCGTCGTAGCGCATATCGTTCGGCACGTCGAGCCATACGCCGCCTACGGCGTCGATTATCTCGACAAATCCCTGCACGCCGACAACGGCGCAGTAGTTGAGACGTATGCCGAAATTATGCTCGATAAGAGCCGCAAGATTTGAAAGAGCACGTCCTTCGGGGTCGTCGACGCCGTCATTCTTCGCGCGGCGCAGGAAAATCGAATAATACGAATTTATTTTCGTCACCGATACGCCGTCCGTGTGGAAATACGTGTCGCGCGGTATCTGAATGACGTTGATCTTGCCGTTTTTGACGTCGTAAGAGACTACCATCATGATGTCCGTGCTGTTAGACACCTTGTCGAGCCCTACTATCAGAAAATTGTAGCGTCCCGCGCTCTGTTCGTGATCGCTTACAAACGTGCCTTTCTGCTGCTCAGGGTCAGCGTTATCCGACGGAGCGACGATACCGGGCAGACTGCCGTCCGGATTGTCGTCGTTACTCGGATCGACCGGTTCGAACGGTTCATATGTGTTGGCTCCCACATCGGGAACGTAATACTTGAAGAACGCGGACAGTCCGAGCATCGCTGCTGCGGCGCATCCTATGAACACCACCATAGCAACGATTATCAGAAACGGTCCTCTATGCTTTTTTTTCAGAGAATGTGTATGCATCTATATAAATGATCCTGTCTCTCTTTTACAGAGTGCGCGGCATTTTTTCGCCGCTTTGCAGATAATTAAGCGTTTTTACGGTGTCGTCGTCAGGCTCGCCCTCGATGTGCGCAAGCGTATTCTCAATGCATCTTATCAGCGCGCGCCGCAATATTCTCTCGCCGCCGCAAGACAGATTTTCATGTACAAAATCGTGCAGCTCGCGGCACTCCGCATACTTTCTCGTCGGCTCAATATAGTCGGCAAGAAATACTACCGCCTCGAACAACGTCATGCCGTCGTGCCCGGTCGTATGATACCGCACCGCCGACACTATATCGGCGTATGCATACTCCGGGAAATGCACGATCACCATCGCCGCGCCCGCCGGCGCATGCGCAACGGCGGGAATTATCCGCGTTTTTCCTTTTTCCATCTCTAATATATCACATTCGCGAATATAATTCAACTGCTTTTCGTAAGTTTGTTTTTTGGCGATATCATGAAGAAGCGCCGCCGCGCGCAGACTTCGCTCGTGCTCGGGCAAAAGTATCTTTGCCATATACGCGCACTCGCCCTCGACAGACAGCGTGTGCGCATACCTTTCGTCCGAAAGATACGGACGGATGCGTTCCCGCAGCTCCGACAGCTCCTCGTCACTCGGTTCCCGAAGTTCCATAAAGTCCCGCCTTTCTGATATAGTCCTCGACCGCCTGCGGCAGTATGACCGCATCGGGGTCACCGCCGTGCGACAGCATATCGCGCACCTCTGTCGACGATATCTCGAACGGCGACAGATGCAGCACATCGACGACCGCGCCGTAACTGCGCTCGCAAAGCGCTTTTTGCGATGCTATCATGTCCGCGTCGTCGTCTTCCCGCCGAGCCACGACGATATGCGCAAGCGAGAATATCACGTCCGACTCATGCCACGTCGGCAGCGTGCGGAACATGTCCGTACCGCACAGCATGTATATTCTGTGCTCGCCCTCGAGTCCGTATATATCGTACAACTCGCGCAGGGTGTCAGACGTGTAGCTCTTCCCTGCCCGTTCGAGCTCGAGCGTCGACACCTCGCACCGCCCGTCACGGCAAAGCGGCTCAAACGCGAGCTTCGCCATGTTGTAGCGATGGCGCGGGTCGTCGTGCGCGTCTATCTGTTTGTGCGGCGGTGTCGACGTCGGCATGATGAGCAGACGGTCGAGCGCGTATTCGCGCAAAAATGTTTCCGCCGCGCGTACATGTCCCATGTGCGGCGGCGAAAACGTGCCGCCGTAAAGTCCGAGCTTCATGACCGTTACAGTTCTATCTTTTCTTTTTTGGTCTTTGACGGACGGTACAAAACGAACCGCGACCCGACGACGGATACAACGGCGGCGCCAGCGCGCTCGGCAATTATCTCGGCCGCCTCGCGGCTCGTGTACGGGCACATATCGAGCGTGCGCAGTTTTATGAGCTCGCGCGCCTCGAGCGCGTTGCCGACCTGCTTCACCGTCTCCGGCGATATACCGTCCTTGCCGATTTGAAATATCGTGTCGTAATCGTTCGCCATGGCGCGCAGACGTGCGCGTTGCTTCGACGTTATTTCGAGTTTCATTTTATCTTCTCCAATATGGGTTTTATCTTTTCCGCAAATCTGCGAAGCGCCGCACCTCTGTGACTGACCGCATCCTTTTGCTCCGGCGAAAGCTCGCCGAAAGTGCAGCCTTCCTCAGCTCTGTAAAACAGCGGATCGTATCCGAACCCGCCCACACCGTGACGCTCGCGCAGAATGACGCCGTGACATTCGCCGACGGCGACTATATTCTCTATCCCGTACTCCTTCGGGAAAACGCACGCTATCGCGCACGCATAATGCGCGCCGCGCTCGCCGTCCGGCACATCTCTAAGCTCATATAGGAGCTTATCGTTGTTTTTCTCGTCGCGGTCCGGCGTGTGATCGTTTCCCGAATATCGCGCAGAATATATGCCCGGCGCGCCTCCGAGCGCGTCGACGCAAAGTCCCGAATCGTCCGCGATGCCGATGTATCCGAGCGACGCCGGAACGGACGCCTTTATTACAGCGTTTGCCTCAAAGCTGTCGCCGTCCTCCACGATCTCGCCGTCGAATCCGATGTCGGAAAGCGACAGTATCTCCGCGTCCGACTCGAGCTCGCGGAGGATGCGTTTCATCTCCGCGATCTTTTTCTTATTGTTGCTTGCAAGCACGAATTTCATTTGGTCTTACCCTCTATAATACGCCAAATGCGCGTGTCGTTATTCCTCGAACAGCGCGCTCGTGAACTGACGGCAGTCGAACGGCTCCATATCGTCGATGCCCTCGCCGACGCCGATATACTTGACCGGTATGCCGAGTTCGCCTTTGATAGATATTATGATGCCGCCCTTTGCCGTTCCGTCGAGCTTTGTCAAGATCAAACCCGTTATATCCGCCGCGTTTTTGAACTCCTTCGCCTGTACGACCGCGTTCTGTCCCGTCGTCGCATCAAGCACGAGAAGCGTCTCGCGCGCCGAGTCGGGCAGCTCGCGAGTCAGCACGCGGTCGATCTTGGAAAGTTCCGTCATAAGGTTTTTCTTGTTGTGCAGTCTGCCCGCCGTATCGACTATCAGAACGTCCGCACCGCGCTTTTTAGCTGCCGCAGCCGCGTCAAACACGACTGCCGCCGGGTCGCTGCCCTCGCTCTGACGTATGAGCGTCGCACCAGCACGGTCGCACCAGACGGCAAGCTGATCTATCGCCGCCGCGCGGAACGTGTCCGCCGCCGCGACGATAACGCGCTTGCCCTGCCTGCCGAGGCTCGCCGCGATCTTGCCTATCGACGTCGTCTTGCCGACGCCGTTGACGCCGATCACAAGTATAACGGACGGAGTCGTCGACAAGTTGAGCGTCTCGCCCTCTCCTATCATCTCGGAGATGATGTCGCAGAGCGCCGCCTTCGCGTCGGACGCATCCGTCAGACGCTGCTCCTTTATACGTGCGCGAAGCGCGTCGAGTATCTGCTCCGTCGTCTCGACGCCGACGTCAGCCATTATAAGCGATTCCTCAAGCTCGTCGAGCATGTCCTCGTCTATCTTCACAAAGCTCTGCATCACGCGGTCGATGTTGCCCATGATGGCGTTTTTAGTCTTTGTGATGCCTGCTTTAAGCTTTTCGTAAAATCCCATTGTCCGCTCCTGTATTTTTGTTATTTTTAACTCATTACGCCCCAACACGCGCGCAAGAGCGCGTATGTGAGATCGCACTTTTTCGCGTACTTTCTGCGCAGAGTCGGCTCCTTGCCCATGACCTGACGAAACGCGCGGTACGCAGGCTCGGGTATGAGTTCGTCGACATTGCCGCGGCGCAGAATGTCGGCCAGCAGCTCGTACGTCCCCATCGGACGAGGCATGAAATCGGGCACGCCTGTGACGGAGCCGAGGAAAAACGCGAATCCGAAGTTATACGAACCGTTTATGATGTCTGTGAGCTGTTCCTCCGTAATCGGCGTCAGCGCCTGCCAGTTGTAGTTAAACGGACCGACAAATCCGCCGCCGAATTTCTCCGGCTTTTTGAACGTGATGTACTCGTCGACGTTTCGCATAAGTCCGTAACAGTGCTTGCATGCGCTCTTGACGGCGCCGACGTTTTCGTCCGTGCGCCAGCTCTCGGTTGCGGCGAGCATCGCGATGTGATTTGCGCCCGGGAACCGAGCGTTTTCCTTATAGAATCGCTTGCCGCCCGCCGTTTTCGTAAAATCGTCGACGGAGGTGTAATTTATCGCCGCCGTCGTATGCTCGAGCGACAGCTCGATCTGCTCCGCCATAAGCGGATAATCTTCCGGATAATGCACCCACGAAAGTATCTGCGCCGTGACGGCACGGTTGCCGCCTCTGCCGCCTTCGTCGAGCGCTTCCCCGCCGCGGAACCAGTTTTTATGCTGTGACGCTATCTCGGGCGTTGTGAGCGCACGGATCGCCTTTTGTATCGACGGATGCTCTTTTTCGACGCCTGCGTTGAGAAGCTCGCCTATTAGATGATCCATGCCGTCGATGCCGTGCAGCTCGTGACCGAACCAGCCGTCCTCACACTGCGCGGCGAGTATCTTCTGCACGTTCGGCTGCGCGATTATTTTTTCCTCTATCGCCGTCATCTCCGCGCTGTCGGCGGGTACGCCCAAAAGATCGCGCTTGACGAGATAACGTATGCTGTCGCACGCTTTGTCAAGCAGAAAGTCTATTTCGCTGTCGAATCGCGTGTCTCTCATGACGGTCATTCCTCCCATCCGCCGTAGTGCAGTATCAGAAGCGCGCGGAACGTGATGTCGCATGCGCGCCGCGTCGGCGTTTTCCAGTCGACTTCAAGCTGCTGCCCGCCGTAAGTGGAAAATCCCTTCAGCTGCTCCTCTGCGACATCGGCACAGCATACGCCGTCCTCGCTGACGGCTGCCGCTATACGCTCTATCTCATCGCGAAGCTGCGGCAGATACGGCGCAAGCCCGCATCTGCACAGCCATTCAGTTCTGTCGACGTATGTGCGGTGAACGAAGTCGTTCTCATAGAAAAGTTGATACCCCTCCCTGATGCATCCCGTCGTGCCGAGCACATAGCCGACCCATGAATCGCCGCCAACCTGCTTTTCGGGGCGGTCGGTGCGCATAAGCTTCGAAAACGACTCGGCGAGAGTCTTTACGTTTTCGTCCGTTTTCCACGAGCTCGTGTGCGCGAGTATGTCGAAGTGATAGTAGCACGGCCACTTTTCATAGTCGTTGAAAACGCGCTTTTCCCTGCCGCCGACGCGTTTCACGCGCGTGATGTCGAGCGCGGAGTCGACCTCGAGCACGCGGCGGAACGAGTCGAGCGCAAGCCCTATCTGCGGCTTTATGTCGATGACGTCGTCGTAGCCGGCGCGCGCGATGCAGGCGCAGCGGATGTTGTTCTGACCGTTCGCCGCATAACGGAACTCGTCGTAGTATTTGCCCTTTGTGCGGTAGCAGAGATCGGTGAGCGGAACGGTCGCATACGCGTCCATCGCGCGGCGCAAAACGGGCGTGTCGCGATAGACGAGCTTTTCGCCGAGATATTTTGTCCCGACCTCCTGATTTTCAAAATTGCCGGCGTTTTTGTTCGGTCCGTGAAAACCGTTGCCGAGCCAGCCGTTCTCCTTTTGGCACGCGACGATGGACCTTATTATCGGCTCGTCCATTATCTCGGATTGGAGCTTGTCCTTCTCCGATTTCGGCAATTCCTCATGCAGCACCTCTGAAAAAACACGGTATTTTATCGACGGGTTCGCGTTTTCGAGCAGGAAATCTGCCATTCTGCGTTTTATATCTGTCATAGTTCCCGTTTCCTTTGAGTGCCGCCTTTATTCATTTTCCGTCTCTGCCGCAGGCTCTGACGCGTACTTGTCCTTCGCCTCCATGTCGCCTGGGTCGAGCGTCAAAACGCGCGATATGCCGTGACGCGGCATCGTAATGCCGTAGAGCGAATCCGCCGTCTCCATCGTGCCGCGTCTGTGCGTGATTATGACAAACTGCATCTTGTCCGAATAGCGCTTGACGTATGCGGCAAATCTCTCGACGTTGACCTCGTCGAGCGCCGACTCTATCTCGTCGAATATGCAGAACGGCGTCGGATTGACGTGTATCATCGCGAATAAGAGCGCTATCGCGACGAACGCCTGCTCGCCGCCCGACAGAAGCGACAGATTCTTTATCACCTTTCCGGGAGGCGCCGCCTTTATCTCGATGCCGCTCGACAGCACGTTTTCGGGGTCGACGAGATACAGCTCCGCCTCGCCGCCTCCGAACAGCTCGCGGAATACCTGACCGAACCGCTCGTTTATACGCGCGAACGCGTCGGAGAAATTCTTCTCCATGTCGGCGTTGAGCCCGTCAATGATGGCGGTCAGCTCGTCCTTTGCTGCGCGCAGGTCCTCCATCTGACGCGACAGATACTCGTACCGCTCGCCGACCTCTTTATATTCGTCGATAGCGCCCACATTGACAGAACCGAGCGCGCGCAGCTTGTTTCTGCATTCGCGTTCCTCGCGTGCGGTCTCGGCGCGCGTTTCCTCTGTCACGGGCGTATAATCGAGCTCCGCCGCCGCCGACATCGATAGCTCGTACTCGTCCCACAGATGCGCCGACAGCTTTTCGGCCTCGCCCGAAAGCGAGTTTTTGCGCTGCTCGTTTTTCATGTGCGTGCGGACGACGTTTTCCTTTTCGTCCGTTTTTTCACGTATCCTGCGGCGCAGCTCCGTCTGACGCCGCTCGTATTCCATGCTGCCGGATTCGAGCTTGGCGCGCTCGTCCTCTACTTTGGAAAGCTCCCCCTCCGCCGACGCATACTCGGCGCGGTTTTCCTCTTCGCGAGTCTTTATCTCGCCGACGCGCGCCGTCATCTCGTCCGCCTTCGCCGTGAACGTGTCGCGCTGCGACACGTATTCGTCGCGTCTGCGCGACTTTTCGGCGCAAAGCTCGCGCGCCGCATCTATCGCCGATGCGCACCGTGTCAGCTCCACCATCGCGTCGGACACCGCCGACGACGCAGCCTCCTTCTCGTCCTCCGTCTCGTGGCGAACGATGTCGAGCCGTGCCCTGTCGGCACGTACCTTTGACGATGCATCCTCCGCCGCACGGCACAGCTCCGACAGCTCCTTCATATCGCTCTCGTAACGTCCCGACAGCTCCTCGCGCAGCTTTATGTCGCCGCGAAGCTGCTCGATAAGCGACACCGTCGCCTCATACTGCGCCGCCGCCGCGTCGCGCGACGACATCGCGGCGCGCATCATCGCATCCATCATATCGCGGCGCGAGCGCTCGCCGTCAAGGTCGGACTTTGCCTGCTCCTGCGACTTCGTCAGCTCGCGAAGTTCGGCCGTCAGCTTTTCCGTCTCGCGGTCGGCGAGCGACTTTTCGGCCCGGAGCGACTTTATCTCGCCCGAACGCGTCAGCATGCCCGAGTCGCGGCGCTGCGAGCCTCCCGTGAACGAACCGCCCGCGTTTATCTGCTGCCCGTCGAGCGTGACCGCGCGCAACTTATACCCGCTCGCTTTCGCGGCAGTCGTCGCATGGTCGAGATCGTCGAAAATGCATGTCCTGCCGAGCAGATATCTGATTATGCCGTCGTATACGCTGTCATACGATATGAGCTCCGACGCGACGCCGACATATCCCGCAAACCGCGCCGCGTCCTTCACCTCGCGTCCCGGCTCCTGCGCGCGCACCGCAGATATCGGATAAAACGTCGCGCGCCCTGCGCCGCCGCGTTTGAGATATGTAATAGCTGATTTTGCCGTTTCTTCATCGTCGACGACTATGTTCTGCAAATTGCCGCCGAGCGCCGTCTCTATTGCCGTGACGTATTCGTTAGGCACGTTTATGAGCCGCGACACGGGACCGTGTACTTCGCCGCGTATATTCTCTCTGCCGTCCATGACGTATTTGACGGCGCGTCCGTAGCCCTCAAAGTTTTCCTCAAGCCTTACGAGCGCGTCTATCCTGTGCGACAGAGCCTGCGACGACGCGTCTGACGACGCTTTCCTGCGCGACGTGTCGGCGATCTTTTCCTCGATATCGCGCAGTTTTGATTCAAGCGAAGATATGACTTTTGCGGAATCTTCGATCGACGTCTCAAAGTCGGCGACAGTCTTTGACTCGCCGTCGGCTTTTTTCTTGTATTCGTCCGCCTGTGAGGCGTACTTTTCTATCTCGCCCTCGACAGACGCGTTTTTCTCCGCGTCCGCCTTCGCCGAGCCTTTCAACACATTGAGCCGCACCTTATAATCTACGACTTCGTCCTCGCGCTTTTTCTGCTCGCGGAGCATATCCTCGAGCTTAGCGTTAAGCTCGTCGAGCCTCGCCTCCGCATCTGCGAGCGCGGACCTTTTCGCTGCCAGCGACGACTCTGCGTCGTCGTACGCATGCTCGGCTTCGTCGAGACGCAGCTTCACGCCTTCTGCTTCCGCGTCTGCGTCCGCTATGAGCTTTTCCGTTTCGGACGCGTTCGTTCTGTATTCCTCTGCCTGAGCCTCGCTGCGCGTGCGGTCCGTTTTCATCGCCTGATACTCGCCGTCAAGACGGCGAAGCGTATCCGACAGCGCGCGTATCTTTTCATATGCACGCTCCGAGGACAGCTTATTGTCCTGCGACGACTCGGCGATGCGCTCGCTCTGCGCCTCGAGTCCGGCGACTGTGTCCGTTATCATTTCGAGCTCGTGCGCGGACAAAATGTAATCGTCCTCCGCTTTTTTCTGCTCCTCGCGCAGACGCGCCATATCGTATACGGACAGCGTTATGTCCGCGCGCTTGTGACGCTCGTAGAGCTCCAAATATTTCCTTGCCTTTTCCGCTTCCTTTTCGAGCGGACCGACGCGTCCCTCAAGCTCCGAGAGGATATCGCCGACGCGAAGCATGTTGTCCTCCGCGGACGCGAGCTGACGCTCCGCCTCCACGCGCTTATAGCGGAACTTTGAAATACCCGCCGCCTCGTCGAACACGCCGCGCCGCTCATCGCTCTTGCGCGATATTATCTCCGCGATGCGTCCCTGTCCGATTATGGAGTACCCCTCGCGCCCGATGCCGGTGTTCATAAACAGCTCGTTTATGTCGCGAAGTCTGCACGCGCGGCGGTTGATAAAGTATTCGCTGTCGCCTGCACGGTAGTAGCGCCGCGTGACCGTGACCTCGTCGTACGGAACGTCGATCTTTCCGTTCTCGTCCGTGTTCTCGAACGTGATCGACACCTCCGCATATCCCATCGGATTGCGCCCGTCCGCTCCCGCGAACACTACGTCCTCCATCTTCGCGCCGCGTATATTTTTACTTGACAGCTCGCCGAGCACCCAGCGCATAGCGTCCGTTATATTCGATTTTCCGCTTCCGTTCGGTCCCACGATGACGGTCGTACCGTGATCGAATTCGATCTTCGTCCTGTCGGGGAACGACTTGAAGCCCTGCATTTCAAGTGATTTTAAGTACACGTTATATTATCAGCCTTTGATGATAGTCTTTACTTCGTATCCGCCGAGCGAGCCGTCTCCGACGAAGCGCAGACGCGCCGGCGCATATTTATTCTTTATCGCGTCTTTGTTTACGCCGCGGTTGCCGACCGCCTTTGAAACGGCGCCTATCGGCACATGTATCTCAACGTCCGCACCCTGTGTCAAGCCTTCGAGCGCGCCGTCGATGCGGCGCATGAAAATCCGCGACGCGGCGAGCTCGCCTATCGCCGGGTGATTAGGTCCCGAGTGAAATTCGCTGCTGTGAAGATTCTCGCCGTCGCAAAGTCCGACGCGAAGAACACGGACGCAGTATTTATCGAATATTTCGAGCACGTCCGCCGTGCGCTCGACAGCCTCGTCGACCGAAAGCGGCGCATATTCGCCTCTTTCCCCCATGCGGCAAAGCTCCGTATCGGTAAAAACGAGCGTAGGATAAACGCGGCACTCGGTACAGCCCGACTCGGCGATGAATTTCGCACATTCTGTCTCGTCATCGCGCGTCGAGCCGGGCAGTCCCACCATCATCTGACCGCCTACAGCGTAGCCGCGCTCGCGCAGCATTGCGACTGCGCGCCGCGAATCGTCCGGACTGTGACCGCGCTCCGACAGCGCGAGCACACGCGCAGACATAGACTGTATACCGAGCTCGACCGTTTTCATCGAGTATCCGTCGAGTATATCGAGCACATCGCCGTCGATATAATCGGGACGCGTCGAACAGCGCAGACGCGACACGCGCCCGGAGCGGACGTATTCCTCGGCGATGTCGAGCAGCCGCACCATCAGCGCCCTGCCTATACCCGTGAACGAACCGCCGAAAAACGCTATCTCGCAGTCGTCGTCCGCCGCGACCGTCGACAGCGCGCCGTCGATGATATCGCGCACCGATTCGGGGTCGAACTCACGCACGCCCGATATCGTGCGCTGATTGCAGAAAACGCACATATGCGGGCAGCCGAGGTGCGGTATAAAGACGGGGATATTGACGTGGCGCGTCACAGCTTTGTTACTCATTCGCGTCGACGCCGAAGAGTTCGAGCGCCTCTTTCGCCGCGTCCTGCTCCGCCGCGCGCTTTGACCGTCCCTTGCCGTGACCGATCACGTTGCTGTTGAGCCGCGCCTCGACCACGAACGTCTTGTCGTGGTCGGGTCCCGACTCACCCGTCACGATATATTCGAGCCGCTCGCCCTCCGCCTGCTGTATGACCTGCTGCAAAAGCGTCTTATAGTCAAAATAGTCGGTCGACTTCCCAATGTGCGACAGCTCGTCCTTCACATACGGAAGTAGAAATCCCGCAACGGCTCCCTTGCCGTCGCCGCCGCGCGTCTCGTCGTCGATGTAGATGGCAGCGAGCAGCGCCTCATACGCGTCCGATATTATCGACTTGCGGTGACGCCCGTTTCCTCTGTCCTCGCCGTGACCGAGATACAGAAACTCGCCGAGTCTTATTTTTTCCGCATAAGATGCGAGCGCATTCTCGCAGACGAGAGACGCGCGCAGACGCGTCAGCTCGCCCTCGCGCATCGAGCGGTTGCCTCGGAACAGATACTCGCTCACGATGAGCGACAGTATCGAGTCGCCGAAAAATTCGAGCCGTTCGTTGCACGCCATGTCGAGCTCGCGGTTCTCGTTTGAATATGACGAATGCGTCACCGCACGCAGAAGCAGTCCGCGATCTGCGAATTTATATCCGATGCGCTCCTCAAGCACGTCGAGCGGCAGCGGATACTCCGTTTTTGTCGCGACGATGTCCATTATGACTGCTCCCCGCTTTCGCCGAGCGCGGCTTTCATGACACCGACGACGTCGCTTTCAACGCACTTTTTCGCCTGAAGGATCGCGTTGCATATTGCTTTGCCGTCCGAGCTGCCGTGCGCCTTTATGACAGTTTTATCGAGTCCCAAAAGCGGCGCGCCGCCGTACTCGGACGAGTCGAGACGCTTTTTCATCGCTTTCAGCTGAGGCTTCACGAGCATGTACGCAAGCTTAGTTCGCAGACTCGTTTCAAAAACGTCCCGCAGACATGAGAACATGAATTTGCCGACGCCTTCCGTCAGCTTCAAAACGACGTTTCCCGTGAATCCGTCGCAGACGAGCACGTCGCAAACGCCGAACGGTATGTCGCGCGCCTCGACATTGCCGACAAAGTTGATGTTCGCCTCTGATAAAAGCTTATGCGCCTCGACCGCCGTCTCGTTGCCTTTGCATTCCTCAGTGCCGTTATTTAACAGTCCGACTCGCGGCGACGATATGTCCATCAGCGCGCTCATGTACGCGGAACCCGCTATCGCCCACTGACACATATAATCGCCCCTTGCGTCGGGATTTGCGCCCGAGTCGAGCATGAGAACGGGCTTTGAAAACGGCAGGATCACCGCTATCGCGGGACGGCGCACGCCCGCTATCCTGCCTGCGAAAAGCGAGCTGCCCATATGGAGCGCGCCCGTGCTTCCCGCTGAGACGAATGCGTCGCCCGTCATACCGTATTTGTTGCGTCCGACGCCGACGGGAGACAGCATCTTGAGCCCTATCGCCATCGAACATTCCTTTTTTCCCTTCGCCATCGCCATCGGATTCTCTTCCATTCCGATCGCGACGTCGGTGTGGACTATGTCTATCCCGTCGAGGGACAGCATACGGTCTTTTGCATATGACCTTATATTTTGCTCGTCGCCGATAAGCGTGAGATCGACCGTCCCGCCGAGCTCTCCTTTGGCAAGGCATACGCCGTCGATAACACAGTCGGGCGCATTATCTCCGCCCATAGCGTCGATCAGTATTCTCATCTCGTCTCCTCCATTATTTTCTTTATTTCATTTGCAGCTTCGAGCGCGCGGCGCGCGTACTCCTCGTTTCGCGCGCGTTTGCCGCCCTTTACACGATGTCCCAGAGGTTCGATTATGCCGAAGTTTGCGTTCATCGGCTGGAAATCGGCCGACAGCCCGCCGACGGCGACAAACTGACCCATAGCCCCGATCATCGTCGTCTCCGGGATAATAAGCTCGTCCATGCCGAGCGCACGCCTCGCGGCGTTTATACCCGCGTAAAGTCCCGACGCGGCGCTTTCGACGTAACCCTCGACGCCCGTCATCTGTCCGGCAAAGTATATCTCCGGGCGCTTTATCAGTGAATAAGTGCGCGAAAGCGTTCCGGGCGAATTTATATATGTGTTTTTGTGCATCACGCCGTAGCGCAGAAAAACGGCGTTTTCAAGTCCCGGTATCATCGAAAACACACGCTTCTGCTCCGGGAAAGCCAAATGCGTCTGAAAGCCGACAAGGTTGTACATCGTCCCCGCGACGTTCTCGCGGCGAAGCTGCACCGCCGCATACGGCTCGCGTCCCGTTTTCGGGTCCGGCAGTCCGACCGGCTTCATCGGTCCGAACCGCAGCGTGTCGCGTCCGCGCGCCGCCATCACCTCGACGGGCATACACCCCTCGAACACTGTGAGGTCGCCGTCGTCTCCGTGAAGCTCCGCCGTGCGCGCCGTCACGAGCGCATCGTAGAACGCGTCATACTCATCTTTCGTAAACGGACAGTTGAGATAGTCCATGGCATCGCCCTTGCCGTACCGCGAGTAAAAATACGCGCGTTCAAGGTCGACGGACGCGCCGTCCACGATAGGCGCGGCGGCGTCGAAAAAGTAAAGATTTTCTATGCCGAGCTCGTGCCTAATAGACTCGGCGAGCGGCTCGCTCGTAAGCGGTCCCGTCGCAATGACGGTCACAACGCCGTCGTTCGGCACCTCCGTCATCTCGCGTCTCACGACCGTCACGTTCGGCAGACTTTCGATTTTATCGGTCACATATGCGGAAAACTTCTCCCTGTCGACGGCGAGCGCCGTTCCCGCAGGGACGCGCGACGCGTCCGCCGCCTCCATTATGAGCGAGCCGAATATGCGCATCTCCGCCTTGAGCAGTCCGACGGCGTTGTTCACATCGTCGGAACGAAGCGAGTTTGAACATACGAGCTCTGCCATTCCGTCCGCTTTGTGAGCGGGCGTGCGCTTTTGCGGCTTCATCTCCCACAGCTCAACGTCGACGCCGAGTCTTGACGCCTGCCACGCCGCCTCAGCTCCCGCGAGTCCTGCGCCGACGACTCTGATGCGGCTCAACTTTCGCCCTCCGTCTCGCGCTTGTAACCGCAGCCCTCGGTCTTGCATATCAGCAGGTTTTTGCCCTTCTTATGGTACAGCATGCCGCCGCACTTCGGACACTTTTCCGACGTCGGGCGGTCCCACGACGAAAAGTCGCAGTCCGGGTAGCGCGTGCAGCTGTAAAACATCGTCTTTGAGCGTCCCCAGCGCGTCATTATATCCGCGCCGCACTTCGGGCACTTGACGTCGATCTTTTGTCCGTACGGACGCGTGAATTTGCATGTCGGGTAGTTTTCGCAAGCGTAGAAATTGCCGTATCTGCCGTGACGCAGCACCATCGCGCCGCCGCATACCTCGCACTTCATATCCGTCTTCTCGACTGCCGCCTGCTCGCCGTCAGATGCGGCGCGCTCGTTTTTCGGCTTATCGAGCGGCTTCGTATTTTTGCACGTCGGGTAGTTCGGGCACGCGGCAAATTTGCCGTATCTGCCGCTCTTGACTATCATCTTCGCGCCGCATTTCTCGCATATAAGGTCTGTCTCCTCCGGCGGCAGCTCCTGCTTCACGGCGTTGGCGTTCGCCTCGTCGAGCTCCTTTGAAAATCCGTCGTAAAACTCGGACAGCACCTCCTGCATCGAAAGTTCGCCGTCCTCTATCTCGTCGAGGCGGTCCTCCATGTGAGCGGTGAATTTGTAATCGACTATGTCCGGAAAACTCTCTTTCATCAGCTTCGTCGTCGTCTCACCGAGCTGCGTCGGCAAAAGCGACTTGCCCGACCGCTCGACATAACCGCGCTGCGTTATCGTCGGCACTATCATCAGATATGTGCTCGGTCTGCCGATGCCGAGCTCCTCGAGCAGCTTTATAAGCGACGCCTCCGTATACCTTGCCGGCGGCTCGGTGTAATGCTGCTCGGGACGTATCTTATCCTTTGTGAGCCTCTCGCCCTCGTTTATCTTCGGCAGCATATGCTCGTCGTGCTCCGTGTCCTTCTCGTCGTCAGTCGATTCTTCATAGACGGCGAGGAATCCGGGGAATTTCACGGTGCTCCCGCTCGCACGGTATACGTACTCGCCCGAATTTATATTCGCCGTGACCGCCGCGATCTCCGCCGACTCCATCTGACTTGCGATGAAACGGTTCCATATCAGTTTATAAAGCCTGTACTGGTCAGCGGACAGCATCTTGCGTATCTTCGTCGGTTCGAGCGCAAGATTGACGGGACGTATCGCCTCATGCGCGTCCTGCGCGCCAGCCTTCGCCTTGTATACGCGCGGAGTCTTCGGCGCGTACCGCTCGCCGTATTTATCTTTTATATAGTCGAGCGCCGCCGTCTGCGCCTCGGACGCGATGCGGACAGAGTCGGTACGCATGTATGTTATAAGACCCTGCGTGCCGCCGAGCTCGCGTCCGACGTCGACGCCCTCGTAAAGCTCCTGCGCCGCTCTCATCGTGCGTCCGGACTGGAAATTCAGCTTGCGTGACGCCTCCTGCTGCATCGTCGACGTCGTGAACGGCGGCGCGGGCTGACGCATTTTCGTCGTGTTCTTTATATCGGCAACAGTAAATCCCGCCGCCTCGGACGCGTCCGCGACAGCCTTTGCCTCGGCTTCGTTAGAAAGCGTGATCTTGCCGTTTTTGTCACCGTAAAAACGCGCCGTCAACCGCTCGCCCTCAGTCGTTATAAGGTCCGCGTCGACCGTCCAGTACTCCTGCGGCACGAACGCGCGTATCTCGTTCTCGCGTTCGACTATGATGCGCGTCGCCACAGACTGCACGCGTCCCGCGGAAAGTCCGCTGCGAACCGTGCTCCAAAGATACGGACTGAGCTTATAGCCGACGATGCGGTCGAGTATGCGGCGCGCCTGCTGCGCGTTGACAAGCCCCATGTCGATCGAGCGAGGCTTCTTTATCGCCTCCTTGACGGCCGTTTTTGTGACCTCGTTGAACGTGATGCGCTGCTTGCCGTCGACGGGTATGCCGAGAGTTTCGGACAAATGCCACGCGATAGCCTCGCCCTCGCGGTCGGGGTCCGTTGCGAGCAGGACGCGGTCGGCGCTCTTCGCCTCGCGGCGCAGCTCGCGTATCAGGTCGCCCTTGCCGCGTATATTTATATATTTCGGCTTGAAATTGTCTTCGATGTCGACGCCCAGCGTGCTCTTCGGCAGGTCGCGTACGTGACCCTTCGACGCCACAACGCGGTATCCGCTGCCGAGATAGCCCTTGACGGTAGCCGCCTTCGTCGGCGACTCCATGATTATAAGTGTTGACATGTATGGTTCCTTTCGTTTCTGTTTATCTTAACGCATTATATGCGGTCATTTCTTTGTTTTAACATACCGTCCGCCCGGAACGGCTGTGACGTGGCCGAGTATCTCGAGTATCGTCAGCGAACTCATGACCTCGGCTGGCGAAAATCCCTTACTACATATTTCGTCCGGCGTAACGGCGCCGTTCCCGATAGCGGCGAGTATAGCGTTTTCCACATCCGTTATCGGCACCTCGGACGGCACGGACGTATCCGCCGCCTCGTTTTGCACCGCTTCCGCGTAAGTATCCTCCGCCTTTGCTTCGCGCGCCTTTTTGCGCTCACGCTGCTCTCGCACGACGTCCTCGCGCTCGCGCTTTGCGTTCGCAAACGAGTACGAGCCGGACGCGTCGTCCTTATCCGCTTCAGCCTGTGCAGCCTCCTCCGCCTTGCGCCTCGTGCGCTCGGTCACGGAGATCACACCGTCGTCGACTGTTGCCGTATTTAGCTGCGGACGCGCCGATATGCGGCGGCGGGCCGCCGACTCCTGTCCGCTCTTCGAGTTTATCGCGCGCTCCGCATACTTTGCAGCTTCAACGCTTATCCTGTGCGGATAGACGAATTCATATTCGGACAAAACGTCGTATGCGCTCGTCACTGTCTGTGCGCCCGCTTTGATGAGCGCGTTGCATCCCGCGCTGTTCACGCTTCCGACCTCGCCCGGCACCGCGAACAGGTCGCGACCCTGATAGAGCGCGGTGCGCGCCGTTATGAGCGAGCCGCTTCCCTCGGGAGCCTCGACTACGAGCGTACCTTGCGACAGTCCGCTGATTATACGGTTGCGCACGGGAAAATGCGCGCCTTCCGGCCTTGAACCGGGCGGGTATTCGGTCATTATCATGCCCGTTTTGGCGATATGCTCCGACAGCGTCCTATGTTCATGCGGATATACGATATCGAGCCCGCATCCGAGCACCGCGACTGTCGGCGCGTCCGCGTCGAGCGCGCCGTTCGCCGCCATTGCGTCGCAGCCGAGCGCCATTCCCGACACGATTATCGCGCCGCCCGCCGCCATCGCATAAGACAGCGCATACGCCTGATGCTCGCCGTATTCCGTCATGCGGCGCGTCCCGACGACCGCGATGCAGACCTGATCGTTGAGGTCGAGAAAGCGTCCTTTACAGTAGAGCACTACCGGCGGGTCTACGAGCGTTTTCAGCCGTTTCGGGTAGCCCTTGTCGCCGTATGTGAGCACATACCAGTTTTTCTGCATGCAGAAGGAAAGTATATCTTTGGCGCGCGTGAGATCCTTGTCGGCGAGCGCGTCCGCAATGCGGTCAGTGATGCCGTCAACTTCCATAAGCCGCTCGCGCGGCGCGTCGTATATCTCGCGCAGCGTCGAAAACGACGCAAACAGCTTGTTATATGCGCGGCTGCCGGGTCCGCATGCGAGCGACAGCCATATCCATAAGACTCTGTCCGACATATTGTCCTCCTGCGTTTTTATTTTGACATGCTTCTTTTGTAGACTTCCCAAAGTATGACGGCGGCGGCGCACGACGCGTTCAGAGACTCCTGTCCCGCCGCCATCGGTATATACACAGCGTCCGTCGCCGCGTCGAGCACGTCGCGTCCGATGCCGTGACCTTCGTTGCCGATGACGATGCAGTCGCCGGGGCGAAAGTCAAACTCCGTCACCGGCACCGCGCCCTGCATCGTCGCCGCGACTACGCGGTGACCGCGCGACCGTATCGCGCGGCACGCGTCCGCCGCCGAACGCGCCGACAGCGTTCCCGCGCGAAGCGCCGCCCCCATCGACGAGCGCATGACGCGGCGGCCGTATATGTCGGCGCATCCCGCGCCGAGGATTATGCCTTTCCGACCGAACGCATGCGCAGAGCGCAGTATTGCGCCGAGATTGTCGGGATTCTGTATTCCGTCGAGCAAAAGCCTGCACGATTCACAGTCCGCGTCAGCATCGACGAAATCGCGCCTTATCGAGTCGGAACAGCGCGCCGCCGTAACTATACCCTCCGGCGACTTTTCGTCCGTGACGCGCTCGAATGCGGGCTCCGACAGCACATATATGCGTTCCGCACGCGACGACGCGATCTCGTCCGCATATTTTTCCGACGCCGCCTCGGTGCAGAGCACGTACTCTATCACGATTCCGCACGATATCGCCTCGCATAAAAGCTTTACGCCGTCGAGCAGAAACAGTCCCGCCCCGTCGCGGTATTTCCTGTCCGACAGCTTCGCGGTCTGTGAAACGACGGCGTTCTGCCGGCTGGAAATGTAGATTTTTTCCATAATTTCTCGCTATTTGTAAGCGTGTCTAAATAGCACAAAAAACCGGCGATGACCGGTTTTTTGATGATTTTTTCGATTACAGAGCCGCCTTCGCGCGCTCGACGAGGGAGGCGAACGCCGCCTTGTCGGACACCGCGAGCTCTGAGAGCATCTTGCGGTTGAGGTCTATGCCCGCAGCCTTGAGGCCGTGCATGAACGTCGAATAGTTCATGCCGTTCTGCTTTGCAGCCGCCGAGATGCGCGTGATCCAAAGCGAACGGAAATCGCGCTTTCTCTGCTTTCTGCCCTCGAACGCGTAGTTGCCGCTCTTCATGACGGCTTGCTTCGCCATCTTGAAATGCTTGCTCTTCGCGCCCCAGTAACCCTTCGCACTCTTTAATACTTTATTTCTTCTTTTGCGCGCCATCATCGCGCCCTTAACTCTTGCCATTGTGTGTTTCCTCCGTTAAAATTCTCTCTTTTGTTCTGACCGCTTATTTGATTATCATGCGGCGCACGTTCTTGGCCTGCGCTTCTTCCATGATAGCGCCGGAACGAAGATGACGCTTGCGCTTTGTGTCCTTCTTGCCGAGCTTGTGACGATGATCGCTGTGGTTCATCTTTACCTTGCCCGTTCCGGTAAGAGAGAATCTTTTTGCAGATGCCTTATGCGTCTTGATCTTGCCCATTTTTGGTACTCCTTCAAATTAAATGTACTTTTTCCGCGCTTATTCGTTTCCTCCGGCGGACTCTGCGGCAGATGTATCCTCTGCTGTCTGCTGCTCGGCCTTATCTGCTTTTTCGGCTTTTTCCGGCTTCTGCTTGACGGGATTTATCATCATCGTCATCTGCCTGCCGTCAAGCGTAGGACGCTTGTCGACGGCGCCGACGCCGGAGCAGTATTCCTCAAAGCGTGCCAAAAGCTCGCGTCCAAGGTTCTGATGTGCGATCTGACGCCCCTTGAAGCGCAGAACAACCTTTACCTTGTTGCCGTCGGACAGAAATCCCACGGCGCGTTTAGCCTTAGTCTCGAAATCGTGATTGTCGATAAGATAGGAAAGCTGAACTTCCTTGATCTCGACGACCTGCTGCTTGCGTTTCGCTTCCTTTTCCTTTTTCTCACGCTCGTAGCAGAATTTGCCGTAATCCATGATCCTGCATACAGGGGGATCGGAATTCGGCGACATGAGCACGAGGTCGAGCCCCTTGTCATACGCGATCTGTTTTGCTTTTGCGACCGAAATGATGCCGAGCTGCTCCGAGCCGTCCACGACGCGGACGCTGCCGGAGAGCCTGATGCCGTCATTTATCGGATAATCCTTTGAGTTGTTTGCCATATACCTCCGTCCGAAGACCACCGCGGCTTTTGCCGTCAGAAAAAATAAACACGGGGGGAACCGCAAAGTCCCTCCGCAAAAACGACGCCCGAAAACCCGGGGCGAGCCGATCTTGACCGTACCGACCGAGGCCGCACGGTGGGGACGAATACGTTCCGCTTCTTTTTACATTTGGCAGTATACCACGCCCGAACGCCTTTGTCAATACCGTTTTTCATATTTTTCCCGTTTCCCGTCGTTTTTTTATCACGTTTCCGATACTGCGTTTTTCACAGAAAATACGGCGCTTTTTGTCGAAAATATGCAATTTGCGCGAGCGAAAAATTCACGAAAGGTACGATTTTCCGATAAGTTGCGCATTTTCTATTGACTTTTTGCGAGTATAGTCAAATACTTGAAAAATTTTGATGAATATCGTTCAAAATGACCATATACAAATTTGTCCGCATTAGTGTATAATATGCGTGCCGTAAAAATTCTTATAGGCTTACTCCCGCATGTGCGGGACAAACGATACCGCCGCTGTCACAGGAAGATATATCAATCTCATGATATCCCTCACGCCGACAGCGGCGGTATTGTTTTGTCCAAACGCGAGAAAAAAGTTGGCGGATTTGCGAAAAAGACTTTATTTCGCCGCTCAAATATGGTAGAATAATAAAAGTATTATTTTGAACGGAGAACGCCATGTGCGGATTTATCGGATTCACCGGAACGACTGCAAATAACGCGCGTCTTATCGAAAACATGTGCGAGCGTATCATACACCGCGGTCCCGACGACGGCGGCAGATACATTGACGACGGCATAACTCTCGGCTTTCGCCGACTGTCCATACTCGACCTGTCGTGCCCGTCTCAGCCGTGGACGTCAAAGGACGGCAGATTCGCTCTCGTATTCAACGGTGAAATATATAATTACATATCGCTTCGCGACGAGCTCACATCGCTCGGACATACATTTACAACAAACTGCGACACAGAGGTCGTACTTGAAGGCTTTGTCGAATGGGGACGCGCGCTCATACCGCGGCTTCGCGGCATGTTTGCCGTCGCCGTATGGGACAAAGAAGAAAAAACTGTATTCTGCGCCCGCGACCCGTTCGGCATAAAGCCGCTCTATTACACAGTCGCCGACGGCGACTTCATTTTCGGCAGCGAGATAAAGGCGATGCTCGAGCATCCGAAGATAACGATGCGCGTCAACCCGCGCGCGCTGCGTCCGTATTTGTCGTTTCAGTATTCGTCGACGTCCGAAACGTTCTTCGACGGCATATACAAGCTGCCGCCGGCGCACACACTCACATTCAAGGACGGCTCAGTCTCGCTTGAGCGTTATTGGGACGTTGACTTCGACGCCGACGAGTCGCGCACGCTCGACGATTTCACCGATGAGCTCGAGCGCGACGTGCGCGAGTCCGTGAAGCTGCACAGACAGAGCGACGTGCCGGTCGGATCTTTCCTTTCGGGCGGCGTCGATTCGAGCTACATCACAGCGTGCCTTATGCCCGAACACACCTTCTCGGTCGGCTTCAGCGAGGCAAAATTCAACGAGACCGAACACGCTGAACATCTTTCAGAGTTGCTCGGCGTCGAGCATCACACAAAGATAATCACCGCCGAGGAATGCTTCGACGCATTCCCGAAGATACAGTATCACATGGACGAGCCGCAGGCGAATCCGTCGAGCGTACCGCTTTGGTTCCTTGCAAAGCTGACGCGCGAATATGTGACAGTCGTTTTGTCCGGCGAGGGCGCAGACGAGATATGGGGCGGTTACGAATGGTACGACGACACGCCCGCACTGCGCAAATATAAGCGCATACCCGCGCCGATCCGCCGCGCGGCGGCGAAGACAGTAAAGCATCTTCCCTATTTCAAGGGCCACGACATGATCGTGCGAGGCGGAGGCGCACCCGAGGACTACTTCATCGGTCAGGCGTTCGTATTCTCCGACAGAGAAGCGCAGCGCGTGCTCGCCGATAAATACAAAGACGCGCCGACGCCGTTCGACATCACGCGTCCCGTCTATGATAAGGTCAAAGACAAGGACGAGCTGACGAAAAAGCAGTACCTCGATATTTCCCTGTGGCTGCCCGGCGACATTCTGCTCAAAGCGGACAAGATGTCGATGGCGCACAGCCTCGAGCTGCGCGTGCCTTATCTTGACCGCGTCGTCATGGCGTCCGCGCAGCGCATACCGTCACGCTTCCGCGTGAACGAGAACGGCACACGGCTCAATCAGGATTCTGGAATCCAGATCCAGATCGCTCACGTTGAAGA
>CANPXS010000023.1 GCA_947586625.1 uncultured Clostridia bacterium | reverse complement strand
ACACCCATATCACATACGATTCAGCGAAAGCGGAAATGGAGCGTATCAACGCATAGTACTACAAATTTACTACTTTTCACCGCGCAGTTACGGCGCAAAATGAAAAGTTATGCGGAAAAAGAAAATGCGTGCACATGTGAAAACGCTTGTATATAAGGCATTTGAGGAGATACGCACAGATATGCGCACAATGGCAGGAGACGGATAATATTCTCGCAAGAAAGTCCCCCTTGTCGAACCCGAAAGAGGCTCCCGTGTGTTCGTCGATGTTATCAAGTCAGCGGCAAAAAAGGCAACGGGGCTCAGACCGCGTCAACACTTTCTGCGAACAGCTCCCTCGCGACATGGCGATTGCGCCGCCGAAGCGTCGTGTCTGCGTCGGACGCTGGACGCGCCGAACAACGCATGAGCGATGTGCGCGAATGTGAGGCTGGGAAGCCTTACGGCGGCAGTTCATTGCTGACGCGCCGACCTGCGACACGTTTCCGCTTCGCGGAAAGTGTGACGTTGCCGCTACTTAGTCAGCAGCGATTTCGCTTCGCGGGCAGTGTTCGATATTATCTATTTTCCTACTTTCGCTCTTACCGCTATTGACGCGGCGGCAGCGACGGCACCATAGCCGCATACGAGTATCGCCGCGAACGCGAACGGACTTCCAAGCTCCGCCGAGCGCGTGAAAAGCCTGCCGCCAGCGAGCATCACGGTGATGTCCACGTACTTCATGCCCGGCACGTCTATGTAAACGAGCGCATACGGCAAAAGCGTGATCAGCGCCGTGACGAACAGCGTCGACGCTGCGTTTTTCGTAAAGTACGACGCCGCGCACGTTAAAACCGCAATTATTACCGATGCCGCGGCTCTTGCGAGCACCGACAGCACGATAAATCCGCCGACAGTCACGCCTCCGAGAGCGCGGAACGGCTCCATCGACGCGGCTGGCGCAGACAAAACGTCGAAGAACCGCTCCGACAATGTCGCGCCGACGGCGATGTCCGACATCGAGAATAAAAGCGCGAACGCGATCGACAGCAAGACTGATACAAGCAGACGCGAGCGGAAAAGCGTCCGCCTGCCGAGGCGCGTCGTGCGCAGAATGGCGGCAAAATTGCCCTCCGAGCTTTTGCCCGCGTAGTCGGCGGCGTATGTGCGCGATATGACGAACGCGAGGGCGGCGAGCAGGAACACGTTCACGTCGCGCCCGAGCATACGCTCGAGGCGCGATGACGGCATGAGCCATACGGCGGCTCCCGTGTCGCGCGCCGTCTTTTCCAAATACGACAGCGCGCTGTTCAACATTTCGAGTGACGTTATATCGCGTCCGAGCTCGCGGGCTTCGTCGAGATATTCGATGAATTCGTCGTATGTGATTTTGCCCTCGGCGTATTCTTCGCCGACCTCGTTTCTGTGCTCGACAGATGTGAACTCGCGCGCGTAGTCGTAAAGATCTCTGTAATGTTCGCTCACCTCGGCGGTCACGGGGCCGAGACAGTTTTCGCTCACATACGATTCATAAGCGCTCATGGAAGACGACAGCTTCGCGCTGTATATTCTGTACGAATCGAGCGCCGACAGAATGAGCAGCGCGGCGACGAGAACCGTGACCGGCGCCGACATCACCCGCCGCAGCTCAAAGCCGAAAAGGGACAGCGTATGCTTTTTCATGCGGCGTCACCCTGCGGACGGCGCAGTCTACGCGGCACGCGTATGCGGACGTAACGCGCCGCCCCTGCGGCAGCGGAGGCGGCGAATCCGACGGTAGCGACGAGCAGCCACATAAATATCGCTACCGCATACTGCGGGTAAAAGTGCGCGGCGACGTACATTTCGTCGTATGACTCGATGAGACGCGTCGTCATGGCGTTGAGCATGTTCAGCTCCATCCATGGCGAATACGTGACGTAATAGTTGACGGCGATGTTCGCAACGAGCATCAGCGCGCCCGTCACGTATGAAACGATCGGCGAATACGTCACGGACGCAGCGAACGCTATAACGAGCGAGAACGCGGCGGCGGTGACGGCGCGCATCAAAAACTGCAAAAGCGAAAACTGCCATATCGACTGCACGAACACCGTCGTCGGTATCACGGTCTGTACCGGCATACCGCCGCCCGAACAGCCGTAGACGACGGCGAAAAGCAGCCACGCCGCCGCCGAAAATACGAACACGACGAAAGCGTCCGCTATGACGAGAGAGGCGAGCTTCGCGAGCGACGTCTTTATCCTGCCGCCGCGCGACGTCCTTATCATCGCCGTCGTGCCGCACGCGCGTTCATGCATACATGCGGCGCACGTCAAAAGTATCACGTACACGCAGACGAAAATGCCGATGTCCTCGATGTAGAAATAGTAGTTCCATCCGTCGCCCGGACCGACGCCGCCGAACGCGACGTTCTCGCGCGCGTTGACGTATCTGTCGTGCATGTGGCTCTGATACTCGTATGCGGGCGAATCCTCGCCGAGCCACGCGCCGCCGAAGCTCATCATGCCCTCCGTCGTCGATATCACGTTGTCGGCGTATTCGTAGAAAGGAGAAGGTTCCGCTATTTTCCGCCACATCATGTTGATCACGTCGCCGTCAGACACACGCTCGCCGTTCTTGCGGACGCAGCCGAGCTTGTACGTCTCCGTATCGCGGTCGAGGGACTCCATGACCGCGTTTATTCGCGCGGGGTCGCTCACATACTCCTCCGCCAAGCTACGCCCCATATCGTTGAGCTCGCGGTCGTAGGACAAAACGTCGTATCTCCACCCGAGCATCACGGCAAATGCTGCCGTCATGACGGCGAGCGTCACCCACAGATATCTTATCCCGCACAGCTTGCGAAGCTCATAAAGTATAAGTTTCATCTGTATCGCCTCACTCCTCCTCAGTCTCTATCGGTCTGCCGGAATGGGAAAGCACGACTGATTCGCCGGTCGCAATATCTGTCATCACGATATTTTCGTTTGTGTGATCGGAATTGAGACGCGTAAAGTCGCGGTACCGCTCGCCGTAATAGAATATTTTTCCGTCGGCAATATCCTGAATATTACAGATTGTAAATCCGCTGTCTTCGTAACAAACCGACGTTTCTCCTGTCGCCGGGTCATATTTATACAGTGTGCCGCCGTCATATGTGCAGGCGTTATAATTATCCACTGTCGGATTTCCGAATTCGTCGACGGTATTTATGCTGTAATTATAAGTCTCGCCGTCGACGGTGACGACGGGACCGAATTCCTCATAGTGCAGCTTTGTATAGTATAGGATACCGCCGCTCGCCTTGAATTTCAAAACATTGCTGTCTATAAGGTGCTCGCCCGCGTCGAGATCGTTTATATTTACCGTGTACAGATCCGCGTAGCCGAAGTTGTAAGGATCAGGCAAATTATCATCATATTTTACGTTGCGCTCGAAGTATATGCTGCCGTTCTCATCTATGCATGCTCTCAAAAAACCGTCGTCCGCTATTTTCGGAACTCCGCATGCGTATTCCTCGCGCATATCGTCGAGGCCAGTCGAATCGCTGCATATCGTGCCCCTGTCGTTCATGTACCATATGCGGTCGTTGCAGATCCCGATCAGCACTGCGCCTCCCTCGGATTCGATCCTTTTGAACTCACCCGTCCTCACATCGACCGAGCAGACGGAGCGCCGTTCGTCGGCTCCGTCGCAGACATAGAGCCTGCCGCGGTAGAACATTGCAAAATCAGTGTTGAACTGAAGCTCGTCAGTCACTTCACGTATGCTGTTTGTCCCCAGATCCAATTCTTTTATCGCGCCCCACTTATCGTGGTACATGTCTACGACCGGACCGAATTCGTCATAAAAGATGTAAACGAGCGGGTAGTCGGACCATTCCGCGTCGACGGTCATTATCGTTTCGATATCGCCCGCGAACGGACACGTGTTATTGCTGTGCGCACAGTTCGGATCGGAGTGCGCGTAGTGGACGTTTTCGGGGTCGTCGCACTTGACCATCGAAAGATTTTTCCTGTCGGTGACGAAGTAAACGCCGCGCGCGTAGCCGTAGTTCGAGTAAACGGTCGTGTCCTCGTAGCGTTTTTTGTCTGCGGCGGACAGTATCTCGCCGTCTCCGCCGCCGTCCGTCTCGTCGCCAGTGGCATCGGAGCCGCCGTTTTTGTTTTGCCCGCACGACAAAAGCATCGTAAGCGTAAGCGTGAGCGCGAGTAAAAGCGATGTCATTGTGATCTTTTTCATGGGTTCCTCCGCTTTTATTGATTTTGCGCCGTTACTCTGTTTCTATCGGTCTGCCGGAATGGGAAAGCGCAACTGATTCGCCGGTCGCAATGTCCGTCATCACGAGATTTTCGGTTGTATAATCAGAATTGAGAAGCGTAAAATCGCGGTACCGCTCGCCGTAATAGAATATCTTCCCGTCGACAATATCCCGTATACGCCATATAGTAAATCCGCTGTCCTCGTAACAAACCGACGTTTCTCCTGTCGCCGGGTCGTATTTATACAGCGTGCCGCCGTCATATGTGCGGGCGGTGTAGTAATATGTTGTCATTTCATATATCCACTCGCCGTTTTCATCTTTGCCTACCGGGACATCTGCGGTTATAGGGTGCTCAAGCTCGACGCCGTCGACGGTGATGAGAGGTCCGAAGTCCTCATAGTGCAGCTTTGTATAGTAAAGGATACCGCCGCTCGCCTTGAATCTTACAACGCCGCTGTCTATGAAACGCTCGCCGGCGTCGAGATCGTTTATATTTACCGTGTAAAGATCCGAATAGTAGAAAAATCCTGCATCCGGCATATCCTCGTCACATTGCACGTTGCGTTCAAAGTATATGTTGCCGTTCTCATCTATGCACGCTTTCAAAAAACCGTCGTCCACTTTTTTCGGGACTCCGCATGCGTATTCCTCGCGCATATCGTCGAGGTCGATAGAATCGCTGCATATCGTTCCTCTGTCGTTCATGTACCATATGCGGTCGTTGTAAATGCCCATCAGAACCGCGCCGCCCTCGCCCTCGATCCTTTTGAACTCACCCGTCCTCACATCGACGCAGCAGACGGAACGCCGTTCGTTGGCGCCGTCACAGACATAGAGCCTGCCGCGGTAAAACATCGCAAAATCAGTGTTGAACTGAAGCTCATTCGTCACTTCGCGTATGCTGTTTGTCCCCACATTCAACTCTTTTATCGTGCACCACTTATCATGGTGCATATCTGCGACCGAACCGAATTCGTCATAAAAGATGTAAACGAGAGGATAGTCGGACCACTCCGCGTCGACGGTCATTATCGTCTCGATCTCGCCCGCGCACGGACACATATTTTTGTTGTGTGCACAGTTCGGATCGGAGTGCGCATAATGGACGTTTTCGGGGTCGTCGCACTTGACCATCGAAAGATTTTTCCTGTCGGTGACGAAGTAAACGCCGCGCGCGTAGCCGTAGTTCGAGTAAACGGTCGTATCTTCGTAGCGCTTTTTGTCTGCGGCGGACAGAATCTCGCCGTCTCCGCCGACGTCCGTCTTGCCATCGCTGTTGCCCGTGTTGTCGGAGCCGCCGTTTTTGTTTTGCCCGCACGACAAAAGCATCGTAAGCGTAAGCGTGAGCAAAAGCGCTGTCAGCGCAGCCTTTTTAATGACGTTTTTGATTTGAAGCAACATGATCCCTCCTATGTGAACGAGCGAAAATATGGTCTATATTTTATATGACGATATTTTCGGCGGATCGTTACAGAAAACCGAAATTTTTTTGAAAATTTTTTCTTTTCGTCATTTTTTTGGCGTACATATTTAATTTTTTAACTATATATTATAAGTATAGCATACCCTCCCCCCGAAATTTCGAGAGACAAGCAGCGGACTTTTGAAAAAATTGTATTGTCACTTGCGAGGAGAAACAACCGATGCCTGAGAAACGGCATACTGCCGGCGCTTGGCAACGTGAAGATCAACGCAAATCTCAAAAATTATGCCCGCAGACTTATTCTTCCATCAATCTGCCATCTTTGATATAAACAATCCTCCCGCACATATCGGCGATCTCGGTATCGTGAGTAACGACGATCACGGTTATACCGTTTTTACGGTTCAGCTCCAAAAGCACCCCCATTATCTCATCCGCCGTCGCCCGGTCAAGGGCGCCCGTCGGCTCGTCGGCGAGGATGAGGGACGGTT
Organism: uncultured Clostridia bacterium; assembly: GCA_947586625.1. GTDB lineage: Bacteria > Bacillota > Clostridia > Oscillospirales > CAG-272 > DTU064. The sequence goes on along the minus strand of CANPXS010000023.1, from coordinate 20,377 downwards.
TTGCAACGAGTGCGCGCGCGATCGCGACCCGCTGTTTTTGCCCGCCCGACATGTCGGTCACATGCTTGTCCGCCTGCTCGAGAACGCCCGCCTTTGACAGTGCATCGGCGGCGAGTTTTTTGATCCTGCCGTACGGTGTTTTGCCGAAATAGAGGGGGAACGCGACATTCTGAGCGGCAGTCTTGCGATTCATGAGCAGGAAATCCTGATGTACGAATCCGATCTCGGATGCACGCAGATTTGCCTTTGCGCCGTCCGTCATCTTTTTCACATTATGTCCGTTATAAAGGTAGCTGCCGCTGTCAAACGAATCGAGCGTACCTATTACGTTCAGAAGCGTCGTTTTGCCCGAACCGGACTTGCCCATCACCGCGAGCATCTCCCCGCGCTCGACGGTAAGATCGACATGCTTCAGCGCTGCAAACTTACCTTTGCCGACAGGATACGTTTTATTCAAATTACTGATCTTAATAAGCGGCATAATATTCCTACTCCTTATACTTTCCGTTGAGCTGACGTAAATCGTGCCCTTGTACCATCGAATTTGTTATTGCGGCAGCCATAGCGCATGTCAGAAAAGCGGCTGCGTACGCAGGTAATGTCGTTTTGAGGTCCAATATGCACGTCGAGAATATCTCCAAATCCACAATACTGCCCGAAATGACGATGTGCAGAATGATGTTCATCATTATGAGCGATACCGCGATACAGACGGAATATGACGCAAAGATAACGGCGACGACACGGAGCCGAGAGCCGCCCAGTATGCGCCAGATCGTGTACGACTCGGCATATCTGTATATCGAAAGAGTAATAAGGCAAACGATCGTGGTAATGAGAAAGACAGATAAAAACATAAACACCGGCGCATATATTTTCATATTGCTGTCTAACTCTGTTTTTGTGTTTGCAAGGATAACGCTCCCAAGAGCAGCGCTGCCGATTCGGTCGCACGCCTCAACGATACCGTCAAGCTCATTTTCCGAAAGATTACCGTCTGTCTCAACAAAAGCCGTGTAGAGATCCACTCCTCGGCGTTCGATCGGATCTCCGAACACCTTGTCAAGAGCATCCGAGGTCAAAGGGCTGTATTTTAAGAGTATGGCGCTTGTTTGTCCTAAAACCGATACGGTTTCGCTCGCGCTCCCGCCGCCGTCCATCACGGGATAAAACCGGTTCGCGGCGCCGATGCCGACGACATTAAAAACGATCTCGGCAATTTCGCCGTCTGTATCCGTATATTTGAATTTCAACCGGTCGCCGACATGCACGTTATTCGGAACGCCGGGCTGCTTATATTTATTCGTCACGATACATTCAAGCGAATCGGAGGAATAATCAAAACCGCTGCCTTTGATCAGTCGGGGCGTAAACTTCCTGTAAAGCGCTTCTTCAAATCTTAAAAATGTTGCATAATCGGTGTCCGGGTCGTCGGAAAGAGGGAGTCGGCAAGGATACGGTTTTTCGGCGATCCCAGTTACCCCGGGTATGGCAAGTATCCTCTCCCGCAGCTTCGGAATTTCGGCTCTCGACCTGACGACAGCCGTAAAATATATATCGTCCGCAGCGCCGGCGTCATTGAACATATTATAGCTGTCCGTGTAATAGACGTAATTGCCGTACATAACGGAAAGCGTACACCAGACCACGGTACAGATGACGACGATCAGGATCATATTCAGCTTTGCGGAACATATAAAGTCAAAACACAGTCCGAAGAACTTTTTCATTCCGTCCACCTATGATGCCGCACGGTAAAGCTCGGCAGCCGAAAGTCTTGTAATTTTGCATACAGACGGCACTGTCAAAATAAATGTTGATATAACGACAGTGACAAATATCGATGCGATATCTCTGACCGTATATGACATCTCCCCCATGATATTTATTTTTGCCGCCGACAATAGGACATTGACTGCAAACGCGGCAGCGGCACATACGGCAGAAAGCATAGTATTTTGTATGACCAGTCCCAAAACGAGCCTCGACTTAGACGCGCCGCAGATATGAGAGATCGCATATGTGCGCAGCGAGCGCTCCGCGAAAAACATCATATAGAACAAAAACGCAAGCATAGAGATAAGATAAACAAGGAAAAGAAGTGCGGCGAGGGATATGTAATCGCGCTCGGCGGCGTCATAGTAACGGTACGGATATGATACGCTTCCGCTGCCGCATCCGTATGCTTCGGCAATGCTTTCTCTGAGGTCGACGCTTTCTTCACGCGGCAATATATCAAGAGTATAATACCCGATATATTCGGGCTTATATCCGAGTTCGATGAATGTGCCGTAAGGAATGATCAGGATCCCGTCCGATGATGAAACGCCGATAACGCGAAACGTGTGCCCGTCCATGTCGACCGTGCCGTATGAATCTGTCATCGGATCATACTTTAATGAAGCTGTGACGCTGTTATACGGAACTATCATTTCATACGGATCATCGTCAAACCGACCTTCCCCGAGCATAATGTCGGCATCGGTAATATTATTATGAAATGCGCGTATTACAGGCGGTATTGTTTTTGAGGATGTCTGATCAGACATCACGAACGCAGCCTCCGTTCCGTCAGGGGATACTATTTTTAATTCCGTGTACCCCTCCTGCGAGGTCGCATCGGGCGCCGGATAATCGGTCACATCGTATGTCCGCATGAGGTCAGCGTCGATTCCGAGCGTTTCGATCTCATCAAAAGATAAACTGCCGTCGTTAGGCACAGAATATTTCCGTGCCGAAGTGCCTGTCCCGACGAGCGAGCTCTGTTTATATACGGCATATGATGAGTAGCAGTATATGAGGATCAGATCGCTCGAAATGATCCCGATGATCATGAGCACAAACATCGTTTTGCTGCTGCAGAATATGTCGTATAACCCCGAAAGAATATTATGTAAGGCTTTCATAATAAATGTCCCGCGATGATTTTTTCATGTGATCAAATTCTCCGTTTTTTTGATAAACGCTTATTTGTACCGGCTCCGACAAGCCGGCGTTCTTTATAAACAAATTATATCATACTCGTATCGCCGAAAGTTTTAAGAATAACGGAACAAACGCTTAAATTTCTTTTAACTTCTGCATATTGTGTGAATATATGCATAAATCTGCGCAAACGGGCAACGCGCACACTTTCCGCAAAGCGGAAAGTGTGGTGAGGCTGGTTCTGCGCCGCACGACATAACAAAGGGAGAGGATGTCTCCTCTCCCTTTATATCTGCTATAGGTTTTATCTCGTGTACTTTACTCTCGCAACATAGTGCGTATGGAGCAGCTCGTGAGCCTTATGACCGCCGACCTCGCCGAGATAGTTGTCGTAGAGAGCCTTGATCTCCTCGTTCTCATGCGACTTTCTCTTCGGTTTACCCTCGTCCTCGGCGTAGAGTCCCTTCGCTCTCTCCACCTTCGGGTTCACGTACTGGAGATCCTTCGAGCATACGATAGGCGTACCGCCGCCGGTCACGCAACCGCCCGGGCAGCCCATGATCTCGATGAACGTGTACTCCTTCTCGCCGCGCTTTACAGCTTCGAGAAGCTCGGACGCGTTGCCCGTACCGTGTGCGACCGCGACCGTGATCTTCTTGCCGTCAAGGTCGATCTCGGCTTCCTTGATGCCCTCGATGCCGCGGACTTCGTGGAAGTTCACATCTGCGAGCTCCTTGCCCGTCACCTTTTCGTAAACGGTGCGGAGCGCAGCCTCCATGACGCCGCCCGTAGCTCCGAATATGACGCCCGCGCCCGTCGACTCGCCGCAGAGCTTGTCGAAGTCGCCGTCCGGCAGACGTGCGAAGTCGATGCCGGCGGACTTTATCATTCTCGCGAGCTCGCGGACCGTGATGACAGCGTCAACGTCGGCAAGACCGCCGTTCGACAGCTCCTCGCGCTTTGCCTCGAACTTCTTCGCCGTGCACGGCATTACGGATACTACGTATATCTTCGCGGGATCTATGCCTTCCTTCTCTGCGAAGTAGGACTTGATGACCGCGCCCGCCATCTCGTGCGGGGACTTGCAGGACGACAGATTCGGTATGAACTCGGGATAGAACGTCTCGCAGTACTTGACCCAGCCGGGCGAGCAGGACGTTATCATCGGGAGCGTGCCGCCGTTCGAGATGCGCTCGATCAGCTCGTTGCCCTCTTCCATTATCGTGAGGTCAGCGCCGAAATCGGTGTCGAACACCTTGTCAAAGCCCATTCTGTGGAGCGCCGTAGCGAGCTTGCCCGTTGCGACCGTGCCCATCGGCAGACCGAATTCTTCGCCTATCGTGACTCTGACTGCCGGTGCGGGCTGTACGACCACGTACTTGTCGGGATCGTGGAGAGCCGCCCATACGTCGGAGATGCTTTCCTTCTCGTGGAGAGCGCCGACCGGGCATGCGAGTATGCACTGTCCGCAGTTGACGCACGGAGAATCGACGAGCGAGCGGCCGAATATCGAGCCGACCGTCGTGTTGATGCCGCGCTTGGAAACGCCGATAGCGCCTATCTTCTGTATCTTCGTGCACGTCGCGATGCAGCGGCGGCAGGAGATGCACTTAGAGTTGTCGCGGACGATCGAGGGCGACATTTCGTCTATCGTCGTCTCGGACATTTCGCCGTCGTACGGGTAATCGTCGACGCCGTACTCGCGGCAGAGCGCCTGGAGTTCGCAGTTAGCGGAACGCACGCAGGACGTGCATTCGCGGTTGTGATTGGAAAGGAGCAGCTCGAGTATGGTCTTTCTCGACTTGCGAATCTTCTCCGTGTTCGTCTTGACTACCATGCCTTCGCTTACGGGGGACACGCACGCCGCCTGGAGCGCGCGTCCGCCCACGACCTCGACGAGGCACATGCGGCAGGCGCCTATCTGCTGGACGTCCTTGAGGTAGCAAAGCGTCGGGATATTGATGTTAGCTTCCCGTGCCGCTTCGAGTATAGTATAATCGGCGGGAACGGTGACCTGTATGCCGTCGATCGTAAGTGTTACGTTGTTCACTTTCTTACCTCCACAATTATTTCTTGGAAATAGCGCCGAATCTGCACGTTGCGAGGCAGACGCCGCACTTTATGCACTTCGACTGGTCGATCACGAACGGCTTCCTTACCTCGCCGGAGATAGCGCCGACAGGGCACTTCGTCGAGCAGAGAGAGCATCCCTTGCACTTTTCGGGATCGATCGTGATCTTGGCAAGCGCCTTGCACGCGCCCGCGGGACATCTCTTTTCCTTTATGTGAGCCTCGTACTCGTCGCGGAAGTAGCGGATCGTGGAGAGCACCGGGTTCGGAGCCGTCTGACCGAGTCCGCAGAGCGCAGTCGCCTTGATCTCGTTGCCGAGCTCGATGAGCTTTTCGATGTCGCCCTCTTCGCCCTTGCCCTCGGTTATGCGGGTGAGGATGTCGAGCATTCTTCTCGTACCGATACGGCACGGAGCGCACTTACCGCACGACTCGGAGACCGTGAACTCGAGGAAGAACTTCGCGATATCGACCATGCAGTTGTCCTCATCCATGACTATAAGTCCGCCCGAGCCCATCATGGAGCCGATCGCGATGAGGTTGTCGTAGTCGACGGGTGTGTCGATGAGGGACGCCGGGATGCATCCGCCGGAAGGACCGCCCGTCTGAGCAGCCTTGAACTTCTTGCCGTTCGGAATGCCGCCGCCGATCTCCTCGATGATGGTGCGCAGAGGCGTGCCCATCGGGATCTCGACAAGTCCCGTGTGGTTGATCTTGCCGCCGAGCGCGAAGACCTTCGTGCCCTTCGACTTTTCTGTTCCCATTGATGCGAACCATTCCGGTCCGTTGAGGATTATCTGTGCGACGTTCGCGTACGTCTCAACGTTGTTGATGACGGTCGGCTTGCCGAACAGACCCTTGACCGCCGGGAACGGAGGACGCGGACGCGGCTCGCCGCGGTTGCCCTCGATGGAGGTCAGAAGCGCCGTTTCCTCACCGCAGACGAACGCGCCTGCGCCGAGACGGAGCTGGATATCGAAATTGAAGCCCGTGCCGAATATGTCCTTGCCGAGAAGACCGTACTCGCGCGCCTGCTTGATGGCGATGCCGAGACGCTTGACAGCTATAGGGTATTCGGCTCTGACGTAGATGTAGCCCTCGTCGGCGCCGATAGCGTAGCCGGCGATAGCCATAGCCTCGATAACGGCGTGCGGGTCGCCCTCGAGGACGGAACGGTCCATGAACGCGCCGGGGTCGCCCTCGTCGGCGTTGCAGACCACGTACTTCTTAGGCGCGGGTGCCGTTGCAAACTGCCACTTTCTGCCCGTCGGGAAGCCTGCGCCGCCGCGTCCGCGAAGTCCGGATGCGAGAACGGTGTCGATGACTTCCTGCGGAGTCTTTTCGCAGAGGCAGCGATAGAGCGCCTCATATCCGCGGCGAGCTATGTATTCGTCGATATTTTCGGGGTCGATAACGCCGCAGTTGCGGAGCGCGACTCTGCGCTGCGAACGGTAGAACGCGGTGTCGTTGAGCGACTTAGCGGGTTCGGTCGAGCCTGCGACCGGGTCGTTGTAGATGAGTCTTTCGACGGGACGACCCTTGAGCAGATGCTCCTCGACGATCTCGGGTATTTCATCAGCCGTGACTCTCGCGTAGAAGGAGCCCTCGGGATATACGATCATGATGGGACCGAGTGCGCACAGACCGAAGCAGCCCGTCATTACGACCTTGACCTCGTCCGTGAGTCCCTTTGCTTCAAGCTCTTTTTTGAGAGCCTCTCTTACTTGCGCGCTGCCGGACGAGGTGCATCCGGTGCCCGCGCAGATAAGAACGTGTGCACGATACATTTGTTTATCCTCCGATTATAATTAGATGTTGTTTACTCGGCAGCTTCGGCAACGATCGCTTCGGCGTCCGCGGGCGTTACGTTCGTCTTTACGACGGTGTCTGCGCCCTTTTTGCGGATCTCGACAATCGGCGCGCCCTCGCCCGTAACGGCGCCGGACTGCATGACCGTCACGCGGTCGCAAAGTCCCTTTTTATCGACTGCGTCAACGAGTGCGTGGAGCACCTCGCGCGCCCCCGCATCGATCCCGGCCGTTCCCATGCCGACGACGACGCATGCGTCCGCAAATCCCTCGCGAAGGCATATCTTGTCCCTCATGGACGCGCGGATACTTTCAAGATCCTCTATTGTCTTTATCTTGACAGCCATAGATTTTTCCTCCGGAAAAAAGTATAATTATTTTCTTGTTAAATCAAGCTCATGTTCGCAAACGACTCTCTCAAGCCGCAGCGCGTCATGCGCCGACGCGCCCGTATCAAACGATATCGAATATCCGCCGCACATGCTCTCACGCGTAAGCGTTACGCGCGTTCCCGCGCGTCCGCACGATATGGCAAATACCGCGTCCGCGATGTTGTCCGTTTTCGCGTTTGCGCGCGGCGCGCATACGGTCACGACAGTGCCGCAGCCGCCGCTCTCGATTTTGAGCGAGCCGCCCGCAGCGACTGCCGCCGTGCGGCACATGCATATGCCGTGCCCGCCGGGTGTCGGCTTCGTGCTGTATCCGCCGTGAAGCGCTTTTTCGATCTCGTCCTCCGTCATGCCCCGCCCGTCGTCCTCGACGACAGCGGTGACGGTGTCACCGTCTGCGATGCGCACGCGGATATTTTCGGCTCCTGCGTCGAGCGCGTTTTCCACAAGCTCGAGTACCGCGCGCGGCACGTCAAATATGCGCGTCGAGCGCGGATCTTCCGATATCACCCGATCACTGATACTTTTCGAGTATGCCCTTGATATCGGCGGGCGTAAGTCTGCCGTAGACGGTCTCGTTGATCGTCATGACAGGCGCGAGACCGCAGCAGCCGAGGCAGCGCGTCTCCTGGATCGTGAATTTGCCGTCGTCCGTCGTCTCACCCGGCGCGATGCCGAGTATCTCGACGACCTTGTCGAGTACCGCCTGCGCGCCCTTGACGTAGCATGCCGTACCGGTGCAGACGCTGACGACGTTATCGCCCTTCGGTTTGAGCGAGAACTGCGCGTAGAACGTCGCGACGCCGTAGACGTCGGTCACGGGGATGCCGAGAGAATCGGCGATGAGCTCCTGAGTATCGAGGGAGAGATAACCGAAAAGGTTCTGCGCCTCCTGCATTATCGGCATAAGAGGTCCGTCGACGTCCTTATGCTCCGCGATGAAAGCCTTCAACTGTTCGGTCTTAGCCTCGATCTCCTTCGGTGTAAGTGCCATTTTTGATATCCTCCTTTAAGGATGGTAAGTAATATAAGTATAATTGTCGGTAGTATTATTTTATGTACCACCTCATATTATCACAACCGTGCGCAAATATCAAGTACCACATCGTCAAAAAATGCGTTTTTCCTGCAAAAAAGTATTTCCGTACATACTTTTGCACAAAAAACGGGCGGCGAGGCTCGCGCCGCGCCGCCCGCACGGGGTCGTTTTATTTCGCGTCATTTCGCATCGTCGAGCGCGTTCACCTTGCCGACGCGGCGCATATGGCGCTCGCCCTCCGAGAACGGCGTATCTATGAAAATGTCTACCATTTTGCACGCCGTGTGCTCGCCGACGATGAATGCGCCGAGGCACAGCACGTTTGCGTCGTTGTGGCTGCGCGTCAGCTCGACGCTGACAGTCTCCGAGCAGCACGCGGCGCGTATGCCGCGATGCTTGTTCGCCGCCATCGACATGCCGAGCCCCGTCGAGCAGACGAGCACGCCGAGGTCGCATTCCCCGCCTGCGACGGCACGGCAGAGCGGATCGGCGTAGTCGGGATAGTCGCAGGAGTCGGCGCTGTTCGTGCCGAAATCGACCGTCTCGATGCCGCGCTCTTTAAGATGCGCGATTATAGCGTCCTTGAGCTTGTAGCCGCCGTGGTCGGCGGCAAGTGCGATCTTCATATGCAGTCCTTTCCCCGGGGCACTCCCCGGACGCGCACAACGGCGTCTGCCGTTAAATTTACTGTAATATAATCAGTCGTTTTTCGTTTCCGTATGCTTTTCCGCGTACTCGCGCTCCGCCTGCGACGGACGCAGATAGAGCGGCGACAGCGTCTCCGCGTCGACGAGGTCTTTGCCGCATTCGATATCCCTCATCGCGGCTCTCGCGACCGACACGGCGCTGTGACCGCGCAAAATGCGCGGCGTTTCTCTGACGTTCGGCAGTCTCGCCGACAGCTTCGGGTAAACGATGTCGTAGCCGTCGCCGGCGAACATCACCGGCAGCTCCGTATTTATCGCGGCGATCACGCCGCCGAGCTCGTCCGCCGATATCGCCATATCATCGGTCAGCTTTTTTATATCGCCGCCGCGGCATTCGTACACGGCGGTGTAGACCTGCCCGCGTCTCGCATCCATGACGGGGCACGCGATGCAGTCCGTATCGGCTAAGTTTTCCGCTATCGCGTCGAGCACGTCGACGGCGGCGCAGACGCTGCCGCGTCCGAACGCGAGTCCCTTGACCGCAGCCGTGCCGATGCGGACGCCGGTGAACGAGCCGGGGCCCGTCGCGCACGCGAACACGTCGATGTTGTCTATGTTGAGGCACGCCGACGAGAGCAAAAATTCGACGGCGGGCAGGAGCGTTTCGCTGTGCGTATTGCCCGCGTCGAGCGTCACGCTGCCGACGCTCTCCCCGTCGCGGACGAGCGCGGCGGCGGCTGTTTTCGCTGTTGAATCTACTGCAAGGATAAGCATTTTATGTCACCCGATATATGACACGGCGATATTTCGCGTGTTCTCGCCCGTCTTGTCTATTTTGACCTCGTACCGCGGCGACGGCAGCGAGTCCTGCGCGTTTTCGCTCCACTCGGCGACGCAGATGCCTCGGTCGATGTAGTCGTAGTAGCCTACGGAGTAGAGGTCATCGTCGTCCGTTATGCGGTAGAGGTCGAAGTGGTAGAACGGCACTTTGCCGCGTCCGTACTCGTTTACGACCGTGTACGTGGGCGAGCGCACCGTGCTGCATGGCGACAGCACTCTCGCCATGCCGCGCACGAACGCTGTCTTGCCCGCGCCGAGCTCGCCGTACATCGCGACGAACGTGCCGCGTATGCCCTCTCCCTCTTTTTCCTCTATCGTCCGCGCGAGCGCCTCGCCCGCCGACTCCGTTTCCGCCTCGCTCCCGCAGACGTATGTTCCGATAGTCTGTTCCATGCCTTTATTATACCGCCCGCCATGTCGGTTGTCAATGATTTTGTAGGGTATTAGAGATGAGTAGATGCGAGGGAAACTTTTTAGGAAAGTTTCCCTCGCGCTCCTTTCAAACCTTTCTGTAACTTTTTTATTTTATCCTTTATCTGTGCACGAATAAATTATCGGTACGTACCGTTCGGTGCTCGGCTTCGCCTCCGCTGGTAAATCGTTTGGTGCTCGGCGGCACATCCGAAGGATGTGCTTGTCTCCGCCGGCGAACGAAAACAATATTCTCAGTGATTGCTCGAGATAATCACACGGAATTCTTTGTTTGAGTGTATTCAATCGGTATGAGATTGACTCTTTCCTCCGCTTTCGCTCCAAATAACGCAAAAAACAGCCTGTTTTACACCAAAACAAATTTTTTTATTGCGGCGCATATAATCGCTCGTCCTGATCCCACTCGCTCCCGCACATCTTTTCCTCTGTGCGCCGCGCAGTCTCGTCGATCGCGTCGCCGTACCCGGTCAAAGCCGAAAACGGCGCGAACTGCGCCGCCCTGTCGCGCATCGACATGTGCTTTCTCACCGCCGACTGCTTATGCGGCAGATCGATTATATCCCTGTACTTGTCCGACATTTTTATCCCCTCCCCGACATAATCGTTCACTTTTTGTGACCGCCTATCTGACCGTTGCGCTCCCGCGCCGTCGCGCCGTCCTCGTAATCGAGACCGCGCAAAATGGCGTTTTTGCCGAATCGCTTCCGTATGCTCAAGACGGCCTCCTGACGGCTCCGCTCACGCTCGAGTTCAAATCTCTCCTTTTCGCGCTCACGCGCCTCAGCCTCATTGTCGGTGAGAAACGACAACTGCTCGGGCGCCCCGTCGTCATCCGCTTCACCTTCCGGCACAAGACCTGCAACGCATATATTGATGTTCCGTATCAGCAGCTTTTTATCGACGACACTGTCGAACAGCGCCGTCACCGTGCTCTCGATAACGGAACCTGCGGACGTGTGCTTTTTCAGCCTCTGCGTGCCGTGTGCATGCTTCGGCACCTCCCGCCCGTATCTGTCCGTCACCGTCATACCGCGATACCGCAGCGCGACATTCGGGTCCTTCATGTTCGCGCTGTCGTATCCGACTGTCACCACTATCTGATCCGTGACGAGTTTTTTTTCGATAAGATCGTACGCGAGCGCATCCGCCATCTCCCGCGCCACGACTCTCGCCTTTTCAAACGTGTACGGCTCGGACAAAACCTGACCCGAGCTGAGACTGCTGCTCTCCGGTCTGTACGATTTGATATCCGCTATCGTGACCGGCTCCCATCCCCACGCATGGTCTATCAAAAGCTCCGCGTTTACGCCGAACAGCTTATACAGTCTGTCCTCCCCGTACCGCGAAAGCGACATTCGCGCCACGTCCCCCATCGTGAGCATCCCGTTCGCCTCGAGCTTTGACGCTGTCCCGTGCCCGACTCGCCAAAACGACGTCAACGGTCTGTGCTCCCACAGCTTTTCGCGGTACGAGTGCTCGTCGAGCTCCGCTATCCTCACCCCGTCCTTGTCGGCAGGCATTTTCTTCGCCACAATGTCCATCGCTATCTTGCACAGATACAGATTCGTGCCGATGCCGGCTGTGGCCGTTATGCCCGTAGTCGCGAGAACGTCGCGTATCATCGTCATAGCGAGCTCGCGCGGCGTCATGCCGTATTTTTTCAAATACGCGGTGGCGTCGATGAACACCTCGTCGATGCTGTAAACGTGGATGTCGGCGGGTGAGACGTATTTCAGATACACCTGATAAATGACTGTGCTGTATTCGATGTAGTACGCCATCCTCGGCTTCGCGACGATGTAATCGAGCGCGAGCTCGGGACGACGCCGCAGCTCCCCGATGTCGCTCGATTTGCCCAAAAACGTCCCGTGCGGCGCTCGCGCACGTCTCTCGGCGTTTATCTCCTTTACTTTTTCGACGACCTCGAACAGACGCGGACGCCCCGGTACGCCGAGCGATTTCAGCGACGGCGTGACGGCGAGGCATATCGTCTTCTCCGTCCTCGACAGATCGGCGACGACGAGATTTGTCGTCAGCGGGTCGAGCCCCCGCTCGCTGCACTCGACCGATGCATAATACGACTTGAGGTCTATCGCAATATACGTTTTTTCCATATGCATGACAGCCTTTCATATCTCACCGCAGACCGCGTAAAACGGACTCGCGCGCTCGTCCCGAACAGACGGCAAAATGTCGGATATTAGAACTTATGTTCTCCCGCACACCTTAAAAAAGGACCTGCGTTCAAAATAACTGCTCCGTCGGCTGTTTTATATCCGTTTCGCTTCGACGAACCATCTGCCGTTTTCCTCGTCATACAAAAACGTCGGCTTGCCGCATATCTGGACCGTATACCGTATCCCCATACCGCCGACCTTTGTAGACGCAGCGCGGCAGCTGTGTATGACGCGGTCTATCTCATACTTTTCCCCGTTTTCAAACGTTATCAGATTCGGTCTTGCGGAGCCGTCGACTTTATGCGTGACCTCCACCTCAACATAAACCTTTCTTCTCGCTGCATCCATACTGTGTGCCTCCGTATAAGAACATTCGTTCTTTGCCTGATATGATCATACCACATAAAAACGATAAATGCAATATGCCGGCGCAAATATGATTGTTAAATCGTGCAGGATTACAATAGAAATGTTACAGTAAGAAAAAAAGAGATGGTAAAATCACACAGATCTTATGATCGAAAAATGGGGGGTACGCAATAGGTGTGAAATTGTCACTTTCGATTGTTTTGTGATGACTTCATTGCTATCAAAATGTGAGCATATCTATATTTTTGCCCTCACGTTTTTGTGAAAGATATTGTACCTTATCGCAAAAACAGGTGTAACCCGCAGCCGGCGTACGCTTTGCAAGGGCCTGCCGAAATACATGCTGTAAGTTCTCCGGGCGATAATGCAGCAAAAGACGCTTTGAGATGCGGCATAAGAGTTTCATATTCGTCAACTGCCACAGCAACACAGAGAACTGCCCGACACACTTCATCCGTACTCCGATACCGTAGAAAAAGGTCCGGATGCACATTAAAGCGCCGAAGCAGCATTTTTCACATTTTTATTTATAAAACGACAAAAATATGCAAATTGCATACCAAATTCAATCTTATAGTTGATATAATATAATAAATCATACTGATATTCATGTCCAAGACTCTGATTTATCCGCGAATGATGACCCATATAGCCGATGTCGGTTTTAAAATATCGTCTGTACTACAGACACAGCAAAAAGGAGTATATGATTATGAGTTTTTGGGGGGCCGTAACAAACGTATTCCGCAATTATGCAAATTTTTCGGGACGGGCACGGCGAAGCGAGTTTTGGTTTTTTTATTTGTTTAATGTATTGGTGTGGATAGGAATCATGATAATTTGGCCGTTGGCGATACTGCTCGGACCTGTCTACTCTTTAGCAGTGCTCATACCCGGTATTGCCGTGGCTGTAAGAAGACTTCACGATACGAACAGGTCGGGGGTCTATCTGCTGGTCTCATTTGTCCCGCTTGTCGGCTTCATACTGCTCATCATATGGCTTACAGAGGACAGCAATCCCGCACCGAATGCGTACGGATACAGTGTAAAGTACCCGGGTGGGGGACCGATAAAGCCGGTCGGCGGCTCTCGCGTCGGAACTCTCGGCGTGAAATGCATTGCCGGTCCTCTTCAGGGGCATATATATCCGATCAGTTCGTCGGGAGTCATGATAGGGCGCGACATAAGTTGCGCTATACGTCTTCCGGAAAATTCACCCGGTATAAGCGCTCGGCACTGTTCGGTACAGAACGTAAACGGTTCGCCGGTGATAACGGACTTGGGCTCAACATACGGCACGTTTTTGTCGGACGGACGAAAACTGCCGCCGCAATATCCTCATCCTGTGTACGTCGGAATGCGTTTTTATCTTGGGAGCGGCTACGTACAGTTTGAACTTGTAACGATTTGAACTTGTAACGATATAAATGCGGTGACACCGTTTTTATAATTTAGAACACAAAAAATTTAGCTTTTGGAGGGAAACTCTCATGGCAGAAGTAAAACAAAACATCGTTAAGTGCCCGAATAATCACTATTACGACGCAAACAGGTACAAAAGCTGTCCTTTCTGTTCCGGTGAAATGGGGACCTTTTTGCCCACGTCCGATCCTTACGGCGGAATGACCGTCCCGCCGACGGGCGGCGTATATCAGGGCGGCGGTGTGACCGTTTCGCCGACGGGCGGCGTCGATTATATGGGCAGCGGTTTGACCGTCCCGCCGGAAACGATCCAGGGATCGGACATCGGACATACTCAGTTCGTAGACGATTCAACGCCCGCAGGTTCTCTTGCTCCTGTCGTCGGCTGGCTCGTGGCAGTTTCCGGTCCGTGCCGCGGCACCGATTACCGTATCCATACGGGATATAATTACATCGGGCGCGAGCGCGGCGATATCGTAATAAACGGCGATATGGGGATCTCGGGTGAAAAGGACTCGGTGATCGCATATTCCCCTCAGGACAAGCGTTTCTATATCGGTCACGAGCAGGGCAAAAACTTGATTTCTGTTAATAATGGTCCTGTGATCGGCGGAAGCACCGAGCTCCATCTGTACGACCGTATAGTAATAGGCAACACAAAACTTGTATTCGTTCCGCTGTGCGGCGACGGATTCAGCTGGGGCGACGCGGAGTAAATAATTTCGATGAAGTTATTCAACTTGCTCATCACAACGTTAACGGGGGCGGAAACGACCGCCGCAGCCATAGCTGAAACAACGGCAAAGATTGCGGAAACTACGGCGGATATCGCCGAGACTACGGCAGGAATAGCCGAGACTACGGCGGGAATAGCGGAGACTACGGCGGGAATAGCGGAAACTACAGCCCATATTGCAGATACAACGGCAAATGCCGCAGTGACGTCGGCGGAAACGGGAGGTATTCCAAATGCTTTTTGGAATAATATCCCTTTGGAGTTTACGCTGACAGCTGCCGTCGTCACGGTCGTGCTTTTGGCGGCGGTAACGGTGCTGGCGATATGTCTTTACCGTGCAAAAAAGTCGTCAAAGCCTGCTGCACGAATCGTCAGGGATGTCTCTATCGGTAAGCTCCATGAACAGGGCGCGAGAGAATATCAGCAGGACTGCTTTGCGGTGTCAGATACGTCCATCATGTATGACAGAGGACTGCTTGCCGTCGTCGCGGACGGTATGGGAGGTCTTGAGGACGGCGACAAGGTGAGTCAGACGATCGTTGAGGCTGTGCTTGACACATTTTTGGCATTTCAGGGTCAGGCGACGCATGAAGAGACGCTTTTAACTCTTACTTCCGGAGCCGTGAAGGCTGTCGACAGACTTTTGGGTCCCAACGGCTATAAGCGCTGCGGTTCCACCCTTATTATGGGTTACATGCGGGGAAACTTTTTCTCCTTCGTGTCCGTGGGCGACAGCCGTATATGCCTTTACCGCGACGGCATGCTCCTTCATTTAAACCGTGAGCATATATACAAAAACGAGCTTGCTTTGAAAGCCGTCAACGGGGAACTGACATTGCAGAACGTCTATACGGACAAAAGAGGCTCGGGACTTACGAGCTTCGTCGGCATGGGCAAACTCAAGTATATCGATATGCCCGCGTCGCCGATAGAGATACGTCCGGGCGATAAGATCATGCTTATGAGCGACGGTATATACAACGCGATAAGAGTGTCGGAGCTTACGAGCGCGCTTGAGCATCCTGCCGCCGAGGCAGCCGAAATGATACGTAATACGATCGCGGAGAAACATTATCAGAATCAGGATAACTATACAGGCATTATCTTAGAGTGTCTGGCGGAGAAACGCGCGGATGAAAATAATTCGGTCGCTTCGGCAGTTTCCGTATCCGCAGCTGCGGAAAAAATCGACGTTCCCGGCACAGAATCGCCTGAAAACTGATTTACGGAGGATCAAGCTTTGGTCGAAACAGCATATTATTCCGATATAGGCGGGAGAACATGTAATGAAGACTCTGTAAGGATCGTGGCGCGGAACGGAGGAACGCTTCTGATTTTGTGCGACGGCCTCGGAGGTCACGGCGGCGGCGATGCGGCGTCGCGCGCCGCAGTCGAGCTTGTATGCGATAAATGGAACGGGACTGCGGAGCCTTCGCATCTTGAAGAGCTGCTTTTAGCGGCGCACGAGAAGATATGTTCTATGCAGACGCCCGCCTGCAAGATGAAGTCGACCGCCGTGATGCTTGTGATAAAGAACGGTACTGCGGCATGGGCTTTTGCGGGAGATACGCGGCTGTATCACTTTATCGACGGCGTGCTCGTCGGTCAGACGCGTGATCACAGCGCCTCGCAGGTAGCGGTGTTCTTGGGTGAAATAACGCCCGATCAGATACGTTTTCACGCTGACAGAAGCAAAATTTTCCGCGCACTCGGGCTTGAAGGCGAGCTCGCCATCGACACGGCTTCGGAGACACTGGCGCAGGGGAAACACGCGTTTCTTTTGTGTTCCGACGGTTTCTGGGAATATGTTCTCGAAGCGGAAATGACGGCTGAGCTGAGACGCGCCGCATCGCCTGACGAATGGATCGCTTCTATGCGAAAAATACTCGCCGGACGCATACCGGCGGACAACGACAATAACACGGCGGCAGCCGCATGGGTCAATATTTGACAGAGAGGATAAAAATTATGAAAAAGAGATTTATTTCGCTTTTATTATGCACGCTGATTCTGCTTGCGGTGCTCCTTACGGGATGCGCCTCTGAAAGCTCCAACGGGGTGAAATCGTACACAGACGCGAAAAACGCAGTCGTTGTTGTCGAGGAGCGCCTCGGAAGCGCCGCCTATGGAATGGATGATGCAGCAACCTACGGCTCCGGATTTTTCATAGGTCACCCGGGCAAGGATCCTGAGTATGTGTTGACGAACCACCACGTTATCGAAGATTATCTTGCATGGGATGCCGGCGAGCCGTTCAAATACCAGCTGGACGACGGTACGGTCATAAATACCGGTGTTAAGGTATATGTGCGTGTGTTCTTTGACTCTGAAGACTATGTAAACGCTTATGTCGTTGCGTATGACGAGCACAGAGATCTTGCACTTCTGCGCATCGAAAAACCGACAAACAAGCGCGTGCCGCTCGCGATCGAGGTGCCAACGGAAGACATGGTCGGTGCCCCTGTATATGCGCTTGGTTATCCAGGACTCGCAGACGACAGCTACGTGATAGACCCGACATCTAAATGGGGCATCTCCGATGTGTCGATAACGAGCGGACTGATCAGCCGTTTCGTTACCGTGGGCGGTACAGGTGTGCGCCGCATTCAAACGGATACTGATATATGGCACGGCAACTCAGGCGGACCTATGGTGACTGCCGAAGGTAATGCTATAGGGATAAGCACGAGATATGAGTTTCAAGACGACGGCAACAGGGTCGAGTCCACACAGTACGGTATCAGCGCCGTCGAGATCGTTGAGTTGCTTGACAAGAACAACATCAGTTATTATAAAATTGACCCGAATGACCCGAATACGGACACGGAGTCCGATTTCCCCGTTGTTCCGGTCGTGATCGCAGCAGCAGTCCTGCTTGTAGTTATCGTTGCCGTAATAATCATTGTTGCGACGCGCAAACCAAAAACGCCTGTGAATCCGCCTGTGACTCCGCCTGTGCTCGTGGACCCCCCGCATCCGAGAAACGATGATTCCGGATTCCGTGTTCAGGGCACGAGCGGAGCGCTGAGCGGCAAGCGAGTCTATGTAAGCACGAAGCAGCCGCTCGTAATAGGACGCGACCGCAGCGCCTGCAACATGGTCGTACCTGAAAATACGCCCGGCGTCAGCCGTCAGCATTGCGCTGTTTCCTTTAAGAACGGCAAGCTGTACATAGAGGATCTCGGTTCGACTCACGGCACGTTCATAGCGCCCGGCAGAAAGCTCATGGCGAAGGAGCCCATCGAGATCCATTCGGGAGATACATTCTATCTCGGCACACCCAAGGAAAGCTTCGTTATAGACGTAAAGAAAGGATAATAATATGGCGGGAGTATTCTGCCCGAACTGCATGGAAGAGATCTACGGCACGGATACGATATGTCCGCATTGCGGCAAAAGCGTGATCTTAAAAAATGCGGATAATCAAATGCCGGTCGGCGCTGTGCTGAAAAGCGACGGCAGCGGTCGATCGTATTACTTCGGACGCGTTCTCGGCGAGGGCGGCTTTGGTATAACGTACATCGGTAAAGAGCTTGCATCCGGGATAAAGGTAGCCATTAAAGAATATTTTCCCAATATGTGCAACCCGACTCGCATGGAAAACGGAGAAATACGTCCGATACCGCAGAAAGCCGACGCGTTCGAAAAAGGCAGAGAAAGCTTTTTAAGAGAAGCGAGTATGCTGATTGCGCTCCGCGACGTGGACGGGATCGTCCATGTCATGGATTTCTTTCAGGCAAACGCGACTGCTTATATCGTAATGGAATATTTGGACGGTGTGACGCTGAAGAATGTGGTGAGCCGCTCCGGTCCCATGGATTGCGATACGGCGATTAAACTGTTTATCCCGCTCATGCAAAGCATACAGCACATCCATGACGCAGGAGTAATACACAGGGACATTGCGCCGGACAATATAATGCTCATGCCGAACGGGACGCTGACACTGTTTGATTTCGGATGCGCGCGTTCCACGGAGGACGGGCGCAGCATGACGATACTGTTAAAGCCGGGCTTTGCTCCCATCGAGCAGTATACGCGCCATGATCAGGATACATACACCGATGTTTACGCTCTGTGCGCCACAATTTATTTTTGTATCACAGGTTGTGTCCCGAAGACGGCAACGGACAGGTTATATGCAATGGGGGCCGGCGCCGCAGATCCGATGGCGTCGATATCCTCGTTCGGAATAGCGATACCGATAAATGTCGAGCAGGCGATTATGAAGGGGTGCGCGCTGCAGCCGGCGGAGCGTACGCAAAGAGTGAAGGATCTTATGCTTCAACTTGATCCTTCACTTTATCCTCCGCCGCCTCCGCCTCCGCCTCCGTCGTTTCAGTGGGAAAAGTATAGAATACCGGCTTTGATCGCGCTCGGCATCGTAGCGACGATCGCACTCATTGTTCTGATTTTTTTCAGGTTTTGATATTTTCGCCTGACGCTTGTGCCGGTATCCGATTCGATAAAACAAGTCGGATACCGGCGCCGCAGCAGGAAACAGCAAAAGACCAGTTAAAGGAGTCAGCGTATGGATAAACGATTATGCCCATATTGTATGGGTCAGCTGGGGGACGATGGCGTATGCGCGTCTTGCGGGATGACCCCGGACAGCTATGTCCCGTCGCCGCACCATTTACCTCCGGGAACGATGCTTAACGGAAGATACATGATAGGGCGTGTTCTCGGTGAAGGCGGCTTCGGGATAACATACATAGCCTACGATGTGATTCTCGAGATCAAGGTGGCGATAAAGGAGTACTATCCCGTTGACAGAGCAACGCGCAACAATGCCGTTTCCACAGATGTAACGAGCTTCATCGGTCCGTCCCGTATCAGTTATGAAAAGGGAAAAGAGCGCTTTATTGATGAAGCGAGGGCTCTTGGGAAGATGAAGAAACAGCCTTCCATCGTAGATATCGGAGACTTTTTCGAGAAAAACAATACAGCATATATCGTCATGGAGTACGTTGACGGCGAGACATTCAAGAGCCTCGTTGAAAAGAACGGCGGGAGAATGGATCCTAAAAATCTTTTCGATGTGATCAAGCCCTTGTTTTCCGCTATCGGCGATATGCACAAAAAAGGACTTATACATCGCGATATCTCGCCCGACAATCTGATGCTCGAGAACGAGCAGGTCAAGCTTCTTGATTTCGGATGCGTCAAGGAAATGACACAGGAAGACGGGACTCAGACGGTGTCACTGAAGCACGGCTATGCGCCGCCGGAGCAGTATACGAAGACGAAGCCGGCGCCGACGATGGACGTCTACGCTCTTTGCGCGACTATATACTACTGCCTTACGGGCAAAACGCCTCCATATGCTACGGAGCGCACATTAGGCGATACGATCGTACTGCCGAGAGATCTTGGCGTTAAAATACCGAAACAGTGTGAAAAGGCGCTTATGCACGGGCTTGAGCTTTACGCGGCAAATCGTATACAGTCGATGGAAGAGCTCGAAAAAGCGCTGTATGCCGTCCCCATCAAAGGCGGCAGCGGCAGTGGCGGTGGTAGCAG
>CANPXS010000022.1 GCA_947586625.1 uncultured Clostridia bacterium | reverse complement strand
CAGTATTTCGCCGTCATGTAGTGGCCGAGCGCATACGTGTACGCGTGAGCCGCTATCTTCGGATATCCCGTCGTGCCCGACGTGAAGTACATCAGCATCGTGTCGCTGCCGCAAGGCGTGTCCGCCGTGCGCGGGTACTCCGCCGACCACTTGCCCGACGCGAGCTCCGCGTCGAGATCGAGCCAGCCGTCAGGCTCCTGCGGTCCCGTGCCTGCCGCGATGCGCAGTCTCAGCGTCGGCGACTCAGGCACAGCCTCGTCGATGTGACCGGGCACGCCGTCGCGTCTCGTCGCGATTATGGCGCTGACGCCCGCCGCGTTGAAGCGGTACACGTAGTCCTTCTTCATCAGCTGCGTCGTCGCCGGTATAACGATGACGCCCATCTTGTGAAACGCCAAGATCGACACCCAGAACTGGTAGTGACGGCGCAGAACAAGCATCACGCGATCGCCCTTCTTTATGCCGAGCGACGCGAAGTAGTTCGCCGCCATGTTGACGTCGCGGTCGAGCTGCGCAAACGTGTATCTGCGCTCCGTCTTGTCGCTGTCAAGGTGTATGAGCGCGAGCTTGTCCGGCTGCTCCTTCGCAAGCCGTTCGACCGTGTCGTATGCGAAGTTGTAGCGCTCTGTGTTCTTGAAGTTGATCTTGACCGGCGTGCCGTTTTCGTTGAGCTCGACGTCGATGAACTCGTCCGCCACCGTCGCGCGCTTCGCGGGAATTTTCACGTCCTTCGACGTGTCGATCTTGTCCGCCTCCGGGTACTCGTAAGCGAGTCCCTCCGCGTTCATCACGACTGCGATAAATTCGCAGTCCTCGCCGCCGTACGCTATCATGCCGTGCTGCATCGAGCTGTCGTAGTAGATGCTGTCGCCCGCCGACACATACTCGATGTGCTCGCCGAGCTGCGCTTTGAGCGTGCCCTTGATTATGTAGTCGAACTCCTGTCCCTTGTGCGTCGAAAGATGGATAGGCTCGTTCTGCTCCGCCTCCGAATATTTTGCGACGACGTAGAACGGCTCCGATATCTTGTTCCTGAAAAGCGGCGCCAAGTTGTTGTACGAGAAACCCTTTCTGCGCACGATGGGCAGTCCACCGCCCGCCTTCGTCACCGAGTACTCCGACAGCTTAGGGCTCGAGCCCTTGAGTATGTCGGTCACGTCGACGCCGAACAGCTTCGCGCACTTGTAGATGAATGTGAAGGAGTAGTCGAGCTCGCCGCGCTCGTACGCGCGGTACTGGTCGACGGTCACGTCGGTCGCAATGGCCGCCGTCTCCTCCGATATCTCGAGAATTTCACGCAGGTCGCGAATTCGCAGAGCGACCTCTTTTATAGCGTTGTTTGCATTGCTGCCGTCCATGACGATTACCTCCTTTATGTAGAATCATCTTTTTTTGCTAACAGCCTTTGTATTTTACCACTTTTTAGACCCAAAATCAACAAAAATATATTATTATCGAAATTTCTATCAGTTTTCACAATGCGCACTTGAAACACGCTAATATATGTTGAATTATCTATTTGTGCATAAAAACTACCAATTATTGAGTATTTTTGAAATTATTATATATGATTAATGAAAGTTTAAGAAATCTCAATTATTGAATCTTTTCGCGCAGTTTGATTTTTTAACAAATGGTGAGAAAAATAGTGTGAAAATAAGGCGGCAATCAGCACATTCAACTAAAAAAATGTTGGCAATATTGCACAATGCTGTTGCGTCATATTGCGAATGTTTTTTGTGATAGAGTGAAGTATATCACATTATCTATTATAGATATTTTATACGATATAACATTATGTTAATTACCCCCGATACTAAACAAACTGAAAAGATACAATCCTGCGGCGGTGGGGGTATGGTGCTATATGTCCCTCTCCGCTGCGAAAAGCTCACGCTTGTACTTATAATAAGTGTTGCGTGATACGCCGATTAATCTGATACACTCTTTATCATTCAATGCTCCGTCAAAGTCTTTCGAGTATTTTGCAATATCGCGTTTGGCGGCGATGCTCTTTTTGGTGGTGAGTTTGTTGCCGGGTCGCTGTCCGATTTGTTTACCTGCGAGACGTGCCGTTTCGATGCCCTCTTTGGTACGTTGATGCAAGTCTGTCACTTCCTTTTCAGCTTGCGCAAACGCTATTATAATCTGCTCTTTGGCAAGCTCCATCAAATATTTGTTGACGGCTTCGAGAATTATGTCTGTTTTTGTTCCCGTCAGTTCGATATTATTGCTCAAAGCTCTTTTGTAGGTTGCGGTGTTGATATGCGGTTCTTTTATGAAAACGAGTTCGATACCATTGTCAAAAAGTTTTTGGTATAAATTAAATCCTTCATCTGCGTTACGGCTCATACGCGACACACTATCAAAAACGATTGTATCACCCGATTTAACCGTCCGCAATAACTGTTGTAGTCTTTTGCGCCCGTCTGTCTGCGTGCCGGTATACGTTTCTTGGTATATGATTGATGCAGGATATGCCGCGCGTATATTCCTTATCTGACGTTCGATGCTCTGTTTCGGTGTGCTAACCCTTGCGTAACCGTATGTTGCCATTACTGCCTCCGTATCATATTTAACGTTCGTTATTTTTGAAAAGAAAACGTCCGCTATTATGTAGGATTTTTTGGTACACTTTAGCGGACGTTAATTTTACTACATTATAATTTGAAGGTGTATGGTGTTATCTCGTTAGTTTCGAGATTGACTTTGAAAACGGTGACTTCACATTCGACGATTTTGTTTAACGTCTTTTTCAATTCGGCTAACGTTTCGTTAAAACCTGCTTCGGGTATATGAAGTGTCAGCCGATTCGATACGTTGTCGATTTGAGCGAACATAGGCGTTTCAAAAAGCATATCCTGCAAAATGTACGCGAGAACGTCAGATGCTGCGCCTATGTCATATATGTCTATTACTACTGTTTCCATTTTTAGTTTTCTCCTTAAATTGTTTTGTATTTCCCCGTATCGCCGATAGGTCAGCGTTATGTTATGCTATTGTGAAGCGTCTGCTTGCTGTCTGTTTTGTGAACGCTTTGTACACGTCGGGTAACGCTCTTTTGAATGATGTAGTATCAAACCGCTGTGTCAGTACTGCTGTCCATCTCACAATGTACTGTTCGACTTCCATTTCCTGCGTCCCTCTCCGTGTCATCTCCGCTTTGATTTCGTCCCTGATTTCGTCGGCGGCTTTGCTCATGTCCGCGATGATTGCCTCCATCGCTCGAAGCTGTTCGACTTTGCTTGTCATCTCTGTGGTGCTCATGGTGTTTTCTCCTTTGTCTTATCGAGGCAAGCGGCGGTAGGCTTTGCGTGCGTTTCTCCCCGGCTCGTATCCTGTTCCGCGCTTATGCATACTCTTTGAAATCTATGATTGCTTGCCTCTCTCTTTCTTTGTGACTTTATTGTACCATAAAA
Organism: uncultured Clostridia bacterium; assembly: GCA_947586625.1. GTDB lineage: Bacteria > Bacillota > Clostridia > Oscillospirales > CAG-272 > DTU064. The sequence continues at coordinate 24,534 of CANPXS010000022.1, read as the reverse complement.
GGTACACTTTGTCTACTGGCAAAAGTACCAAAATTGGTACAAATTATTTGTATACTTTTTGGTACAATAGATACACTTGACATCTGCTGATTTTTGATGTATACTTAATGGTACAATATATAATAGTTGTCAGTATAGTACCAAAAATGGTACGTTTAATTGTATACAAATTGGTACGTTACTTTGTATGCAAAAAGGTACATTAAATCTGATACTGGAGGTATGTATGATTTCTTATCGTGGACTGTTCGAGCTGATGGAGAGGGACGGCATTAAAAAGATCGACTTGCGTACAAAGTATCATCTTAACCCGAAAACGGTTGACAGTTTGGTCAAAGGTCGAAGTGTTACCGTCGATACGCTCATGGAACTATGCAAGATATTTCGCTGTCAACCGGGCGACTTGGTGTCGTATATTGCCGACGATGATGAAATTCCCAAAAAATAGAAATTTACGAAGTGTTCAAAAAGTCTCAATAATTGAGACTTCTTAGACGTTGATAAAATCGTTATTTTATTTAATTATCTATTGAAAAATTTTTTTGAAAAATAAAAAAATTTTTCTTGACATGTTAATAATATTATGATAAAATACTTATATCAACGATGTTGTATAATGCAATATTGTTGGTTCGGCTGTTTAACAGTTTGGCGATGATAATGGATTTGAGAGACGGGTATTTTGTTTTGAGCGAAACAGCCGGATATATCTAATCTAACAACAGGTCGTGTTATTGCGTCTTGTGGCTATCGTCGTTAGCTGCGAGACGCTTTTACTTTTCTATCCTTGCATTAGCAAGTTTATATAGATAATGCTACAAATGAAAGGAGGTTGACTGCATGAGCTTGATTGACCGTATACAGAGATTTCTCGATGAACTCGGTGTTCCGGTGTCTGTCTTTTGCCGTAAAACGAAAGTCTGCCCGTCTGCGTATTACGCATGGCGCAAGGGACAACTCGATCTATCATCCGTTGCAAAACGGCGAATTGATGAATATTTGACTAAATATAATTTTTAATGAAAGGTATACTATAATGAAAATAAGACACTTAAACAAGATAATGGATAACATCCTAAACAAATTCGACTGGCGGCTCCTTGACGGGTATGCGCACAACTATTACGTTAACAGACAAGGCGAAGTTTGCCGCGTGACATCCGACGGGAGAGTGAGAACGCTAAAGAGTTGGGCGGCAAATGGAGGTTATCTCTATGTCCGGCTCAAGACATTAGATGGCAAGTATAAGGGTGTAGGTGTCAACAGACTGATATGTCAAGCGTATCATGAGAACCCCGAAAATAAGCCGATTGTACATCACATCAATCATATAAGGACAGACAACCGCCCCGAAAATTTGACGTGGTTCACGTACAAAGAAAATGCCGCCGACAGAAAAGGGCGGTCAAATACAAGTGAATCTGGAGACAACTGATATTGGACGAAGAAAAACAATACATTACTACAACAATCGAACTTGGTAGTATAGTTTATACTCCCGAACAGCAACGACGATACAAAGAGCGAAAAGAGATATTAGAGCGAAAACAATGGTGGCGAAAGATGATAGGCGAATTGGGGTATTTCTATTTTTTATCAACTGACAACAGCCTTGATAAACTATCGCCTGCAACCGTCGCACGTCTGATTTATCTATCAACTTATCTCGATTATAAAAATCGGTTTATGTGGTCGCAACGGCGGCAAATAAAAAAGACCGATCTCGAAGATATTCTACATCTGTCTAAGGGCGCGGTGTTCAATTTTTGGCATGAAGTAAGCCCATTATACATTATCGAAGATGACGAAGGACTTGTCCTTAATAACCCTGATATGCTGCGTGGTGAATTGCCGAAAGACAACCGCAACAATTATCAGCGATTGTATATAGAGACGATCCGCAGACTGTACCGGCAGACGGCGGCAACAAATCACAAACATCTTGGGTATGTTTTTGCGCTGATTCCTCTAATCAATATTGAGTATAATATCTTATGCTTTGATACATACGAAACTGACATCAACGCCATACATCCGCTGACGGTTGAGGATTTCTGCAATTACTCACAATATGATCCGCACGACTATCGGCGACTGCTCCGACGATATAAGAATATAACATTCGACGTAGATGGACATAAAGAGTACGTCCTAAGCTGCGTATCACAAGGTGATGATATACTTCATGCGAGATTGTTCGTCAATCCGCGTATCGTCTATTGTGGTTCAAGCTATAAAAGGGTTGAAGTCTTAGGCGCATTTGTCAAAGCGGAGACTTAACTGTCGATTTTCGTGAACGTCAAAAAATTACTTCAAAAACTATCAATTATTGAGAGATTTCAAGCGGTTTTTCGCGAATAATCGCGTCGATTTTCGTGAACTTTGAAAAGTGCGAAAAATCCTTATATTACAGGCATTTGAGGGTGTTTTTGCCGTCGCGAGACTTATATCTATATTAGAATTAAATTTATTTATTACGGAGAGGGATAGACCCTCTCCGCTGATGAAAAACTGACTCACAAAAAAACAATATGTGCGATGCATAGTCGATATTGATTTAAGCTGCAAGCGAAAATCAAATGAGACTAACTGCCGACAGGCAGGCAATAAGATATAGTTATAATAACTAACTAAAACTACGAAACTTATTAATCGGCTTTCGGCTGAATTGATGAAGCCGATAGACGATTCATGCGCATTTATGCGCAGGCAAAGAAAGCTATAGACACTGACGCGGCTACGCCTTGTCACACACCACAGGCTTTTCGCAACTTGATGTTGCGTAAACCCTGACGTGTGTAATATGCATTATATTTGATTAACGTTTTAATTTAACAGATATTTTTACGGTTAAAATAATAACGATATAGATATACTATATTCTACAACTTTGCTTTATCTGTAAGCAAATAACTATATATTTTAACTATAATTTTAACGATAAAGAGGTGCTTAACTATTGACTAAAAATTACAGTGATATAATCGGTAACGTCGTATATATTTACGACGATTCCGCAAAGTTAAATGTATATTATACAATCGTCGATTGCCGAGATGGTATTCTACACATTCACAAATTAAATAATACAGATGTCGAAGATGCCGTTGATATTCGGCAATTCGGCGATGATATAATCGGGATATTCATTGTTTGATTTCGGAGGTAATTGTTTGAATAGAGATTTAATTTTCAATGATTTAGTAGTTGAAATAACGCGCAAGTGCAATCTGCGCTGTGCGCATTGTATACGCGGCGACGCACAAGATATTGATATTTCACACGATACAATCGACGCGCTTTTAGATCGGACTGATTCTATCGGTATGTTGTTTTTTACCGGCGGTGAACCGACGTGTAATATAGACGGTATGGAGTATTTTTACGGTAAACTTGTTGCAAATAATATTCCATTGAACAAATTACAGATCGTAACTAATGGTACAATTCTATCAGAAAGATTTGTTGAATTGATAAAGAAATACTACGCATGGATTTCGGATCATAGAGGTACATATAACAAATTTATTGAATTGCTAATAAGTAAAGACAGATACCACACCGCTGAAGGTGCGGATGCTGATGCTGCATTATCGTATTACCGCGAGCGGTTGAACGACGAACACATAATTATTGCGCCGTATGGCTTTGCCGATCGGCACATCAAACCCTTTGGTAGAGCAAGTGATATAATCGGCCCGCATTGTCCGCCGGAGTTGTCGCGGATGTATAGAGCTGCGTCTATACCGCGAATAACTCGGATTGAAGTTATGGCAAGCGGCACAAAGTGTCTGTGCCCTCTGCGACAGTATGACAAAATTGAACCGCGAAAGATACGCATATTGTGTCCCGTCGAAGTAACCGTATATGGTAATATAATTTCTGCTCAAGATGCTATTAGCGACAGCAATCCCATATATGTAATTTCTAATATTTGGAGTAAGGATATACTATCAGACATTAAGAAATATAACGACGGCAAACCCTATTGTGTTGAGTACGACAGCATAAAGGCACTATACTATCAGAGATGCGCCGAACAATATTTGCCAAAACCAAGTTTACTGCTGCTGTGGCAAAAATATGTTGATGACGACATCAAGCGGACGAAGAAAGCACAAGTAGGGGAAAATGTCGATTTCAAAGTTGACGAAGAAACATATACAAAGATATACGAAGAACTATTATATATGCGCAAATCTGCGGCAACAATGAACTACTACAAAAAACATGGTGTTCCACCGTCAGGTGAGTATATCGCTATGCTATTAGATGAGTATCAGAATTATTATGTTGATAACATAATTAAACTTGCGAAAGATAATGGTCTAATACAAGATGATAGCAATAATGCCGGAGGCGTCAATGGTTGATTTCTCCGACATTAGATGTTATAATTATATTGTGCTGATTGCCGTTCGTCGTCACGAAAGGAGGTATATACGATGACGGCAACAATAAAAACTAAGAGTGACAGATATTACATAATGGTCGATTGGAGGCAAGACGGTAAACGAAAGCAAAAATGGATTAAGACTCCATATTTCGTAGGCGAAAACTGCAAGCGAAAACTTGAACAGTTACGACTTGAAACGCTCGAACAATACAAGTCTAAAATGGATCTGATTGATTCAGATATGCTGTTTTCTGATTATTTAATACATTGGCTTGATAATATTAGACATTCACTTGCGTTAAGTACATTTAATGTGTATTACTGCATGATACATAATACTATTGCTCCGTTTTTTGCGGCAAAAAAGATAACATTAGGCGATTTGTCGCCGGATGACATCCAAGCATATTATAATAACCGTATGGACGAATACGGCAATATTGCAAGTACTATTGTTCACGTACACGCTATAATCCATCATGCATTAGATTACGCTGTTAAGACGCGCCGCTTAAAGTATAATCCTGCTGATGCTGTTCAACTTCCAAAGCGACAAAAACGGACTGCAAACTTCTACACTGTTGATGAATTAAAAACTTTGCTCGAATGCGTCAAAGGCGATCCTCTTGAGCCTGTTGTATTACTTGCTTCGTGGTTTGGAATGAGACGTGGTGAGATATTGGGGCTGCGGTGGGACTGTGTAGACTTCGACAAACGTATTCTTTCTGTCGTAGGTGTTCTGCGAGATAAAGCCGAACCGAGCGAAGGTAAAAAGGTGTATTATTATCCCGCTCCGAAAACGTCATCGTCGATTCGGTCGTTTCCGATGCCGCAAGTAGCAGTCGATTATCTGCAATCGTTAAAGGCTGCGCAAGATGCACGTAGAGCCGATAATAAGTACTATAATCACGCGTGGGATGGATTTGTATGTGTTCATGAAAACGGCGATATAATCGACCCACACTACGCGTCTGACCACTTCCCGCGATTGTGTAAGAGAGCAGGATTACGACAGTTAAAATTACACGAATTACGTCATACTAATATATCACTATTGATTGAGGGCGGGGCAACTATCCCTGAAGTGTCTGCGTGGGCAGGTCATTCGTCACCGTCGATTACAGCTAACGTATATGCACACACTCCCTTGCAATCAAAGTTCAAATTAACGTCATTAATTGATGATTTGTTATCCTCCGGAAAAGAGTAGGTGAGAAAAGGGTGAGAAGCAATAATTAATAAAATCCTCTGTAACGCCTTTATTTACTGGATTTTTGAGGTAACAAAAGTACACAATATTGACATCAGATAATATATGTTGTATAATTAGTTATCAACTGCCATATAATTAAGGAGAATTTATGCAAGAAATCAATAAAACGGTCATATACCCGACTGAGCCGCCCGCCCAGCCGCCTATGCCGGAGTTTCGACGTCCCGCGCCGGGACAGCCGCGTCCGCCGCGTCCCGATCCGTCCGAGATGGGACTGTGGGGCGCGCACGACCCCGCCATATACCGCGACCCCGTGTCGCTTGACTACTTCGCATACTGCACGCATCAGAACGTGTATCGCTCGCCCGACATGCTGTCGTGGCGTCATATTGGCGGTATCATCGACGAGACGCCCGCCGACGCGTTCGCATGGACGCACAGCAACGGACTGTGGGCGCCAGACATCATCAAAGTCGGCGATGAATACCGCATGTACTGCTCGAACTCGTCGTTCGGCGTGCAGCAGTCCTGCATCTATCTTGCCGTCGCGGACAAGCCTAAAGGACCGTACCGCTACCGCGGAATCGTAATTAAAACAAACAAAAACTCGCCCGTCAATGCCATCGACGCAGATCCGATACTCGACGTACGCACCGGCGACTACTACATGGCGTATGGTTCATTCTGGGGCGGCATAAAACTGCTCAAGCTCGACACCGAGACCGGACTTGCCGCCGACAACTCTGTCGCCGACGACGGTCGCACCGACGACTCTGCGCTCGGCGTAACGATTGCGTGCCGCCCGACGTGGTGCGACCGCGCCGTCGAGGGCGCGTACATACGCTACAACCCCGACACCGACTACTACTACATCTTCGTATCGTACGGTTCGCTGTCGAACGACTACAACATACGCGTCGGACGCTCGCGCGACATAGCGGGCCCGTACCTCGACCCGAACGGACGCCCGATGACCGACGACGTTGACGTCGACTGCCGCACGGGACTGATGATCGCATGCGGGTACTCGTTCGGCAACTCGCGCGGCTGGATGGGCCCCGGCCACAACAGCGTGCTCCACGACGGCGGCGACTGGTTTCTCTGCTGCCACATACGGCCCGCGGTCGTATACGGCTTCGTGATGTCGACGATGCACATACGCCGCATTATGTGGAGCGCGGACGGCTGGCCGCTCGTATCGCCCGAGAACTACGCGGGCGAGACTGTGCAGACTATCCCCGCCGACGCGATACCCGGCCGCTACGAATGGATCACGCTCACGCCCACTATCCCGCAGACCGTGATCGCGTCCGCTCCCGCATCGTTTACCGCGTCGGGGACTATGCACGTATCATCGCTGACGCGATGCACGTGGAAGCTGACCGGCGACCACTCGCTCCGCGTCGACATGGGCGCACACTGCGTCGACTTCGAGATATTGCTCGCGTGGGACGCGGAAAACTCGCGCCCGACGCTCGTCATGACGGGCAAGACCGACGACAACATCTGCGTATGGTGCAAACGCGTCGCCGACTTGCCCGAGCGCCGACTGCCCCCGGGCGCCGGCGGCCCGACTGTTTAGCTTATATTAGCGGGGGAGAAACTTTTTGAAAAAAGTTTCTCCCCCGCACCCCTGTTTCAAAATCTTTTATCACAATTTCACCTGTTGCGTGATTTTTTCGCAGATCGAGGACAACGACGAGATGCGGAAAAAGCACGCGACACAATATAAAACAAGGGGGACCCTTTCGGGTCCCCCTATTTCCGCCTCCAAAATTCCGCTCACGGAGGCTATACACTTAGAATATTATCTTAGTGCTTCTTGCTTGCGAGAACAGACTTGCTCGCAACTGCAACGCCCGCTACAGCAGCGCCGAGAACGATGACCCAAACGAGTGCATTCATTCCGTTGTCGCCCGTCTCAGAAGGCGTTACCGGCTTCGGAGCCTGAGTCTCGGGAGCAGCCGTCGTCTCTGCCGGAGCAGCCGTTGTCTCTGCGGGAGCCTTCGTGGTCTCAGCAGGAGCAGCCGTTGTCTCAGCGGGAGCAGCCGTCGTCTCGGGAGCCTTCGTTTCCTTAGGATCAGCCTTGATCGTAGGAACGCCGGGGATCTCGTACTCGGATGCAGCCTTTACGCCAACAGAACCTTTGTATACAACAGCGATGTCCTTAGAGAAGTACTTGCTGCAGTTGTCGCAGGTGTAGTAAGCGTCGTTGCCATCCTTGCCCTCAGAAGCAGCTACGTAAGGATGATACGTAAGGATGTGACCGGAACCGATCACAGCGCCGTCCTTCTCAACGTCCGTATTGTACTGACGCTCGATCTTGCCGTTTTCATCCGGCTTAGCGTAGTAACCAGCGTTGAGTGTGTCTGCGAAGTAATCCTGAAGCACTCTTTCCTTGTCGCAGGTAACAGTACCAGCTTCAGTTTTCTTTGTCAGCTCAGTTGCCCACTTGTGAGCAGGTTCATATCTCGGGGAACCATCGATCACAAATTTATCATAACTTACACCCTGGAACACTTCATCATCAGTATAAGTATAAGCAGGCAGTTTATCATAGATAAAGGAGTGATCAAGGACAGCACCGGGCTGGAGGTTAGAACCGAGAAGCAGACCGTTCACATATACCTCAGAATCCTTAAGCGGATAGAGAGTATCGGTAATGACATAGTTTTTAGGACCAGTAGCCGTGAGATTCAAATCGCAATGCTCGTTAGCATAGAGAACAACCCAGTCATTGCCGCTGTACTTCTTATTTGTATTTTTACCTTCAGCGGTTATCTTCTCGAATCCACTATACGTATCAAGAACATGCTTTTCAATGAGTTTATCATCGATTACGTACTCAGTAGTAGCCATCAGTTCCTGCTTCTTATCAGTTACCTGAACGTATACATCATGGTAAAGAGCAACGCTACCATACTCAGGAGCGCACTTAAGTACGCGCTCAATGGAATTTCCTGTATAGTTGCTTACATAACCTCTTACGACGGTAACTTTAGCTTTTGCACCGATAATGCCTGTGATTCTCGCCTGCTGATCAGTAATGTTCTTGCCGTTAGCATCTACGTGACCAGCAATCTCAGCAGACTTTACGTACACAACAGCGGATGCATCATCAACGATAGAGCCAACTGCGCCCTTTGTGAGGACAAGCTCAACATTCTTACCAACATAATTGACTGTACCGCCATTAACAGTAGCATGCTCTATGTCAGAAACAGATTCAACATAGCCGCCGGTAACTTCGAGATCATCAACATCTTGAATAGCGGTAAGCACCTTACCACCGCTGACAACTACCTTGTCAAAGCCTTTAATGGTATTGACTTCGCCGTCCTTGATGTAAACAGTACCAGTACCGTCACCAGTAATCTCATCAACAAAGCCGCTTTCAACTGTGATTGTAGGATTCACGCCATCCACAACCTTGATGTCAGCCTGTGCCTTATCATCAAGTTTCGGCATATTCTTAACGATCAAAGAAGCCTTATGTTTTACCGTTATCGTGGGAACATATACGTCGTCAACAGTAAGCTCATAAGTACGATTCGTAGCTGCCTCATTGTTGATTATGATCGACGGAATGTCGATTACATTCTTGTCATGTCCTTCAGAGTTCGTAAAGGAAACATACACATCTCTATCAGACTTATCGTTGTTGTCATTGTAAATCTTGACAGTTTTGGTAATCTGATAATCATTGAGGTCGACGTCGATGGAGTGGTTCAGTCCTGTAACTCCAGCTTCATTTGTGTAGTCGCCCTTAAGATAAATGCTCTTGTGCGTTTTAGCGGCTTCCTTTATTGACCTTCCCTCTACGCTATCGCTGTCGGTTCCAATCTCGTTGTCGTCTGCAGCCGACACAGAAACAGCACCCACAACAAGGGCAATAGCCATCAGAGCAACAAGGAGCATGCTCAGAATACGCTTGTTCATTTGTTTCTTCCTCCTAAAAAATTTTGAAGATTCACTCCCGACATCACACCGACACCTCCGAAGTTGAGCGGTTCCCCAAAGATATATGTATGAATCATCCGATTAAGATTTTCGGATGCGGAAGTCACAAGTTTGTTTCGGCCTTCGCCGTTCATTTTGACCACGTCCTTTCCTTTTGATGATTTTTACACGTCTGTCAAAATTGACCGCCTTAACGGTTGTTTCAAGTGTAGCACATTTTTTTCCGTTTGGCAAGACTATTATTCAAATCAATTTAACCAAATTTCTTGCTATTATTTTGTTGAATATAGTGATTTTATGCAGATGTCGGTTTTTGTACCCTCCCTTTCGCCCGCGCATATGATGTAGTGCGGGGGTACCCCCGCGAAAGGATCATCCAAAGCGAGGACATAAGAAAGGCATGGTGATTATATTAAATGGAAAGCAAATGTTGTATATGCGTTTTGCCCGGCGACGAGCGCCAGTCCGCGCTGTCGCGCATACTCGCCGCGCGCGGGTATGAAGTCGCGGGCGAGGAATGTGTTGACGGTGCGAATGCGGTCGTTTTGCCGCGCTCCGCGACGTGCGTTTTGCGTTCCCGCGTGCGCGAGGGGGCGAAAAATGCCGTTATATTTGCGTGGGAGCCTGTCGGCGACCTCGTGAACACCGGCTGTCGCGTCGTTTTGTTCGGCACCGACCGCGATCTTCTGTGGCGCAACGCACTTCTGACCGCCGAGGGCGCTCTGTTCTGCGCGATGGCGAAGCTGCCGCGCGCCGTGCGCGGTTCGCGCGTGCTCGTTTTCGGCTCGGGCCGCGTTGCGACTGCTGTTGCGGACGCGTTTTCTGCCGTCGGCGCGTTCGTGACGGTCGCGGCTCGCCGCGCCGGCTTCATGAACGTCGTCCCGATCGGCTCTGCCGATTTGCACGTCGACGTTATCGTGAACACCGTTCCCGCGCGCATCATCGACGCGGACGCGATCCCGTCCGGCGCGCTCGTGCTCGATGTTTCGTCCGACCCCTACGGCTTCGACATCGCCCGCGCACAGCGTCGCGGCGTCGACGCTCTGCGTCTGCCGTCGCTGCCCGCGCGGTATGCGCCCGAGTCGGCTGCCGCGATCCTCGCCGACGTCGTCGAGCGCGAGATCGGAGGCGTGCTATGATAGGTTTTGCCGTCTGCGGCTCGTTCTGCACGCACGGAGCCGCCATTGAGGCGCTGTCCCGCCTCGTCGACGCGGGACGCGACGTGCTCCCCATCGTCAGCTTCGCCGCCGCCCATACCGACACACGGTTCGGCCGCGCCGACGCGCTGCTCGGGAAGTTAGAGTCTGTGACGGGTCACGCGCCCGTTTTGACGATACGTGACGCGGAGCCGCTCGGTCCCGCGCGTCCGCTCGAGGCGCTCGTCGTCTGCCCGTGCACGGGCAACACGCTCGCCAAGCTCGCGCATTCGGTCACGGATACGCCCGTGACGATGGCGTGCAAGGCGCATCTGCGCTGCGACCGTCCGCTCCTGCTCGCGCTCGCCACCAACGACGCCCTCGCGGGCAATCTGTCCAACATCGGCGAGATGTGCGTGCGCAAGCACGTCTATTTCGTGCCGATGCGTCAGGACGACGTGGCGCGAAAGCCGCATTCGCTCGTCGCGGAGTTTTCGCTTTTGCCCGACGCGCTCGACGCCGCGATGGAGGAGCGCCAGCTCCGTCCGTTATTTCTATAATAAATTATAGCGCATTTTACCCGAAATTGCAAGATATCCGTGGAGATTTTGTCAAATCTCCACGGATTTTTGCACCTTTTGCCTATTATTTCAGCGCGATGGCCGCTTTCGCCTTCGCGGCGACGAGACGACAATACACTCTTTTTTCTACGATGGTGTTTTCATTGTTTTTATGTACTTCACTGCATCTTCAAGCGGCATCCCCTGCGTATCACCGTTATAGTGCAGCATATTTGCAATCGAAGTTCCCGGGGCAAGCAGTTCTCTGTCAGGAAACGGATCATAATAGAACATATCTGCGTTCCAGCCCACACGTGCTCCATTAACCGTATCCGCATAGTGAACTACGCCTTCGATATCAAAAGCATCATCACGGCTGCTGCACCATATATTAGTGACTGTTCCTTCTATATCGAACAAATCATCTATATCGTGTCCCTCAAGCATCACGATATAGATAGGATGTTCATCCGTACCATATACGCCGAGCGGACGCGGTTCCGGTTCGGGTTCGCATGAAATAAGTGTGATAAACAGAGTCACACATAATATTGAGAACATAACGATGATTTTTTTGTTCACGCGACCCGCTCTATTAAAAATTCTCATCATTTGCTTTCTTTTCGTCCCATTCAAAATTACGCACTCTTTCACCCTGCCACGTAAGTGTCCCGGTGTCTCCGACCACAAGTCCGCACAAAGCCTTTGCCCTAAGCCGTAAACGCTCGCCGCTTTCAAGCTCAAAAAGAAACCAACCGAGAGTAGTAGCATAAATCGTTGCATTGCTCGGAAATTGCTGTTTTTCCAGTACTTTTGCTCTTGCTGAACGTAGTGGATGGGAACTATCTTCAATCTCGCGGCTTCTTCTTATTATAAACGCAAATAAAAGGCCAACTGAGCAAACAATTATAAAGGCAATAAACAATCCTGCCCAAAATGCCGGGTCGAGAAGCACATCTTCAAGATCTGTGTCACAAAATATTTTTGATAGTTTGAGCATGTGCATCTTAGAACCTTCCTCCGTCATTCTTGTATATAAAGAAAGATATTATAACCTGTAAAGCACCAAATATAGGAAGTATATACCCAAACGTCCGAAGTAAGTCTTGCATATCGTTTGATAAATACGTTGAATTAGCTTTAATAATCAAAAACATAGCGAGTCCTGCACAAATGTCGATTATTCCGGACACTCTTAGCAATTTTTTATGTTCCTTCGGTGTCATTGTAAATTCTCCTCAAAAATAGTAATGTAATTCATGATATGATATTAAATCAATCATTGCTGAAATAATATCATATTTAATGCGATATGTCAAGAGAAATATAATAAATATTGCAATATTATTTGAATTTTATAGTATACAATAATATAAAAAAGGGGTGAGGCAGTGTACGAAGAAGAATTTGCAGCCCGTCTTTCGCAGCTGCGCATGAAAAAAGGCGTTTCCGCACGCGACATGAGTTTGTCGATCGGGCAGAACGCCGGATATATTAACAGTATTGAAACCGGTAAGTCTCTTCCATCAATGTCGGGATTCTTCTACATTTGCGATTACCTTGGTATCTCCCCGCAAGATTTTTTCGACACGGATGCTGACCAACCTGATAAGTTGAGAGCGTTAGTTACGAATTTGAAAAGGCTTGATGAAAAACAGTTTAATAACATATCGGGAATAGTTGACGCTCTCACGAGCAATAATCGTGATTGACATATCAAATATATACGTAAAGGGGAGCCGCAAGGCCCCCCTTTCAATTTACTGCCTATTACTTGAGCGCGATAGCCGCTTTCGCCTTCGCGGCGATATTCTCCGCCGTGAACCCGAACAGAACGACGAGCTCCTTCGCGGGTCCCGACTTGCCGAACACGTCGTTGACGCCGAGTTTGACGACCGGCGTCGGACGCTTCTCGGAGAGAAGCTCCGCCACGGCGCCGCCGAGGCCGCCGATGACGGTCGCCTCCTCCGCCGTCACGATCGCGCCCGTCTCCGCCGCCGCGCGCAGGACGATCTCTTCGTCGAGCGGCTTTATCGTGTGTATGTTGACGACGCGCGCAGAGATGCCCTCGTTTGCGAGCAGCTCGCGAGCGCGGAGCGTGGGCTCGACGCACAGTCCCGTCGCGATGATCGTGACGTCTTTGCCGTCCGCAAGCTGTATGCCCTTGCCGAGCTCGAATTTGTAGTCGGGCGTGTCGTTGATGACCGGCACCGCCATTCTGCCGAAGCGCATGTAGACGGGGCCGTAGTAGTTGATGGCCGCCTCGACCGCCGCGCGTGCCTCGACCGCGTCGGACGGGTTGATTATCGTCATGCCGGGGATGGTGCGCATGAGAGCGATGTCCTCGTTGCACTGATGGGACGCGCCGTCCTCGCCCACCGTGATGCCCGCGTGCGTCGCACCGATTTTGACGTTCAAGTGCGGGTAACCTATCGAGTTGCGCACCTGCTCGAACGCTCTCCCGGACGCAAACATCGCGAACGTGGACGCGAACGGGATGTAGCCCGCTGTCGAGAGTCCCGCCGCCACGCACATCATGTTCGCTTCCGCGATGCCGCAGTCGAAGTGGCGCTCCGGGAACACCTTCTTGAACGTATCCGTCTTCGTCGCGTTTGCGAGGTCGGCGTCGAGGACGACGAGCTTATCGTACTTGGCGCCGAATTCGGCGAGCGCCTTGCCGTATGCTTCTCTTGTCGCTATTGCTTCTGCCATTTCAGTCGTCCTCCTTATTTATATAGCGTCGCGCGCGGCTGTAAGCTCCGCTTTCGCAACTTCGTACTGCTCCGCATTCGGCGCTTTGCCGTGCCAGCCCGCCTGATCTTCCATGAACGAGACTCCCTTGCCCTTCGTCGACTTAGCGATGATGGCGGTCGGCTGTCCCTTGTGTCCGCGAGCGAGCGCGAACGCTGCCTCGATTGCGTTAAAATCGTGCGCGTCGATGGAGATGACGTTCCAGCCGAACGCGCGCAGTTTTTCGTCGTGCGGCGTCGGATTCATGACGTCCGTGATGCGTCCGTCGATCTGGAGTCCGTTCCAGTCGATGATGAGGACGAGATTGTCGAGGTGATAGTGAGCGGCGAACATCGCTGCCTCCCATATCTGACCCTCCTCGCTCTCGCCGTCGCCGACGGCGGTGTACACGCGGTACGACTTGCCCGACAGCTTAGCCGCGAGCGCCATTCCGCATGCGACGGAAAAGCCCTGTCCGAGCGAGCCCGACGACATATCGACGCCCGGGACGCCCTTCATATCGGGGTGCCCCTGGAGATAGCTGCCCGTGTGACGGAACGTCGGCAGATCCTCAACGGGAAAGTATCCGCGGTGCGCGAGCACGGAATAGAGGGCGGGCGACGTGTGACCCTTCGAGAGCACGAAGCGGTCGCGGTCCTCCCACTTCGGATTTTTGGGGTCTATGTTCATTTCCTCAAAATAGAGGTATGTGAGCACGTCCGCGATCGAGAGCGAACCGCCCGGATGACCCGACTTGGCGTTGTAAACGGCTTCGATGATGCCGAGGCGCACGTCGGCTGCGGTCCGGCGCAGCGCCTTTTCTTTGCACTGGTCCATAAGATCGTCTCCTTTATGTGAAAAAAATATTTTTTACTGTCTATATTTTACTATGATAACGCACAGTTGTCAAGTGTGTTTGAGCGGTGAAGTTTTCGCCGCGAAAACTTTTGAAAAGCTCCGCATGTACTTTTTTCAAAAAGTACACATCATTTTATGAATTCGCCGTCCGAATAACGGCAACGAGCCGTAGGCTTCGCAGCCACACCTACGCGCACCGCGCTCGTGCGCTGCTCGGCGCACCCGGCGTCAAACGCAGACACGACGTTCGGACGGTGATATCGCCCCGTCGCGAGGGAGCTGTTCGCAGGAAGTGTTGACGCGGTCTGCGCCCCGTAGCCTTTCTTGCCGCAGACTCGATAACATCGACGAACACACGGGAGCCTCTTTCGGGTTCGACAAGGGGGACTTTCTTGCGAGAAAGTCCCCCTTGTCAAAAACCAATTTGTTGGTGTGAAAGACGTCACCACGTCAGGTAGTCAAAGGTAGCTGCCTATGGGTACAGACTGTACAAACATCCGCGGTGAGCGGAGAAGTCAGTTGAGGGGACGGCTGAGCGATTACACGAAAAATGAAAAACGCTCACACTAATTTGTGAAAAGTGCTTGACAAATCACGAAAAATGTGGTATAATATAGGCAATCAGGGAGATAAAGCGGCTACGGCAAGTCGTTGTGTGTACAGGTTAAGCAGGGTAGCCTGCGGCTCGCGACGTGTCGAGTGCTCCGTCCAAGTGTCGTGTCTCCGTCCGACGCTGGCAGCGCCGGGCACCGCACGAGCACGGTGCGCGAACGTGAAGCTGCAAAGCCTACGGCTCGTTGATTGATAAAAAGTAGTAAAAGTTCTTGAAAAAATAGGGATGTGGGGGGGACCCCTTTTTGTAGAAAGGTAGGAGTTTTGTCGCTTACGCTCCAAACCTCCGACACTTTCCGCTTTGCGGAAAGTGTGGCAGCTCCGAACGAAGTGAGGAGATGCTGCCTTCTCCAAAAGCGGACCGATTAGTGATTATCTTAAGCTATCTCCGAGGATATTGTTTTCGTTTATTTTGTAAAAAAGAAAACTTGTCATAAAAGTTTTTGAAAAGAAAAGGGGGTTCGGGGGGAGAGGAAAACTTTTCTCAAAAAGTTTTCCTCTCCCCCCGGGAAATTTTATTTAATCTTAAAATACGTATGATACGGGAAGCCGTGGGCGCGGAACATGGGCATGAACTCGAGACCCTCGCCGACGAGGACGAACGCGCCCGCCTCTCTGTTATGCGACGGCGTGAACACGTCCTCGAGGCGTCTGTCGCCGATGTTGAGCGTGATGAAGTCGGTCGACGAACCTCTCGCCACCATCACGAACGGACCGTACATCAAAGCCGCGACCTTGTCGCCGTCGAGCGTGTCGGGCGTGTACTCGAGACGCAGCCCGTACTCAAACGTCATGTCGGCGACTGCCGTCTCGCCCGACTTGTGTTCGAGCGTCGTATAGTCGTCGCCGTCACGGAAGTGCGCGCCCGCCACCTTCGCCTCCGACGCCCAGTACGGTATGCGCAGCTTCACGTCGTAGTCGGCGTCGCCCGACGCCGTGACTTTAACGTCGCCGAACGGGAACGCGGACTCTATCTTTATGTCGATGCCGCGCTCGCACAGCGTCAGCTCGGACGCGATGTAGAGGTTGACGTATACGACCGTCTTTCCCTCGCGCTCCGTGATGAAGTAGGATGCGTCCTGATACTTGACGTGATTCTCCATGCCCGTGCCGTGGCAGCATGTGAAGGAGTGGAAGTCGTCGCTGTAATCCTTCTCAGCTCCCGGTCCTATCGGCAGCATGTACGTCACGCCGTTATGCATGTAGTGCGTCGTGTGCGGATTCTGCGACGCGAGTATCTGATTTATGAGCGCGCGCTCATAGTAGTGCATGTACTTCGCGTTGTCGGGCTCATAGGAATAGAGCTCGCGCGCGAGCTTGAGCATGTTGTACGCCGCGCACGTCTCGCAGTTGCGGTCGGACTCGATGTTCGCCGCCAGCTTGTCGGACTCGCGGAACGACTCGCCTCTGCCGACGCCGCCTATCGCGTACATGTGATGCTCGGTCACGATGTCGAAGAAGAACTTCGCCACGTCGTGATAGTATTCGTCGCCGGTCGCCTTGTACTCCGCCATAGCGCCGAGTATCTGCGGGATGTGCTGGTTCGCGTGCAGGTTATGTATCGTGTCCTCGCCGTGCGACAGCCCCGGGAAGATGTTTTCGTTGTCGAACATCTTCGCCGCGGCGAGATATTTCTCCTCGCCCGTTATCGAATAAAGCGTCGCCAGCGACTCGTTCATGCCGCCGTATTCGCCCGCGATGTACATGCTCCACATCTTCTTGCGGTGCTCGTCGGTGAGCGGCGACAGCCTGCCGTATACCCAGTCGCCGATGCCGCGCGCAACATCGAGCGCGGTCTCGTTCCCCGTGCGCGCATAGCATTCGAGCACGCCCGCGATTATCTTGTGCAGCGTGTAGTACGGCGCCCATATCTTCGCATACGGCGTGAACTGTTCAAGCAGCGCGAACTGATCGGGGGAATACGCGCTGATGAAGCCCTCGCCCCACGTCGACGGGTCGCGGCTCCAGTCCTCTTGCTTCACATTGTCAGGCGTACATGCGGTCACAAACGACGCCGGGTCGCCCTTGCTCATGAGCTGGAGCGAGCGCAGCTCGTCCACTATGTACGCGACCTTATCCTTGAAGAACTCGTCCCCCGTCGCCGAGTACGCGAGCGACAGCGCCGAGATGAAGTGACCGAGCGAGTGACCACGCAAAAGTCCCTGCGGGTCGTCCCAACCGCCCGGCTTGCGCGCTCCCTTCGTGTCGACGCCGAACGTCAGACGGAAGCTGTAAAGCATCGTGTCGGCGGGCAGAAGACGCAGATACGAAAGCGTCCTGTCGCGGTTATCGGTGTAGGGTGATCTCGGTATGAGCTTCGCGCTCGAAAGCGGTGAATAGTATCCTTTTGCGTTTATCATATCGTTTGTACCTCCGTTGTTTGTTCATCCATATTCTATCATACCGCCGCCGCATGTGTAAACAGGTTTTTATAAAAATTGTTCCGATTTATAAAAATAAAGACGAAAAAACGCGGCCGGAGACGTTCCCTCCGACCGCGCACGGTCAATATTATTTTCCGCTGTCGCCGTAGTTGGAAAGCACGCGCGCCGACGGATCGTCGACGTTGCAGCCCTCCCACTCGCGGTTCGGCATCCAGAAGTCGACCACCATCGCGTCCTCGCCGGGATAGTACCGCTCGAAGAGCTCGCGGTATAAAAGCGACTCCTTCGTGAACGGCTGCGCATGCGTATACTTTTTGCGCAACGTCTCGTATTCTTCGTCCGTATACATAGCGTTCGCGTGAGCTTTGAGATAGTCCACCATAGAGTGGCCGACAGCGTCCGAGAACGCCGCCTTTTCGCGCCACAGTATCTCGTCAGGCAGTATCCCCGTGCCCTCGAACGCGTGACGAAGAAGATACTTGCCCTTGTTATATTTGTTCAGCTTCAGCTCTGGATCGACAGCCATGACGTACTTTACAAAGTCGAGGTCGCCGAACGGCACTCTCGCCTCGAGCGAGTTCACCGAAATACACCTGTCGGCGCGCAGAACGTCGTACATGTGAAGCTCGCGCACGCGCTTCTCCGCCTCATGCTGGAACGCGTCCGCGTCGGGGGCGAAATCCGTGTACTTGTACCCGAACAGCTCGTCCGATATCTCGCCGGTCAGTATAACGCGCACGTCGGAGCGTTCGTGTATCGCCTTGCACACGAGGTACATGCCGATGGAGGCGCGTATAGTCGTGATGTCGTACGTGCCGAGAAGCGCGACCACGTCGGGCAGCGCGCGTATGACGTCGTCGGCGGTGATGATGACCTCGGTGTGGTCGCTACCGATGTAGTCGGCGACGATGCGCGCGTAGCGTAGATCTATCGCGTCCTCGCTCATGCCGATGGCGAACGTCTTGATGGGAGATGTGCTCTTTTTTGCCGCGATGGCGCATACAAGCGACGAGTCGAGCCCGCCCGAGAGCAGAAAGCCGACCTTTGAATCGGAGACGAGGCGCTTCTCGACGCCGCGCACGAGCTTTTCACGTATGTTGCGGCATACGGTCTCAATGTCGTCGTGTAAAACTCCGTCGACGTGCGTGATGTCGCAGTAGCGCGTGAATTTACCGTTCATGTAGTAGTGTCCGGGAGGGAACGGCATTATGTGCTCCGCGATAGGCACGAGGTTCTTCGCCTCGCTCGCCATGATGAGCTCGCCCGTTTTCTTTTCATAGCCGTAGTAGAGAGGGCGTATGCCTATCGGATCGCGCGCCGCAATATACGTGCGCGTTTCCGCGTCGTATATTATCATCGCGAACTCGGCGTCGAGCATGCCGAACATGTCGACTCCGTACTCGCGCCACAGCGGAAGTATTATCTCGCAGTCGCTGTCGCTCTTGAAGCTGTAACCCTTGCCGATGAGGTCTTCCCTCATCGCCTCGAAGCCGTACAGCTCGCCGTTGCAGACGACATAGCTGCCGTCGAGCTCGAACGGCTGCATGCCCTCCGGCGTCAGCCCCATTATGGCGAGACGGTGGAACGCAAGTATACCGTCTCCCGTCCTCGTCAGCCGCGATTCGTCGGGCCCGCGCGAAACAGTCGCGCGAAATCCTTCCCAAAACCGACTCTCATCGGCGCTCCCGCCGAGCCATCCCATTATCGAACACATAGCTTTTCGGCGAGGGGAAACTTTTTATAAAAAGTTTCCCCTCGCGCTCCCCTTCAAAAATTTTTATTGCACGGATAACCGCATGCCCTCATACAAGTGCTGCGCCTTTGCCGCACGGTATCCGACGCGGAAAGAACCTTCTTTTATGAAAGTTCTTGAAGGTTCCAAGGGAACTTATTTCAAGAAGTTCCCTTGGCGGGGTGCGGGGCGGCGCCCCGCATTTAATTATTCCACGTCCTGAAGCGCGTCGTAGCCTTCCTCGCCCGTGCGGACCTTGACGACGTTCTCGACGTCGTAGACGAATATCTTGCCGTCGCCGATATGACCCGTGTAAAGCACGCGCTTTGCAGTTTCAATGACCGTGCGCACCGGCACCTTCGACACGACTATGTCGACCTGCACCTTCGGCATAAGGTTCGTTTCGACCGCGACGCCGCGGTAATATTCGGGCTTGCCTTTCTGCTGTCCGTAACCCATTACGTGCGATACCGTCATGCCCGTGATTCCTATCTTGGACATAGCCTCTTTGAGCGCGTAGAGCTTTTCCTCTTTGAATACGATCTCAACCTTCGTGAACTTCGGCGAGCCGTCGTCAAACGTCGGAACACGCTTGACGGGCACAGCCTCGGCTGCGGGAGTGTCGCCCGTGACGGCGACGATAGGCTCAGTTGCCGGCGCGAAGTCCGCGTACTTGTCGACGGACGGCGCAAAATCAGCGTATGCGGACGGCAGACCGTGCTCGGTGATGTCGAGTCCGCGTATCTCCTCCTCCGCCGTCGCGCGTATGCCGTGCAGTTTCTTTATGAGAACGAACGTGATTATCATCATCACGACCGCATATGCCGCGACCGAGACGAAGCCGAGAAGCTGGAGTCCGAGCTGCTTAAAACTGCCCGTGTAGCAGAGACCCGAAAGTCCCGCGGGCGCATCGGGGTTGGCGAGCAGACCGACCGCTATCGTGCCCCACACGCCGTTTGCCATGTGTACGCCTACGGCGCCGACCGGGTCGTCAACGTGGCATTTGAGGTCGAGCATTTCAACGACAACAACTACGAGTATGCCCGATACGATGCCGACGACAGTCGCGCCGATCGCGTCGAGTGCGTCGCAGCCTGCCGTGATGCCGACGAGTCCCGCGAGGGACGCGTTAAGGCACATCGAAACATCAGGCTTACCGTTCTTTATCCATGTGAATATCATCGTCGTGCATGTCGCCACCGACGGCGCTATCGTCGTCGTCAGGAATATGGACGCGAGCTCGGACGGCGTCGTCGCCGCAGCGCCGTTGAAGCCGTACCAGCCGAGCCACAGAATGAACACGCCGAGCGCGCCGAGCGGGATCGAATGACCCGGGAACGCGTTTACTTTTATGACCTTGCCCTTTTCGTCACGCACATACTTGCCGAGACGCGGTCCGAGGATTATCGCGCCGACGAGCGCCGCGATGCCGCCGACCATGTGTATCGCGCATGAGCCCGCGTAATCGTGGAAGCCGAGCTGCGACAGCCAGCCGCCGCCCCAAATCCAGTGCGCCTCTATCGGATAAACGACGAGGGAGATAACGGCCGAGTAGATGCAGTAAGCGGAGAACTTCGTGCGCTCCGCCATAGCGCCCGAGACGATAGTCGCCGTCGTCGCGCAGAACACGAGGTTGAACACGAACTTGGACGCGTCCGTAAAGTCGCCCTCTTTGCCCGCGATGAAATCGGCGAAGTTGCCGAACAAGTCCATGTTCGGGATACCGATGAGTCCGAACAGCGCGTCCTCGCCCATCATAAGTGAATATCCGAGCAGCGAGAATACGACGGTGCCTATGCAGAAGTCCATGAGGTTCTTCATGATGATGTTGCCCGCGTTCTTCGCTCTCGTGAAGCCCGTTTCGACCATAGCGAAGCCCGCCTGCATCCAGAAGACGAGCGCCGCGCCGATCAGATACCAAAATTCGATTGTCATACCTTTCTATGACCCTTCCTTTCGATTTTGTTTCGGGGAAGGAGCTTCGGCATGAACGCGGAAAGGGCGTCCGCGGCATAAACCGAAGACGCCCTTGCCTTCACGCGGTTGATTATACAACAAGCGTCGAACCTTGTCAACCCCTATTTTGCAATTTTCAAAAATTTTTCCTGCAGGATTCTCGGCGAATTTCAATTTACCTATTGACAAATTGAATTATTTAGCATATACTACTTGCACATGCGGCGCAACTTTCTGCTGCGATGAAACGATAAAATTTCATTTTTATGCAGTTTTTTTGCCGCTCCCCCCATCGGAAGAAAGGAATTCGGCAAATGTGACAAACATTTGCGACATCGTCTTTTATGCAAAAAGAAGGTCAGATAAGGATACCGTCCGGCTGCGCGATATCCGCCGTCATATCGAAGAGCGGCAAGCGCATGTCGGGTGAGAAGATCGTTTCGAGCATGGTGCCGGTCCACGACCGCTCGAACGGACTCGGCGGCGGATTCGCCGCATACGGCATATACCCCGAGCACCGCGATTTCTACGCGCTCCACGTCTTTTTCGACGACGACGTATGCCGCGCCGACTGCGAGAACTATCTGCGCGAGCGGTTCGAGATAGTGGACGCCGAGGTGCTCCCCACGCGCACGATGCGCGAGATAACGGACGAACCCGTCATATGGCGCTACTTCGTATACCCGAGACGCACGCGTCTGCGCGCGCTCCAGGTCGACGAACGCGAGTACGTCGTCCGCGTCGTGATGAAGATAAACTCGACGCTCAAAGGCGCTTACGTCTTCTCGAGCGGCAAGAACATGGGTGTGTTCAAAGCCGTCGGCTATCCCGAGGACGTCGGACGCTACTACCGCCTCGAGGAATACGAGGGCTACTCGTGGACCGCGCACGGCAGATACCCGACGAACACGCCGGGCTGGTGGGGCGGCGCGCATCCGTTCGCGCTTCTCGACTATTCGATAGTGCATAACGGCGAGATATCGTCCTACGACGCGAACCGCCGCTTTATCGAGATGTTCGGCTACCGCTGCACGCTCCAGACAGACACCGAGGTCATAACGTACATAATAGATTATCTCGTGCGCCGTCAGGGCATGACGTACGAGGAGGCCGCGCACGTCATCGCGGCGCCGTTTTGGGACACGATATCGCACCGCGAACCCGAGGAACGCGAGCGGCTCACATATCTGCGCACCGTCTTTTCGTCGCTGCTCGTGACGGGACCGTTCTCTATCGTTCTCGGCTTCGAGGGCGGACTGATGGCACTCAACGACAGATTGAAGCTGCGCTCGATGGTGACGGGACACAGCGAGGACGGAGACCGCGTCTACATCGCGAGCGAGGAAGCGTCGATACGCAAGATGGACGAGGACGCGACGGGCATATACGCCCCGGCGGGAGGCGAACCCGTCATAGTCAAGGTAAAGGAGGGCAGGCGTGCCGCCGTCGGCGAATACTGAGCCGACGCACCGCACGCAAGGACAAAATGGGAGTCGAATTTATTTATCCCGAATTTGAGGTCGTGCGCAACTCCTCGCGCTGCATCGCGTGCCGCGTATGCGAGCGCCAGTGCGCGAACGAGGTCCACTCCTACGATCCCGACGAGCGCGTCATGCTCTCCGACGAGTCAAAGTGCGTTAACTGCCAGCGCTGCGTCTCGCTCTGCCCGACGCGCGCACTTAAAATAGTCAAATCCGACTGCACGTTCCGCGAGAACGCGAACTGGCCGTCCGATACGATAAAAGAGATATACAAGCAGGCAAACAGCGGCGGCGTCCTGCTTTCGTCGATGGGCAACCCGAAACCGCTGCCCGTGTACTGGGACAAGATACTCATAAACGCGTCGCAGGTCACCAACCCCTCGATAGACCCGCTCCGCGAGCCTATGGAGACGCGCGTGTTCCTCGGTAAAAAGCCGCGCAGCATCGAGCGCGACGAGGACGGAAAGATAAAGAACAACCTCACCCCGCAGCTCGAGCTCTCCATGCCCGTCATGTTCTCCGCGATGAGCTACGGTTCGATATCGTATAACGCACACAAGAGCCTTGCCGAAGCCGCGACGCGTCTCGGCATATGCTATAACACCGGAGAGGGCGGACTGCACGAGGACTTCTACGTCTACGGTCCGAACACGATAGTGCAGGTCGCGTCGGGACGCTTCGGCGTGTTCGCCGACTACCTCGACGCGGGCGCCGCGATCGAGATAAAGATGGGACAGGGCGCGAAGCCCGGCATCGGCGGTCACTTGCCCGGCAAAAAGATCGTCGGCGACGTGTCGCGCACGAGAATGATACCCGAGGGCAGCGACGCCATATCGCCGGCCCCGCATCACGACATTTATTCGATAGAGGACCTGCGCCAGCTCGTCTACTCTCTCAAAGAGGCGACGCAGTATAAAAAACCCGTTATAGTCAAGGTCGCCGCCGTTCACAACATAGCGGCGATAGCGTCCGGCATCGCGCGCTCGGGCGCGGACATAATCGCCATCGA
This sequence comes from uncultured Clostridia bacterium, assembly GCA_947586625.1. Taxonomy (GTDB): domain Bacteria; phylum Bacillota; class Clostridia; order Oscillospirales; family CAG-272; genus DTU064. The sequence goes on along the minus strand of CANPXS010000022.1, from coordinate 507 downwards.
CGGCTTCCGCGGCGGCACGGGCGCGGCGCCGACGCGCATACGCGACAACGTCGGCATACCGATAGAGCTTGCTCTCGCCGCATGCGACAGACGGCTGCGCGAGGAAGGCATACGAAACGACGTCTCGCTCGTCGTCGGCGGCAGCATACGCTCCGCATCGGACGTGATAAAGGCGGTCGCGCTCGGCGCGGACGCTTGCTATGTCGCGACGGCGGCGCTCCTCGCGCTCGGCTGCCATCTCTGTCGCACATGCCACACCGGCAACTGCAACTGGGGCATCGCGACGCAGCGTCCCGAGCTCGTCAAGCGCCTGAATCCCGAGACGGGCGCCGAAAGGCTCTATAACCTCATGACCGCATGGCGTCACGAGATAAAGGAGCTGATGGGCGGCATGGGCATCAACTCGATAGAGGCGCTGCGCGGCAACAGACTGATGCTCCGCGGCGTAAATATGACTGAAAAGGAGCTGGAGATACTCGGCATCTCCCACGCGGGCGAATGAAACGT
>CANPXS010000021.1 GCA_947586625.1 uncultured Clostridia bacterium | reverse complement strand
GCCGATAGCGCCGATAAGACGCTTGAGATCCTGGAAATGATCGTCCGGACTCATGCGCGACTCGACACCGTACATCTCATATGTGACGCCGTAGTTGAACATGTCCGCGATAATGTAGACATCGTGACCGCGCAACGACTCATATATGAGTCCCTTCGCCTCACCCGAACCGAAGCGCGGGCAGTCTGTCTTGACAATGTAGCTCTCGGTCCCCCCGCCGCGCCATTCCTTGATCCATTCGTCGACCTGCTTTGTGAAGTCCTCGCAGCCCTTCATCGCGATAAGACTCAACTCACCGTTGATACAAGCGTTCATGTCAATTATCCCTCCGGTGGATATCCGCTCTCATTTGGTTTTCCGAAGTAAGCATCGTCAGATACGGCGCATGCTTACATATGATTATAACATATTTTTTTCACTTAGAAAAGATTTTGTCAAAATAAAAAGCCGATTTTATGTTTTTAATAATATAATGCCTTGCGCGAAGCAAATATTTATGGTAAAATACTAATACTTCAAAAGATATCCCGCAAAATTCGTTCTATATGTCAGGTCAGCATGGACACAAAATACTCGAAATTTCTGCTCGTCAAGCTTATTTTGATACTTTTCGCCGCCGTCGGCTCAGGCATCGTTGCGATACTGTTTTCATTCACCGTGAACGACACGACCGACCCGACGTTTGCACTCATAATAACACGCGTCGCGCCTGCTGTGATCTTCTACGCGTTCATGTACAGCTTTGAGGCGCGGATAAAGATACCCGACCGTGTGCTCGACGCGCGATACTTCACCGCGTTCACGCTGCGCGAAGCGTCCGTATACGCGATATTCATGATACCCGTGACGCTGATCTCCGCATTCGTCAATATAGGCTTTGTCGCCGATCTGCTGTCGCCGCATATGCTCGCTCATTCGCTCGGGTGCGATGTATTCGTCAACTATGTATGCGTCGTCACGCTTTACGCGGCGCTCGCCGCTTTGGCGCACTATCTAAAATCGAAACATCCGGCGCCGGTCGTATCCACAGTGAAAATCGATGAAAACAATATTGTCGACGAAACAGACGTAACGGAAAAAGAAAGTGAGGACGACGATGAAGCTTAACGGTAAAATAAAGCTGCCTGCCCCGCTCTTCCGCGACCCGATATACGATTCGCCCACCGACCCCGTTATTGTCGAAACTGACGACTGCTTCTATATGTTTTATACGCAGCGCCGCTCGTCCGAGTTCGGCATAGGCGTGTCGACCATACACGGCACCGACATCGGCATCGCGACGTCGACAGACGGTGCACGGTGGCTCTATCGCGGCGTGTGCGAGGGACTGCGCTTCGAACACGGCACAAACACGTTCTGGGCGCCCGAGATCATATTCGCGCGCGGCGAATATCATATGTACTGCTCATACGTACGCGGCGTTCCCGTCGATTGGAACTGGGAGCGGCACATAGTCCACTACGTCTCGCATGACCTTTGGGAATGGAGATTCGTCTCGATACTTCCCCTCTCGTCAAACCGCGTCATCGACGCATGTGTATATGAAATCGAGCCGGGGCTATATAAGATGTGGTACAAAAACGAGTCCGGCGGCTCGCACACCGACGCCGCAATAAGCCGCGACCTATATAACTGGGAGTGCGTTGGAAGCGAGATCACGGACTGCTCGCACGAATGACCGAACGTGTTCTCATTTGCGGGCAAAAACTTCATGATAACCGACAACTGGCGCGGTCAGGCCGTCTACACGTCCGACGATTTCACACATTGGACGCGTCAACCGTCGATGCTGCTCACCTCGAACGGCACGCGCGAGCTCGACTACGGGTGCGGGCTTCATGCCGACGTGCTTTTGCGCGGCGAGCGCGCCTACATAGTTTATTTCACGCATCCGTACAGAAAGGGCTCACCAATCGAGGACGCGTCGCGTGACCTGCGCACGGTGGTGCAGATAGCCGAGCTCCGCTATGACGGCGAAAAGCTGTACTGCGACCGCGACGCGGACGTATATTTTGAAAATTAGTATTCTTCCGCCGACAAAACGGTAAGGACTCCGCCGTCTACGCGGAATTTGATCTCGTACCCGGCAAATCTCATGCCGTAAACGCGCTCCGCGTCATTCTGATACGACGGACGCGGGTCGGCGGCGAGCACGCCGACAGCGGCGCGCCGCTTGTCATGCGGCATCGCGTCGAGCTTGCCGTTATCGTTGACAGTGAGCGAGTATCCGGCGTTATCGTCCGAGTACGAGCCGACGGCATCGGTGTGACAGTCGAAAGCGGGCAGATACGGTTTAATATCGTATATCGCCGTGCCGTCGACAAGGTCTGCGCCCGACACGTATAAAACGGGAGCGTCCGCGCGGTCATAGTCGATGCCTGTCAGTCTTACGGACGAAAGTCCGACCGCGTTCGGTCTGTACGGCGACCGCGTTGCAAACACGCCGACACGCTTGTTCCCGCCGAGGCGCGGCGGGCGCACAGTCGGACGGAACTCGCCGCACTCGACATCGAATCTCCACAAAAGCCATATGTGCGAGAATCCCTCAAGTCCTCTGACTGCCTCGGCGCGTCTGAACTCACGCTCGAACACTATCTCGCCTAAAAGCTCCGGCACAAGTCCGCTCTGGCGCGGCACGCCGAACTTATCGGGAAAATCTGTTTTAATATGCGCTATCGTTTGAAGCGTATCCATAAAATATCCTTTCAATAACTGCTTATTCCGATTTTATCATGTAAGCACTGAAAATTCAAGGAAATCTTACAATGCATGCGTTTGCCTATGGAAATCGCACGCATTGTGCTGTATAATGTTTAATAAAGACAAATTATGAAGCGCGGAGGTGGTGCGATGAGAGCACTGCACAAAATATCGTTTTTCACTTTGATGTTTTTAACTTTTGCAGCAATGACGCTCGTGTTTTCAATGAACGCATCAGCCAAGATCGGCGACAAAGAAGGCGTTGAAGCTATCGTCACCGACAGTATAACAGGCGCGAAGCACAGCATTTACTCTAATGATTATAACGGCACTCCGACGCTGTTTGTTCCCGGATCAGTCGACACAAAGTCGCTCGATATACTGTGCGAGGGCAAAATATGGACCGTCGACGCGTCTTCGGGCAAGGTAGAAATCGAAGGGCATAAGATCAACGTCATGCACGGCGGAAACGTCGGCGCCGTATTCGTTGAGCTCGACGGCGGTGAGCAAGCATTCATCAACGTATGCCGCAATAAAAACAACTCCGAGTCGGGCAAGCTCATAATGATCGACCGCGACGGTAAAACGCGCTACGCGGCCGGACTCGACACGTTCAAGGGACACGGTCTGACTTCGTTTTCTCCCGCAAACGACACAAGCCGCAAGAATTCGTACAACGTAAAACTTGAGAAAAAGGCAGAGCTTCTCGACGGCACGGGCAAAATAAAGAAATACGTGCTTCTGTCGCCGCGTCTTAACGACTGGAGCCGCGACATGACGGGACTGTCGCAGCTTTACGCGTACCGCACGTTCACAAATCTCGCAGGCGACGGCTACTGCGGCATCGTCGGCGACTACGTCGACCTATACGTAAACGGCGATTATCGCGGTGTCTACATCCTGTGCGAGCGCATGAACGCCGGGGGCGCTGTCGAGGTCACCGATCTTGAGGACAACGTGTCAGGCGGCAACAGACTTAAAAAGGTCCACTCGCGTGACGCCAAAAAGGGAGATGACGACCCCGCGTTTGCGCTCGGGATACGCGAATACTCATATGTCGAGGGCGCGACAGTCCCTGCCGGCACCGACCTCACGGGCGGCTATGTGCTCGAGGTCATGCATGAGCAGTACGAGGACTGCGGCTTCATCACGTCGCACGGCATACCGTTCCACATCAAAACACCCGAGGCATGCACTAAGGAAATGGTACAATATATAGCGTCATACGTGCAGAACCTCGAGGACGCAATATATTCCGATACGGGATATTCCACCGAGGGGCGTCACTACTCCGAATACGCGGACGTCGCCAGCATGGCGGACATGACGTTGGTATATGCGTTTTTCGAGAATTTTGAATTCTACCGTACGAGCACGTACATGTACAAGGACGCGGACGGAACGGCGCATGAAAAGCTGACGTTCGGTCCCGTATGGGACTTTGAAACGACGTCATTCGACCTTGCCGACGAGTCGTTCTTCGGTACAAGCCAGTGGTTCACGTATTTCGTCGATCAGCAGTATGCGTGGTGCGAGCAGCTTTGGCAGCACGGCGACTTCATGGCGGTCATGAACACCGAAAATGAACGGATGCGCGACGCGCTCGACGACGCGAACGCCTCGATCAAAGCGTCGATCTCCGACGTTGCAAAATCGCAGAAAATGAGCGAGAAGCGCTGGAACACATCGGACTATGACGAGCTTGCGCAGATGTACGTCGATGCAGTACGCGCGCGCAGGCACACATGGTACAATAAGATATGGTCGGACAAGAATCTGCTCGGTCTTGACGTCGACGCCGTTCTCAACGACGACGGCACTGTCACGATGACGGCAAACGTCAAGGGTACGTCCTCGGGGCATCCGATGTGGTACGTGCTGAGCGACAGCGACATGTCTAAATATACGCTCCACAACAATCACTCCGATTCGATAACCGTCCCGGCCGACGGAAAACGGTATTTCTACGTCGCGTCCGGCAAGAATAACGCATACCTCGACTGGGCAAGCGGCAAGATCTTCTCGGATGATACGATAACGATGCGTTCGGCTGCCGTTGCCGCCGACGCTGACGCGCTTCGTCTGCCGGAAACGGAGCCGCCCGTCACCGAGACGGCGGCGCCCGAGACGGAACCTGCCGCGTCGGGCGGATGCGGCTCGACGCTCGGCATGGGGACTATGTTTGCATTGACAGTTGCCGCGTGCGGCGCGTCTTTGATGAAGAAACGCTGCGATATATAATAACTTGTTTATTCCAAATTTTACATAAAAAGGAGTACAAAATGGAATACCGCAAAATGGAAAAACTGGGGATATCGACGTCCCTGCTCGGCTTCGGCTGCATGAGGTTCTCAAATGACGCCGAGGGCAAGATCGACAGACCGAAGGCGTATGCGCTTCTTGACCGCGCATACGCGGCGGGCGTCAACTACTTCGACACCGCCTACGTCTATCTCGGAGGCGAAAGCGAGAAGATACTCGGCGAAGCTATGTCGAAGTATCCCCGCGACAGCTACTACGTCGCGACGAAGCTGCCCTGCTGGGACCTCAAATCACCCGAGGACGCGGAGAAGATATTCGCCGAACATCTCGAACGTCTCGGCATGGACTACATAGATTTCTATCTGCTCCATGCGATGAACCGAGGCAACTTCGACCGCATCAACTCGCTCGGCATCGTCGACCGCTGCGCAAAATGGCGTGACGAGGGCAAGATACGTCATCTCGGTTTCTCGTTCCACGACAACTACGAAGCGTTCGAGCACATCATCAACGCACGCGACGACTGGGATTTCTGCCAGATCCAGTATAACTACATGGACCAGCACGATCAGGCAACGACTCGCGGCATCGAGCTTTGCCGTGAACGCGGCATCCCCGTGATAGTGATGGAACCCGTCAAGGGCGGCACGCTCGCACGCATACCCGACGACGCTATGGCTCCGCTGCGCGAAATCAAGCCCGACGCGTCGGCTGCGTCATGGGCGCTGCGCTGGGTCGGCTCGCACGAGGGCGTCAACGTGATACTCTCGGGCATGAACGAGTTCGATCAGCTTGAGGACAACCTTGCAACGTTCGGCAACTTCGAGCCGCTCGACGAGAATGGATTCGAGGCTGTCGAAAAAACGCGCAAGATCATACTCTCCCGCGTCCGCAACGGCTGCACCGGCTGCCGCTACTGTATGCCGTGTCCCGGCGGAGTCGACATACCGCGCGTATTCGGCATATGGAACCAGTACGCGCGCTACGAGAATCGTCATACCGCGTGGGATTACAAGCGCATGAGACCCGAGACAAAGCCGGACGTATGCCTGAAATGCGGCGCGTGCGAATCGAAGTGCCCGCAGGGACTCCACATAATTGAGGACCTTCAGCGTGCAAAGCAAGAACTTGAATCGCTTACAAAAGAGGCGTAAACATGTGCTGCTGTGAAGAACCGCTCCCCGAGTGGACGAAAAAGTACAACATGAACGCATACGAGCGTTTTCTCGACTATGTGTCGTATCCTACGACGTCGAGCGAGGCGTCCGACACTGCCCCGTCAACCGAGTGCCAGTTGGCGCTCGCACGTCACATACGCGACGAACTTGAGTCTATCGGACTCGAAGACGTCAAACTCGACGAGTACGGCTATGTATACGCGTGCCTGCCCGCGAGCGAAGGCGTGCCCGACGATGTACCGACTATCGGCTTCATCGCCCACATGGACACGTCTGACGCATGCTCAGGGGAGAATATCGTCCCGCAAATGGTCATCTACTCGGGCGGCGACATACTGTTAAACGAGGACGAATTTATCCTCATGCGCCGCGACGAGCATCCGATCCTTGACAAATATCAGCATCAATGCCTCATCTGCACCGACGGCAAAACGCTGCTCGGCGCCGACGACAAAGCCGGGATTGCCGAGATAATCACCGCCGTCGAGGACGTTATCAAGTCGGGCGAGCCTCACGGACGCGTAATGATCGCGTTCACACCCGATGAGGAGATCGGGCGCGGCGCCGATCACTTCGACGTCGAGGGATTCGGCGCCGACTTCGCATACACCGTGGACGGCGGCGCGCCGGGCGAGCTCGAATACGAATGCTTCAACGGCGCTGCGGCTACGGTGACGATACACGGCATATCCATGCACCCCGGCACCGCAAAAGGCAAGATGAAAAACGCGTGCGCGATAGCGGCAAAGCTGCACTCGCTCCTGCCGCAGGACGAGGTTCCCGAAAAGACGGAGGGACGCGAAGGCTTCTTCCATCTCTGCTCGATGTCGGGCGACGTCGAAAACGCTGTTCTTCACTACATAATCCGCGACCACTCGGGCGAAATTCTCGAGCGCCGCAAATCACAGATGCGCGACGCCGTCGCGGCAATAAACCGCGAATACGGCGACGTCGCCGAGGTCGAGATCGTCGATACGTACCGCAATATGGCGGAGATTTTGACGAAGCCCGACAACGAACACATTCTCGAACGCGCTCGCGCCGCGATGCGTTCGCTCGGACTTGACGTCACCGAAATGCCGATACGCGGCGGCACCGACGGCGCACGGCTGTCGTTTATGGGACTTCCCTGCCCCAATCTTCCGACAGGCGGCGTCAACTGCCATTCGCGTTTCGAGTTTCTGCCGCTTGCGGATCTCACCACCTGCACCGACATCGTACACCGCATCATCACGGATGCGGTCAAGGTCTGATTTTGCATAGACAGCACCGTAATCCTGCAAAATTCAATAGAAATGCCGCAGGGTTTGACGCTCTGTGGCATTTTTGCACATATCGTACTTGCAAAATTGTGAGCATTTGCCTAAAATTCTTAGTCCCAGCTTATTGACAAACATCGCGTCCGAATATATAATATCCATGTAAGATCAAAGTGGGGGTCAGGCATGAAAACGGCGGCGGAAACGACTAACGTATTCAACATACAGCGATTCTCCGTCCACGACGGCGACGGCATACGGACGACAGTCTTTTTCTCCGGCTGCCCGCTTTCATGCGCATGGTGCCATAACCCCGAGGGCGCGACCCCGTCGCCGTCGCTTCTTTACAGCGCCGAAAAATGCGTCGGCTGCGGCAGATGCGTCGCCGCTTGTCCAAACGGCGCAATATCGTTTCACGACGGACGTGCCGTTGAAGATTTCGCCGCATGTACTGCGTGCGGCAAATGCGTGCCTGTATGCCATGCTGACGCGCGTGCCATCGCGGGCAAGCCGATGACGGTCGATGAGATAGTCAAAATCTGCATCGCGGACAGGATGTTCTACGAGCAGTCGGGCGGCGGCGTAACGCTGTCTGGCGGTGAGGTCATGGCGCAGAGCCTCGACTTCCTGCTCCCGCTTCTGCAAGAGCTGAAACACGAGGACATTGACGTCAACATCGACACGAGCGGGTATGCGCCGTATGAAAAATTAGCCGCCGTGCTGCCGTATACGGACGCGTTCCTCTACGATATTAAATCCGTCAACAGCGCAAAGCACATGAAGCTGACGGGCGTCGACAACGCGCTGATATTATCAAATCTGCGCGCTCTGTCCGACGACGGCGCACGCATTATCATACGCGTGCCGGTCATCGAGCCGGTCGCCAACTGCACCGACGGCGACATGGACGCGCTTGCGCGCGTGCTTGACGGTGTACGCTTCGAGCGGCTTCACCTTTTGCCCTATCACAACACCGGCATCTACAAGCGCAAATCGCTCGGGTGGCTGTCGTCGCAGTCATTTACAACGCCATCGCAGGAAAAGCTCGAGGCGCTTCGTTCGCGACTTTTGTCGCACGGCATACGCGACGTGCGCGTCGGCGGATAAAATTAGATAATACGATATCATAAAGATAAATACCCAAAATTAAAGAAGGAGTGATGTTTTATGACAGACAGAGTTAAACGCTTACGCGAGATCAGCACGACCGCTGTGCCGTCTATCTCGATGGAACGCGCAAAATATTTCACCGAAGCATATAAGATGTGGGAGGGCTCCGTCTCCGTGCCGGAGATGCGCGCACTCGCGCTTCGCCATTTCATGGAGAACCGCTCGCTCTATATCGAGCGAGGCGAGCTTATCGTCGGCGAAAAGGGTGACAAGCCGCAGGCGGCGCCCACGTTCCCCGAGCTTTGCTGCCACACGGTCGAGGATCTGCAAATCATGAACGACCGCGAGATCATATTCTTCAAAAACACTGAGGAGCAGCGCGAGTGGCACGCAAAGGAGATAATCCCGTACTGGGAAAACCGCTCGATCCGTCACCGCATCCTCTCCGTCATGACCGACGAGTGGCGCGACGCGTACGCGGCGGGCATTTTCACCGAATTCATGGAACAGCGCGGTCCCGGCCACACAGTCTGCTCGGATAAGATATACAATAAAGGCTTCGCAGACTATAAAAAGGACATCGCCGACGCAATCGCGGCGCTCGACTATCAAAACGACCCCGAGGCATACCGCCGCCGCGAGCAGCTTAACGCCATGAGCATCGCGTGCGACGCTATAATCACGCTCGGTCACAGATATGAAGCGCTCGCGCGCGAGCTTGCTGCAGTCGAGACGGACGAAGCATGGAAATCCGACCTTTTGACTATCGCCGACAACTGCGCAGTCGTGCCAGAGCACGCGCCGCAGACGTTCCATCAGGCGCTTCAGATGTATTGGTTCGTGCATCTGTGCGTCACGAGCGAGCTCAACCCGTGGGACGCATACTCGCCCGGAAGACTTGACCAACACGTTTATCCGTTCTATCGTCGCGACGTCGAACGCGGTGCGCTCGACGACGAACACGCGCTCGAGCTGCTTGAGTGTCTGTGGGTCAAGTTCAACAACCAACCCGCGCCGCCGAAGGTCGGCGTGACTCTCAAGGAGAGCGGCACATACACCGATTTCGCCAACATCAACACGGGCGGCATCACGCCCGACGGTGAGGACGGCGTAAATCCCGTGTCGTACCTCATTCTCGACTGCATGGACGAGATGAAGCTGCTCCAGCCGAGCTCAAACGTGCAGATAAGCCGCAAGACGCCGAACAAATTCCTCATGCGCGCGTGCGAGATCGCGTCAAAGGGATGGGGACAGCCCGCGTTCTACAACACCGAGGCAATAATCTCCGAGCTGATGGCGGCAGGCAAAACGCTCGCGGACGCGCGCAAGGGCGGCACGAGCGGATGCGTCGAGACAGGTGCGTTCGGCAACGAGGCGTATATCCTGACCGGATACTTCAACATTCCGAAGATACTTGAGCTTACGCTCTACAACGGCTACGACCACTACACAGGCAAGACAATAGGCTTACAGCTCGGCAACCCCGAGGACTTCGACTCGTATGAGAAGCTCTACGACGCGTTCTGCCGTCAGATGGAGCACTTCATAGACATAAAGCTGACGGGCAGCGCCGTCATCGAGCGCATATACGCCGACTATATGCCCGTTCCCTTCCTCTCGATAATCACCAACGACTGCATCGCGACCGGCAAGGACTACAATGCGGGCGGCGCGCGTTACAACACGTCGTATCTGCAGGGCGTCGGTATCGGCACTATCACAGACTCGCTCTCGTCAATCAAACGCCACGTCTACGACAACCACGATTTCACGCTGCGTGAACTCGTCGACGCGATGGAGACGAACTTTGAAAACGCTCCCGACATGTTCCACACGATCCGCTCGTCGACGCCGTTCTACGGCAACGACGACGATTACGCTGACGACATAATGAAGGACGTGTTCAACTTCTATCAGAAGACGGTCACCGGCAGACCGAACGTGCGCGGCGGACAGTACCGCGTCAATATGCTGCCGACGACGTGCCACGTCTACTTCGGCGAGGTCATGCTTGCATCACCTAACGGCAGACTCGCGGCTAAGCCGGTGTCAGAGGGCATATCCCCCGACAAAGGCGCGGATACTCACGGTCCGACTGCCGTCATACGTTCTTGCGCGAAGATGGATCATCTGCGCACAGGCGGCACGCTTCTGAATCAGAAGTTCACGCCCGCCGTACTCGCCGGCAAGGACGGACTGTCCAATCTCGCGGCGCTCATACGCTCCTATTTCGCTATGGACGGTCACCACATTCAGTTCAACGTCGTCGACCGTCAGACGCTGCTTGATGCGCAGGCTCACCCCGACGAATACCGCGACCTTATCGTACGAGTCGCAGGATATTCCGACCATTTCCGCAACCTTTCTCGCGCGCTTCAGGACGAGATAATCGAGCGCACAGAGCAGAATTTCGGCTGATAACATATGTACAAGGGCTGATAACATATGTACAAGACTGAACTTCACTGCCACTCAAAGCACGTATCCGTGTGCGCGCATGCATCGCACGACGAGATCGTCGCCAAATACGTTGACGCAGGATATACGACGATAGTTTCGACCGAGCACATCAACCCGTGGACGTTTCCGCGCGAGCTTGAAGCGTCGACGTGGCGCGCTCGTCTCGACTACTTCATTGACGCATACCGCGATTTCTGCCGCGCGGCAGAGGGCAAGCTCAACGTGATGCTCGGCGCCGAGATTCGCTTCATGCGCGGCAATGACAGCGACTACCTTGTGTACGGATTGACCGAAGATTTCCTATACGAGCTCGGCGACCCGCGCTATATAAACAGCATCCACACGCTCGCAAAGCTCGTCCGCGAGCACGGAATGATGATATATCAAGCGCATCCGTTCCGTCCCGGAATGACAGTTACCGACCCGCGCATACTCGACGGGATAGAGGTCGCGAACCGCTCGCCGTGGCACGAATCGCACAACGATATCGCCGCGATGTGGGCAAAAGCGAACGGTCTGCACGGCATATCCGGCACCGACTTCCACGATCCCGAACATGTGCCGCTCGGCGGCATAATCACCGACGAGCCGATCACATCGAGCGACGAACTGCTCGACGTTCTCCGCTCCGACAGATACACGCTGATATGAAAAGAACCGCTCGTCTTTTTTAGATGAGCGGTTCTTTATAAGCATTAATGAAAGATCAATATTTTATTATATTTTTGTAGTTGTCGAAGTCAACGCCGATGCAGTACGCCGTTATCATCTGTTCATAGTTGAGGCCCATGTCGGCGAGGTCGCGCAGTCCCCACTGAGAAAGACCAACGCCGTGACCCCATCCCTTGCCGACAAAGATGAAGTTGCCCGACGATGATGCAGACATCGTCTTAGTGACCGTGTTGCCGGAAACAGACGTGCTTCCGTTGTCTACACTGCCGGTATTCTCTCCGATACCGCTGTCTGTATCACTGTTACCCGTGTTGCCGACGCTGTTGTCATCATTATAGTCGGGATCATCGTCACTGCTGCCGATACTGGGGAGCAAAGATGTTCCCTCGGACGTTATGATCATCAGTTCATCAAGATCTCTCGCATATACGCTCTCGCCGTTATCGTAAACGACATAGAAACCCTCGTTCAAATTTCCGTCCGATGTGCCGTCTGCCGAAACTATCACATAATTCTCGTTTACAGGCGTCGCTGCATTTGCGCCTGAGGACGTCGACCCTGCGGCTGCTTTAACATTGCCCGGAGCTATACATTCGAGATATTCGGTATATTTGACGCTTCCCAGTCCGACGACGAAATTCGCGCTGTACAGATAATTTGAAAACGCCTTGCGTATCTTATCGCAGCGAGACACCGTCGCGGTGTTGCCGTATACATCCTTTATCGTTACGCGGCTGACATACGTTGAATTTTCGCCCGCATACGCGTCGATCGAAATGTCGGCTATATCGCCGCGGAGATTGTTGAGCGATGAGAGCGCTTTGTCGCCCGTCTCGGCATATCGTCCGCTGAGGTAAACGTACAAATCATGCGGCGATACCTCGACGTTCCAAAACGAGTGTTGATTATGATTGAGATAATCCTCCCACGGAGTCTTTACACTTCTCAACCATTCGACTTTGCTGCCCCATACATTTTCAGCATCGGCGGTGCAGTTTCCGGTACTCGATGAGTAGTACATTTCAGCAAGTTTGTCGTCGTATGTAGCCACGATACCCGCCGTAGACAGAACTGCTTCGCGGACATTGTCATTTTGGCTGCCGACGCCGCGGTATACCTGCGAATTCGACGTGCCGCATACATTGAAGCCGTATACGCTCCAGTACTTGTCCATATGCGTGAGCACATATGTGCGTGCGACTATGGCAAACGCGCGAAGTGTTTCACTCGGCCAGCTGTTTGGCACCTCGTAAGGCAGCACGCCCATAACATAGTCCTCGAGCGGAGCTATATTTACAAGCGATATGCCGTCACTCGAATCCTTGGGATAACGTCTGAACGCAAACACACCGTCGTATATGTTCTTGAGAAATTTCAGATACGCGGGCGTACCGTCTACATTGTCTATCGCGTCGAGCGCGAGACATTCGTACTCCTCGTTCTTGCTTAAAACGCGGTACGATGATCCGCAGTCATACTCGAACAGCGGCTTATTCGTATTGTGCTCAATGACAATCATGCCCGTGTCGGACGGGATCTTGACTGAAAATGTAACGCCGCTTATGAACTGCAGTACGGTCGCTTCGATCGACGGCTTTGCCGCTATGGCGTCATTCTCGCTCAAAAAAGCACCGATTCTGAGCTTATATACGCCGTTAACGTACGCGGGAACGCAGCTGTAACCGAGCGGCACGATTTGATAATCGACTGCGGTCATAGCGTTGCGCAGCTCGTCAGACGTTGAAAAGCTCAAATTAAGTTCGAGCCTGTACGCGCCCACATTTGCGGGTGATGCCGATGTCGGCTTGCGGTACGCGGTACGCGAAGCGTCAAAATAGTAGTTCTCATCGCATAGGACCGACGCTTTCGTGTATCCGTCGAGTCTCCACAGCTCTGTAAATGTCTTTTCGTACATTCCGACCTTTTCGGTCCCGACTATGTATCCTTTTGTCGTCTCCGAAGTAAGCGCAACATCTATGCTGCTCCCATAGAGCAGACCGACCGCCACAGACACATCTGTCTCGTTGTCGGCAGCACCGACGTTCAGCACGAGGAAATATATCGCCGTGTAAAGACCCGTTATGACCATCATCGCGACGAGCACCCATGCGATGATCTGAACTGCGAGCTTGCGTTTGTCGATCTTCTTTTTCACAACGCCCGTCTTTGTCTGATTTTTATTTGATTTCATATTCCCCCCTCACGAGAAAGTATGCGGAGTGACCTTCGCCGAGATTTGTCGCTCTGAGTCCTCGACCGTCTGAGCCTCGCGGGATTATGAGGTAGGAGTCGGTAGGGATAGTCTCACCGTTGTAGATCTCCGTACCGTGCGTAAAGTCGCTGACGCCCTGCCTTGTGCTCGCATCTGTGAACGGTGAAACGACTACGACTGTGCCGCCTCTGCGGTAAATGACCTCGAGCGACGTCGATTCGTCGCCGGATGCGTATAGCGTCTGACCGTTTTTGAGCGTTACGACCTTATACGAAAGCGCGTCCGACGACATTGTCGTAATTTTTTTGTCGAGCAGATCGAGCTGATCATCAAGGACATCGATCTTGATTTGCAGATCTTTGACTTTTTTGTCAACATAAGACTGCGCGACAAGCGGATCGCTCGAATCTCCGCCAGCGGCGATGACCGCTACCGCAAGCATGATGCAGGCTGCCGCAAGCGATATTATCGACGCGGCCTTTTTCGTAATTTTCATTTTTTCGTCCTTTCTTTCTTTATTATGTTTATTTTACTTATATCAACTTCAACTGCGCAGTCCCGGAGTCAGCGTCGGAAAGTGCGACGCCGGTCGATGGCAGCTTTGTTTTCCTGTATCTTGACGGATTTTCCGACACAGAGGCGGGATCTGTCTTTGCCGATATGACCTTTTGTCCCGGCTTAAGTGTAAATATCTGCACGCCCTGCGACGACCGCGTCGATTTTACAGGTATGTCCTTCGTCGACACGACGAGCGCACGCTTCGCGTCGCTGCACATTATAAGCTCAAACGGCTCGTCTGACTTTTCAACAAATGACGCCACCGCCGGCGACGCGTCGCTGTACGCGCCTGTCAACCGTTTGCGGTTCGTCTTTGTCTCATATGCCGATAACGGCACCTTCACGCACTTCCCGTTTTCAAACACAAACACGACGTTAGTATCCTGCGGGTACTCGCGCAGCGTATGCATGAAAAGCACGCCTTCCCCGTCGTCAAATCCGAGCTTCGACGGGATATAATCGCCGAGGGACGACGCCTTCGACGTATCGAAATCGTCCATCTTCGCCTTGTAGACCTGCGACTTGTCCGAGAAGAATATGACCTCGTCCGTGTTCTGCGCGTCCTCGACTACGAGCACCTCGTCTCCGTCTTTCAGCTTCTGCTCGTCGTTGCCGCGCCATGACTGCGTCGTTATCTTCTTGAAGTAACCGCCCTTCGTCATTACCGCCTTGACAGCGTAGCTCTCAACGATCTCTACGGGAGCGGCCGCCTCGACCTCGTCGACGTGTATTATCTCTGTCCGTCTCGGCTGACCGTACTTTTTCTTTATATCCGCAAGCTGCTTTATTATCTCCGCTTTGAGCTTCAACTCGTCGTCGATTACGGCGCGCATGTCCGCGATCTCTTTTTGCAGCTCCTCGATCTCGCGTATGCGGTTCATGATGTACTCGCGGTTGAGGTTTCGCAGTTTGATCTCTGCGATATACTCCGCCTGCACCTCATCGATGGAGAATCCCGCCATAAGGTTAGGCACCACCATCGCCTCCTCGCGCGTCTCGCGCACGATCTTAATCGCGCGGTCGATGTCGAGCAGTATCTTTCCGAGACCGAGAAGCAGATGCAGCTTTTCTTCCTTTCGCTCGCAGTCATAGACAAGCTCGCGGCGGTAGCAGCCGCTTCGGAATCGAATCCACTCCTTCAATATTCCCGCGACGCCGAGCTGTCGCGGCGCGCCGTCGATGAGCACGTTGAAGTTACATCTGAACGTGTCCTCGAGCGGCGTCAGCCGATAGAGCTTTTCCATCAGCCTCGGCACGTCGGTGCCGCGTTTAACGTCTATCGCAAGCGTGAATCCCGACAGGTCGATCTCGTCTCTGAAATCGGTGACCTCACGCAGCTTGCCTTCCTTGAACAGGTCTGTCATTTTCTTCATTATGAGGTCTATCGTCGTGGAATACGGTATCTCGTATATTTCGATGCAGTTGTTTTTTTCGTCGTATCTGTACTTTGCTCTCAGCTTCACGCCGCCAACGCCCGTTTTGTACAGCGACAGCATCTGCTCCCTGTCGTATATGAGCTGCGCGCCGCCCGAAAAGTCGGGCGCTTTGATAATGTCGAGCAGCTTTTCCGGCGTCGTGTTCGGATTTTTGAGAAGCGCCGTCGTGCCGTCGCAAATCTCGGCAAGATTGAACGAGCAAATATTCGACGCCATGCCGACCGCGATGCCCATGTTCGGGTTCACGAGTATGTTCGGGAACGACGTCGGCAAAAGCGCCGGCTCCGTCGTCGTGTTGTCATAGTTTGGGACCATGTCGACGGCGTTTTTGTCGATGCCGCGGAACACCTCCGCGCATATTTTTTCAAGTCTCGCGTTCGTGTAACGCGGTGCTGCGGGCTTGTCTCCGGAATAGTGCTTGCCGAAGCTTCCCTTGGAGTCGATGAGCGGATGCAGGAGCGCGCCGTAATCGCGCGTCAGACGGACGAGAGTCTCGTATATTCCCGCGTCTCCGTGCGGGTGAAGATGCATCGTGTCGCCGCATATCGTCTGACACTTGACGTAGTCGCCTGTCAAAAGTCCGTGGCGGTACATCGTATACAAGAGCTTTCGATGCGCGGGCTTGAAGCCGTCGATCTCGGGTATCGCACGCGAAACTATGACCGTCATGACGTACGGCATATAGTTCGACTCGATAGTTTCCGTTATAGGCTGGTCGACGATCTCGGCGAGCTTGACCTCCCCCTGTTCCTGCGTCTTTTTCTTTTTCGGCATTGTCACATTTCCGTTTCTGCTATTTTACCTTGATAATTGTGTGATTCGCCGCGCGAAGGAGCCTGTTCTCTATCGCGGGCGACAGTCCCGTGCCGTCCTTTTTAGGCGAGTACGTGTATATCGCGTCGAGCGTATGCGTCTCGCCGTAGACGTCAGTATCGCGCAACGCCGCAAACAGTCTGTGCGCATGCGACGCCTCATCGTCCTCGCCGCCGAGACTGATCGTGCGGTCACGGCAGTCAGAGAACGTTCCCGCATCCTCGTCGAAGCAGAGGAACAAACAATGCTCGTCCTTCATTTTGCCGCGCACGAACGCGATGACGTCGCGTCTTTCCCCGTCGAGTAGATACAGCGGCGCGCGCGGCGCGTAGTGCTTGTACTTCATGCCCGGCGACAGCGGGCGCTCGTCCTCTTTCAGCTCGAACGCCGAGCTGACACGGCTGCATACGCATGACAGCGCCTCAGCCGTTACTGCGCCGGGACGGAGTATAACGACCTCGTCGTCGCCCTTCAGCAGCGCGACCGTCGATTCAAGACCGACCTCGCATTCGCCGCCGTCTATTATCGCGTCGACTCTGCCGTTCATATCGGCGACGCAGTGGTCGAATCTCGTCGGAGACGGACGTCCAGACAGATTTGCCGACGGCGCCGCGACCGGCACGCCGCACAGCTCGATAAATCTGTGCGCCGTCGGGTGCGACGGGCACCTCACGCCGACAGTCCCGCCGCCTGCGGTGACTTCGTCGGGAATATTATGCTTTTTCTCTATTATGAGCGTCAGCGGTCCGGGCATGAACGCCCTCGCGAGCCTGTAATACAGCTTCGTCGTGACCGCGAACGCTTCCGCGTCGGCGGGGTCGGCTACATGCACGATAAGCGGATTGTCGTGCGGACGCCCCTTCGCCTCGAATACGTTATACGCGGCTTTTTCGTCATACGCGTTCGCGCCGAGCCCGTACACAGTTTCGGTCGGAAATATGACGAGCCCGCCTTCGCGCAGTATCTTCGCCGCCGAAATAAGCTCATTTTCGTCGGCACGTTTGAACAAAACAGTTTCTTTCATTTGAGAAAGTCCCCGTTTTTGAGCTTTTCCGCTGTGTCAGCCGTGATGAGCGCGTCTATCATATCGTCGAGCTGTCCGTTCAAAAATGATTCGAGACTGTAGAGCGTCAACCCTATTCTGTGGTCGGTCACGCGGCTCTGCGGATAATTGTATGTACGTATGCGTTCGCTTCTGTCGCCGGTGCCGACCTGCGAACGCCTGTCGGCGGCGATCTTGCTCTGCTGCTCCGTTCGCTTCATATCATACAGTTTCGCGCGCAAGAGCTTCATAGCGCGGTCGCGGTTCTTATACTGACTGCGCTCGTCCTGACATTCAATAACGATGCCCGCCGGCTTGTGTATGAGACGCACCGCAGACTCCGTCTTGTTGATGTGCTGTCCGCCCGCGCCGCTCGATTTTATCGTGTCGATCTGGATATCGGCGGGGTCTATCTCGACCTCTACCTCTTCCGCCTCGGGCAAGACCGCCACGGTCGCGGTCGACGTGTGTATGCGCCCCTGCGACTCCGTTTCTGGCACGCGCTGTACGCGGTGTACGCCCGATTCGAATTTGAAACGCGAATACGCGCCGTCGCCCGATACCATCAGCGTCACTTCACGGTATCCGCCGAGTCCCGTCTCATTTGCGTTCACGATTTCGACGCCGAACCGCTTTGACTCCGCGTACATCGTGTACATTCTCGCGAGCACCGACGCGAACAGCGCGGCTTCGTCGCCGCCCGCTCCTGCACGTATCTCGATCATGACGTTTTTGTCGTCATTTTCGTCCTTCGGAAGCAAGAGCACCGTCAGTTCTTCCTCAAGTTTTGCGAGCCGCTCCTTTCCCTCGCGGACGTCAGTCGACGCAAGCGCTTCGAGCTCCGGCTCGCCGCACGACATAAGCTCCTCCGAGGACACGATGCCCTCGGCGCACGCCTTGTATTCGCGGTATTTTTCGATTATCGGTTCGAGCGCCTTGCGTTCGCGCGACAGGCGCCTGTACTGCTCCATGTCGGAATATGCGTCGGGCGAGGCGAGAGACGCTTCGATCTCGATATAACGCCTCTCCGCCTCCCTGAGCTTGTCGATCATACTTATCCCTTAGTTGTTATTACTTATTGAACGCCGTGTGCGCGCGGTATGCCTCGTAGAGGTCCATCTTCGAGATTATCTCGAACGGCGCATGCATCGAGATAACGGGTACGCCGAGGTCTATCGTATCGATATTGTGATTTGCAATATACATTGCTACCGTTCCGCCGCCGCCCTGGTCTACCTTGCCGAGCTCCGCCGTCTGCCATACGACGCCCGCCTCGTCAAAGATGTGGCGCAGCTTGTATACTGTCTCCGCGGAAGCGTCGTTCGTGCCGCCCTTGCCGCGGCTGCCTGTAAACTTCGTCAAAACGACGCCGCTGCCGCATATCGCGCTGTTGTTTATCTCAAATACCTCGGGATAGTTGGGGTCATAGCCTGCCGCAACGTCGGCAGACAGGCAGAGCGAATGCGCTCTTACGACGTGCTCGTCAGCGCCGAGCGCGCGCGACAGCTCGGATATTACGTCGGCAAGTATGCGCGACTGCATGCCCGTGTTGCCCTCGGAGCCCGTCTCCTCCTTGTCGGCAAATATGCACATCGCCGTCTTTTCGGGCGCTTCGAGCTCCGCGACTGCCATAAGGATCGGGTATGCGCAGACTCTGTCGTCGTGACCGTACGCGCCTATCATCGCCCTGTCAAGACCGATATCGCGCGGCTTTCCGGCGGGTACAACGCACAGCTCGGCCGAGATGAAGTCGTCCTCGACGATGCCGTACTTGTCGTTGAAGTACTTGAGCACCGTGAGCTTTACTCTTTCGTCGGGTTCGTTCGTCTTATACGGGTCGTCCTCGGTCGCATACGGACGAGACGCGATTAATATATTGAGTCCCTCTCCCGTGAAAGCCGCGTCGAGCGGACGCGACGACTGATCCTTGGAAAGATGCGGGAGCAGGTCCGTGATGCAGAATACGGGGTCGCCCTCGTCCTCGCCTATCGTCACGTACACGGACTCGCCGTTCTTCTTCATAACGACGCCGTGCAGCGCGAGCGGTATCGTCGCCCACTGATACTTGCGAATGCCGCCGTAGTAGTGCGTCTTGAGATAGCCGAAGCCTGTGTTCTCATATACTGTGTGCTGCTTCATGTCTATTCTCGGCGAGTCGACGTGAGCCGCCGAGATGCGGATGCCGTTCTCTATCGGCTCCGAGCCGATGACGAACGCGAGCAGGCACTTGCCGCGATTGTTGTAGTAGAGCTTGTCGCCCGCCTTGACCTTGTCGCCGAGCTGATATTCCGAGAATCCGTGCGCCTTGAGTATGTTTATGCCTTCAGTGACGGCCTCGCGCTCCGTCTTTGCTTTGCCGATAAAGTCCGCGTATCCGCGAGCGAATTCGTATGCCTTGGCGATGCCCGCCTCGCCTTCGACTTCATAAGCGCTCTTCTTTCTGTAGAAAAGCTGTTCTTTCATTTCCTTTGTCTTTTCCGACATTTTTCTTTACCTCGTCTATTGAAATTATTTGCAGTTATTCGTGTATTTTACACGTTAGCTTCGTACATTCGACCTTGAACACGCATACGCGCTCGAACGCGTGCGCGTTATACTCGCACCCGACGCGTCCCGCCGCATGCTTCATTATGGCATCGAGTCCGCGACGCTTCTCGCTGTCATCCTCAACGATGCTCGCTATGCCCGTGCCTATAACGCTTTCATAAAGCGCCGTACACATGCTGCCCTCGTAATTGCCGACGACTTCATGCTTCGCATCCGCCTCAAATCCGACCTTTGGCGACGATTTGAGAAGCTCCGCCTTGCGTCCTTCCTTTGCCCCGTGGAAGTAAAACGTATACTTTCCGCCGTCCTCTATATAGCCGAAGTCGAGCGGAACGATATATACCTCGTCCACGTCTATAAATCCTATCCTCATGCAGCCGCAGCTGTCAATTACCGCCCGTATTCTTTCCGGGTCGGTCACTTCCCTGTCCTGTCTGCGCATAGTCGTCACTCCTGTCCTTGTAGTATAGCTCCTCGTACAGCTTCGCCGATTTCTCGACAGACGAGACGAAGTCCTCCGTCTCAGGGAACGGTATATTGTAAAGACTCATTCCGTCCTTTGAATATCTTCCGTCCGTCAGCCACTCGTCGACGTTGTTCGGTCCCGCGTTGTATGCCGCGTACGCGGTCGGCCACCGCGCGTACAGACCGTACAGATACGAAAGATAGTACGTTCCGTATCGTATGTTCGTCTCCGGGTCGTATAACATACCCGTTTCATACGATTCGTCCTGTATGTCCGTCAACCACGAGAACGTGTCCGGCATCAGCTGCATCAACCCGATGGCGCCGTCCTCCGACATCGCCGCGCTGTCAAAATCGCTTTCGGTCTTGATGACCGCGTAAATAATATACTCCGGCACGCCGTACTCTTCCGAATATTTCGACACAAAATCCGCATACTGCTGAGGGTGCGACGCGCGGTCCATCCTGTCCATTATTCTGCTTATCCACATCCCGGACAGTATCGACAGCGTCACGATGACTATCACGGCTATGCTGCGAAGAAGCGCCTTTTTCAGTTAATACCAACTCCCACGATCTGTTTATAGAGCGACTCGACGCGTTCGTAAAGCGCGTTTTTGTCCCCGTCGTTTACTATTATATAGTCACAGCGGCGTCTCAATTCCTCATCCGTTATCTGCGCCGCAATTCTCGCCTCGGCGCGCGATTTATCTATCCCGTCGCGCGCGATTATACGCGCGATGCGCGTCTCTCTGTTTGCGACGACGCCGACAGTCACACAGCACAGCTTGTCAAAGCCGGATTCGAAAAGAAGCGGCGCATCGACTACGGCGGCATCGTATCCGCTCGACTCATACATGTGCAGTCTGCGCACCGTCTCGTCCTTTATGAGCGCGTGCGATATTGCGTTCAGTCTCGCTCTTTTAACGCTGTCCGCGAACACGATCGCGCCGAGAGCCAGTCTGTCGAGTCCGCCGTCGCCGTCGATTATATCATGACCGAACTCGTCCGCAAGCTCACGAACACAGTCGGAACCGGGGCGGCAAAGCTCGTGCCACACGAGGTCGGTGTCGATCACAGCGGCGCCGAGCGATGCAAATATTTCCGTCGCCGTAGTCTTTCCCGAGCCGCTCCCGCCGCACAGACCGATTATTTTCACGTGCGCGCTCACCTCGACTGCCGCATTATCCGCGTTTTTCCGCTATTTTATACATCTGTATATGTATTATACAACACGGATTCGGTTTTTGCAATAGGCAATCGTCAAATATTATGCAAATATGCAAAAAATTCGGAAAACCGTCACATAACGCGAGCGAAACTCAAAGCAGATTCGCGGGCAAATCGCTGTTACCGGACTTTGAACCAAGTGCGGAACCTTCGGTTCCGCTCTGATTCGCGAGCAAATCAAAGTGACTGGACTTTGAACCAAGTGCGGAACCTTTGGTTCCGCCTCGATTCGCGAGCAAATCAAAGTGACTGGACTTTGAACCAAGTGCGGAACCTTTGGTTCCGCCTCGAGTTTCACTTCGTGAAACTCAAAGCTAATTTGCGAGCAAATCGCTGAGAAATAGAGAAGGGACGCTTTGCGTCCCTTCTCTATTTCTGAGTGACTGGACTTGAACCAGCGGCCTCTACCACCCCAAGGTAGCGCGCTACCAACTGCGCCACACCCAGTTACACGCGCTCTTTCCTGCGCGCCAAAGTATTCTATCACACAGCGGGGCGAAAGTCAAGTGCGTTTTTGAAAAAAATACGTTTGTCACGTATTTTTTTGCGAATTCCGCGCATCATATGTCGTGTAGGATAGAGGATGTGAAGAAAAAAATAATTGTCCGGAGGATAAAGACAAGATGACAGACAACAAGTGCAATGACAAATGCAAGTGCAAGCCCAACCGCAGCATCGAATGTACGGTCGTACAGTGCGCCAACCACTGCGGCTATCAGGACTACTGCGCCCTTGACAAGATCAAGGTCGTAACGCACGAACAGAACCCGACGGTCGTACAGTGTACGGACTGCGGTTCATTCGTTCTGGCAAAGCCCGAGCGATAAAACAGACAAACGCAGCGACGCCCGCCGGAATACCGGCGGGCGATCCATTTTATTCTGTCTTTTTATTCTCTTTTTCGTCCTCGTACATAGCCGCCTGCATCATTATCGCACATTCCATGCGCTTCAAAAACAGCTTGCAGCCGTATTCGTATGTACCGAGTATGTCGCCCGTCGCATGATATGCGTTGGCGGCGCATCCGCCCGAGCAGTACAGCTTGCCCCAGCAATCGTCGCAGCCGCGGCGCGCGTATACGTTGCAGTTCTTGAATCTGTCGCGCAGCCCCGTATTCGTAACGCCGTCCCAAATGTTGCCCATCAGGTATTTTTCGTCGCCGACGAACTGATGGCACGGGTAAAGATCGCCCCACGGCGTAACGGCGAGATATTCCACACCCGAACCGCACCCGGACAGGCGCTTATATATGCACGGTCCGTGCGACAGGTCGATCATATAGTGATAGAACGTCAGCGGCTTACCGTCGCGCTCACGCTTTATCATCTCTTTTGCCAATATCTCATACTGCTCGTAGAGCGTCGGCAGATCATCCTCCGTCAGCGCGCACGGATCGTCCGGCGCGCATACGACGGGCTCCATAGAAAGCCTCGAAAAGCCGAGGTCGGCAAGATGGAACAGATCGTTAGTGAAGTCGGTGTTATAGTGTGTATACGTGCCGCGCACGTAATATTCGCGGTCGCCGCGCGCGCGCGCGAACTTTTGAAACTTCGGTATTATTTTATCGTAGCTGCCGTTGCCCGCATAGTCGCGGCGGAATCGGTCGTGGACCTCGCGCCTGCCGTCTATCGACATGACGACGTTGTTCATTTCGCGGTTGGCGAAGTCGATAACGTCGTCGTCGACGAGCACGCCGTTCGTCGTAAGCGTGAAACGGAAATTTTTGTTTTTTTCCTTCTCGATGCTTCTTGCGTACGCGACGAGCTTTTTTACGACGTCGAAATTCATCAGCGGCTCGCCGCCGAAAAAGTCCACCTCGAGGTTGACGTGGCTGCCCGAATTCTCGACGAGAAAATCAAGCGCACGCTTGCCGACCTCGTAGCTCATCAGCGCGCGTTCGCCGTGATACTTGCCCTGGCTCGCGAAGCAGTATTCGCAGTTGAGATTGCACGTATGCGCGACGTGCAGACACAGCGCCTTTATCTCGTTTTTCTCCTTGAGTCTGCCGACGTCGATGCCCTCGTAGAGATCGGTCGAGTACAGCTTGCCCGCTTTTTTCAGCGCCTCGATATCCTCGACGCAGTCGTAAAGCTCCGCCTCGGTTACGTCGGGGCGGTCGCCATACTTTTCGAGCATCGCCGCGACCGTCGCGTCGGCGCCCGCCGACTCGTACATCGCGATCATATCATATACGACGTCGTCGACGATGTGCACCGAGCCCGAGTAAACGTCGAGGACGATATTGTATCCGTTAAGTTTATACTGGTGTATCATTACTTTTCAGCAGTCTGCTCCCGAAATAATCTTCACGCAGAATACCGCGCTCGACGATGTCGACGCGTTCGCCCGTCCCGAGCAGCCGGTACGCTTTTCTGCGCGTTCCCTCATACTTAAAGCCGCACTTCTCCATGACGCGCGACGAGCCGATATTTTCCGCCGCGTGGCTGCCGTTAATGCGGTAGAATCCGACCTCCTCAAAACAATAGCGCAAAACCTCGGTCAGCGCCTCGGTCATGATGCCCCTGCCCCACCATGCCTTGCCTATGCAGTAGCCGATGCCGCCCGTCGCCTGATATTCGTCGACAATACCTGCCTCGATATCGCCGATAAGGATGCCCCCTTCCTTCAAAACGATCGCCCAGTGGTAGCAATCGGGACGTTTACATTCCTCCTCGCGCATACGAAGAAGCGCGCGGGTGACGGCGATATCGCCGTGCGGCGTCCACGTCATATATTTTGTCACGTCAGGATCGTTCATCCAGTTGGCGAACGCTTCCCCGGCGTCGCCCTCGAGCCACGAACGGAGGATGAGCCGCTTTGTTTGCAGCTCTGTTGTGCCTTTATGTTCCATTTGCTGTATGCCTCTATTGCGAAAAATACCGCCCGCGCAAAGCGCAAGCGGTATTACGCACGCAAGATCTTATTTCTTGTTTTCTTCCTTGCGCTCGCACTTCTGGTTTGCGACGCCGCAGGATGTTTTGCACGCGGACTGGCAGGAGGTCTGGCATTCGCCGCAGCCGCCGTTTGCAGCGCTCTTTTTAAGATCGCGAGTTTCTATCGTCTGTATACGTTTCATCGAGGTCACTCCTTCCCGAAAGATTTCCGTTTATTTATATTACACTATTTTTCGAATTAAGTCAAGTACGCGGGAAAACTTTTTACAAAACGGCAATACTCTCGGGCAGTCGTCCCGTTGTCGAGTGCAGCTTCACGCCGGACGACAGGACAGCGGCGATATCCCCGCTTATGACCTCGCCCGGCACGATGAGCGGTATTCCCGGCGGATACGCCCACACATATTCGGCTGACACTCGTCCGATGCAGTCCGCAACTGCCACATACTCTTTTGCGTGTCCGACAGCCTCCCATGCCGCCATCGCCTTTTGCGGAAGCGCTGTCACAGCCGACACAGCTTTATCCGCCTCGCCGCACAACTTGTCGATTTCGATGAGCGCGTCGGCGAGACGAGACATGGACGCCTCAGTGTCACCCATGCCCGTCATGAATATGACGTTTCCGCCTATGACCGCCTCGGGTTCGATGCCGTATTTTCCCCGCACCGTCCGCGCGAGCACATCTCCCGTCACGTCGGCATGCGATGTTGCAACTACTATCTTCGACGGGTCGAGCGCGAACGCACCGCCGCCGCGATATATGCGCAGCTTTGAAAGTCCCCCCGCCCGCTTTTGAAACGACGCAAGCAGCGACAGCCACTCGTCCGCCGCCCTATCCCCCTCGCGCTCGAGATAACTCACGCACGCGTCGACCGACGACGACAATATATACGACGGACTGCTCGTGCCGAACATTGATGCGCACCGCCTCACGTCGGTGACGTCGACGCGTCCGCGTTTCATGTACAGCGCCGCCGTCTGTGTCAGCGACGGCAGCGTCTTGTGCAGGCTCTCAACAACTATATCCGCGCACAGCGTTACCGCCGACGCGGGGAATCCTCCGAATCCGAGATGCGCGCCGTGCGCCTCGTCGACGAACAACAGCGCCCCGTGTCTGTGACATACGTCCGCTATGCCCGCAATATCGCTTATAACGCCCTCGTATGTCGGACTCGTCACCGCAACTACCGACGCATCCGTATGCGCGCAAAGCGCGTCCTCTACCTCCTGCGGAGTTACAGAGCCGATTATGCCGTCCGCGTCCGCATGCGGCATTATATAATGCACATCCGCGCGCGCTATTTCCGCCGCATGATACAGCGACTTGTGCGCGTTGCGGCACATTATCAGCGAGCCGCCGCGACGCAACGTCGAATAAAGCGCGGCGAGCACTCCCTGCGTGCTGCCGCCGACGAGACACACGCCCTCGTCCGCGCCTTTCAGCTTTGCCATGCGCGCCTCGAGGTCGGCAAAAATCGTCTG
The DNA here is from genome assembly GCA_947586625.1 of uncultured Clostridia bacterium. Lineage (GTDB taxonomy): Bacteria > Bacillota > Clostridia > Oscillospirales > CAG-272 > DTU064. The sequence goes on along the minus strand of CANPXS010000021.1, from coordinate 2,064 downwards.
CGGGTCGTTGAGGTCGTCGAAGCCGTCAATCTCGGTGATGTCGATACAGCCGCCGATATATCGCAGCCATGGGAACTTGTCTGTATTGCGCTTGTGCCCCGGCATATGCATCGGAAGCGCATCAGAATCGGAATATTTTATGAAATCGTCGAGCAGCATATCGTCACCACCGATTTTCATCCGTTTTTGATATTTTATCACATAACGCCGCCTGCGTCAACTTTTCGCCGCGTCACCACGAGCCATAACTCCGCACTTGAAAAATATTCTTCATCGTGGTATACTTTACGTAAATCATAAAAAGGACGGTATCAAAATGACAAACACAGATCCGAAAATAGTATTTGAAATCGAAGGCTGCGGCAAAATAAACGCCGAGCTTTACCCCGACAAAGCGCCGAAAACTGTCGAGAATTTTCTCTCGCTTCTGCGCCGCAGCTTCTTTGACGGACTCATTTTCCACCGCGTTATCGAGGGCTTCATGATACAGGGCGGCGGCTACGACGCAAATATGCGCGAGCGCGACGCCGAATCTATCGTCGGCGAATTTGCCGCGAACGGCTTTTCGCAAAACGACCTTCGCCACACGCGCGGCACGCTCTCGATGGCGCGCACGAGCAGACCGAACTCCGCGTCGAGCCAGTTCTTCATCATGCACAAGGATGCGCCGCACCTCGACGGCATGTACGCCGCGTTCGGCCGCGTCACCGACGATGAAAGCCTCGCTGTCGTCGACAAGATAGCGGCAGTGCCGACAGGCAGCTTCGGCTACTTCTCCGACGTGCCGCGCGAGACTGTCGTCATAACGCGTGCTTACGTCGTCGAATAAGCACGTGAACGTCGCAATTTGCGTCGACGAGCGGGACGGCATGATGTTCAATCACCGCCGCCAAAGCCGCGACAGCGCCGTCACAGAGCGCGTGCTCGCGCTTGCGCGCGAGTACGGCGGCACGCTTTACGTGAGCGAATATTCGTCGCCGCTGTTCGACGGTGCGGACGGCGTTCGCATCGTACACGTCGACGGCATGCCGACGGCGGACGACGGTATATTTTTCGCAGAAGACATCGACATATCGGGATACACAGATGACATCGAGACGCTCTATCTTTTCCGTTGGGGACGGCGCTACCCCGCCGATGTCACGCTTCCGTTCGACCCGCAAAAACTCATGACGCTTTCATCAACGTGCGAGTTTTCGGGAACGTCGCATGAAAAAATAACGCTCGAGGTCTACGTGCGATGAGAATGAAGGAAAACCCGACCTCCTCCGATATCAGACGCGCGCTGTCAACATTCTTCGTCATAATCGTCGTTGCCGCCGCCGCATACATGTATTTCACCGGCAACGTACTAGACACGGGCAGCGTCGCCGACACGTCATCGTCGTTTTCGCAGGACGATATACCGCCTTTTTCGGGCGAGCCTTACGTCGCCGTAAACGGCAACGTGCCGTTCTTCACCGATGGCGAAATAACGGATGAGTCGTTTGAATATTACTCGCCCCTCGACATTCTCGGTCGGTGCGGCGCCGCCTTCGCCTGCGTCGGACGCGACCTAATGCCGACCGAGGAGCGCGGCAGCATCGGCAGCGTAAAACCGTCCGGATGGCAGACGGTCAAATATGATTTCGTTGACGGAAAATATCTCTACAACCGCTGCCACCTGCTCGGCTATCAGCTGACCGGCGAGAACGCCAACGAGCAAAACCTCATAACCGGCACACGGTACCTGAACGTCGACGGCATGCTGCCGTTTGAAAATATGGTCGCCGACTACGTAAAGGAAACAGACAATCACGTCATGTACCGCGTCACGCCCGTGTTTGACGGCGCCGAGCTCGTCGCGCGCGGCGTTTTGATGGAGGCGTACTCGGTCGAGGACGGCGGCGACGGCGTCGAGTTCTGCGTCTATTGCTACAACGTGCAGCCCGGCGTCACTATCGACTACGCCACGGGCGACAGCGAGGAGGAATAGAAAATGCAAATAAACTGCGTGTGGGAGCATAACGGCGGCGACAGCATCATATACGCCGAAAACTTCGTCGGCGCGTTTACAAGGGGAGA
>CANPXS010000020.1 GCA_947586625.1 uncultured Clostridia bacterium | reverse complement strand
CATCGACACGACCGTCACGCACCGTCACGCCTGCACAAGCCGAAAGCTCACCTTGCGTCCGTCGTGACTGCGGCTGTTCTCATATCGGATACCGTATTCGTTGAACAGCCGCCCTGCGTTGACGTTGAGCTTTTTCGTGAGAGCGTTCGGCGGCATATCGACTGCCAGCCAAGCGGCGAGTTCCGTGGGCGTTCCCGTCCACGCACTACCGCCCGAAGAAAGCAGCGCTGCTATCTGTTCCAACAGCGGCTCCGGCGGCTCTTTCCAAAGCTCCGTTTCGGTTTTTTCCAGTTCCCATATCAAGCGTTCGGGGTTGCGGGAGAGATAGAGCTTTTGATCTTGTTGATCCCGTCCCGATATTTCCAGCGTGGCGGCATTGCTTGTCCGCTTCTCCTTTTGGAGCAGAAACGCTCCGTCCGCCGCACCGAGCAGTCCGTTCGTGCCGGAGATCATATCAAACTTATCGTCCGCCTGCTGCTTTCGGGTATGGTGGACGAGCAGCAGGCAGATCCCGTATCGGTCTGCAAAGGCTTTCAGCCGGGTAATGATTTGATAGTCGTTAGCGTAGCTGTAACTCTCGCCGCCGACCTCCCGCACTTTTTGCAGCGTGTCGATGATAATGAGTCGGGTATCGGGGTGGTCATTCATAAAAGTTTGTAGCTGTTCGTCCAGTCCGCTTTCCAGATGACCCGCCGAAACAGAGAAGTACAAATCTTCTGCCCCCTCTGTTCCGAACATCCGATAGAGCCGCTCCTGCAAGCGGCGGTAGTCATCTTCCAGCGCAAGGTACAGTACCGTTCCTTTTCGGACGGTATAATCCCACAGCGCCGTCCCCGTGCTGATGTGGTAGGCAAGCTGCGCCATTAGGAAGCTCTTGCCCAGCTTCGGCGCTCCCACGAACAGATAAGCGCCGGGGTAAAGCAAGCCGTCGATCAGCGGCGGCCTGCTCGGATAAACGGTTTCGTACAGTTCGCTCATGGAAATTGTTTCGAGGGGATTGATTTTTTCGCCCCGATTGGTTATACTATTAACAGATACATGGAGTGACTGCCCATCATCTGCGCCAACAGATGTGCTGCGGGCGGTCATTTCTTTTTGTTCATTCATTCGGTTCCTCTCCTTTCAGGCCGCCGAGGATTACGGCGATCAATTCGATGGTTTCCAGCAGTTCGTCATCAACGCCGCTGCCGGCTTCCATGCGCTGCAGTTCTTCGAGAACGGCGGCAAGTTCGTTCCGCAGCGCCTTATACACTCTCGGATTGCCCTGCACGACCACGTCCCGCTCCAGTAGCCTGCGGGTAATATAGTCCTGCTTGGTCAAGCCGGAGAGCCGCACGGCGGTTTCAAGCTGGGCATCTTCTTCGGGCGATACCCGAAATGCCACGGTTTTGTTTCTCCAGCGGTTTTTGCGGTCAAGATTTTTAGCGGACATTTTGTCAGCCCCTTTCCATATCCAATTTGTCTGCCATTTCTGTTTGTTTCGACGGGAACATGTGGGCGTAATTGTAAGTGATTTCAATGCTCTCATGCCCCACACGATCTGCAATCGCTGTTGCCGAAAATCCCATATCGATCAGTAAAGATATATGGCTGTGTCGAATATCGTGAATTCTTATTCGTTTCACTCCCGCCTCTTTGGATCCACGATCCATTTCTCGGTGCAGGTAGCTTTTTGTGACAGGGAACATCCTGTCATCGAGCCCGACATCATAAAGCATTTTCAAGTAGTCCTGCATTTCGTCGGACAAAAACTTTGGAATCGAAATTGTGCGATTGCTTTTCTCCGTTTTCGGCGTCGTGATAATATCTCGTCCGTTTAGGTGTTGGAAAGATTTGTTGATTGTTACCGTCCGTTTCTCAAAATCGAAATCCGCAGGTGTAAGCGCCAGCAGTTCGCCTTCACGGATACCGCACCAATAGAGCATTTCAAAGGCGTAATAGGACAGCGGCTTATCCATCATCGCATCGGCAAACTTCAGATATTCATCCTTCGTCCAGAACAGCATTTCACGGTTCTTTTTCTTGCCCATGCTTCCCGCTTTTTTACAGGGATTTTCTTTCAAGTTGTAAAATCTCACTGCATGATTAAAGATAGCGGAAAGCTGGTTGTGAATGGTTTTAAGGTATACCGGCGAATAAGATTTTCCGTTTTCATCTTTGTAGTTGATAAGCTCATTTTGCCAAGTGATAATCTGCTGGGCGGTGATATTGCACATTTTCAGCTTCCCGAAATAGGGCAAGAGCTTGGTCTGAATAATGTGTTCTTTCGTAGCCCACGTGTTTTCCTTGATGCGGGATTTCATATCTTCGGTGTAATGCTCCGAAAAACTTTTGAAAGTCATATCGAGATCACAGCCCATTTTGTTTAGCTGTTCCCGTTCCCACGCCTGCGCTTCCCGCTTCGTCTTGAAACCTCGTTTCTGCGTTTGCTTACGTTCTCCGTTCCAGTCAGTATAGCGGTAAAGGACACGCCACGTGTTTGTTTTTCCTTCTTTATAGACAGCCATTTTTATCACATCCTTTCCTTGTTTTCGGCTGCTCCGTAGCAGGTCTTTTCCAGAAAATACTGTTTATTGACCCGCCCTGCTATGGTGATGAAGCCTTTCGCTTTCAAATCAGCGTTCAGCTTCTGAACGATTTTATAAGCGTATGATTTTGAGATGCTCAAAATCTCCGCCACCTCATCTACCCGTAAAAAGGTGTTATTCGCCATAATTGACCTTCTTTCCATGTGCTATATTCAGTTTCATTCTTTCGTGTCGGGATTCTTTCTGGCCGCCTCCCGATTTGCCCGAGCGGATGTGCCATTACCATGACACACGACAAATATTCGCTAAGCGCATACGCTTAGTCTTTCTCTATTATACTAAGCATTTTTGCTTTTGTCAAGTGGTTTTCAAAAAATATTAAACTTTTTTGTTTTGATTTCTCTTGACTTTCCTAAGCGTTTATGCTATAATGCGTGTACGATGAATCGCCACGCATTACAAGGTTCTGTCAAGTCTTTAAGGGTGGAGATTTTCGCAGAAAATACGACCCGTGGCTTGACAGGTTCTTATACTGCCCGTCAAAGTATATAGGCGAGGAGTGAAATCACAATGGCAATCGGTGAAAGAATCCACTTTTTCCGCATCATGCGGGGAATGACTCAGAAATATCTTGGTATGCTGCTGGGTTTCCCCGAAAAGAGCGCCGACGTTCGGCTGGCGCAATATGAAATGGGGACTCGTTCTCCCAAAGCGGAGATCACTGCAGCACTGGCGCAGGCGTTGGACGTTTCTCCGCAGGCGCTTACCGTGCCGGACATTGACAGTTACATTGGGTTAATGCATACCCTGTTTACCCTTGAGGATATCTACGGTCTTGCCGTCAGTGAAGCAGACGGCGAAGTTTGCTTGAAGGTCAGCGCCGACAAGGGCAAGGACGCAGCCGAACTGCTGCAAATGCTTACCGCTTGGAAAGCGCAGGCGGACAAGCTCAGGGCGAGTGAGATCAGCCGTGAAGATTACGACAACTGGCGCTATCATTATCCCAAATACGACGATACCGAAATTCGGGCAAGCGTCCCGCCCAAAGAGCTTAGTGATACTTTGGTTGAGGCTTTCAAGGACAAGTTGAATGACAAATAAAAAAAGAGCTATCAGACATCAAAAATCTGATAGCTCTTTACTTATGCAATAATCCGAATAATGTTGCCATTTTGTTGCCACGGAGGACATCAAAGCGGCAAAAAGCCTTATTTTACGGGCTTTTTGGTGGGCGTGAAATCATTCCCACTCGACCGTTCCCGGCGGCTTCGACGTTATGTCGTACACGACTCTGTTCACGTGCCCGACCTCGTTTGTGATGCGGTTCGACACGCGCGCCAACAGCTCATACGGTATGCGCGCCCAATCCGCGGTCATGAAATTATCCGTCGTTATCGCGCGCAGCGCGATAAGATGATCGTACGTCCTGTGATCCCCCATCACGCCGACCGTCTTCACGTCCGGCAAAACAGCGAAAAACTGCGACAGCTCGCGCTCGTATCCCGACTTCGCCATCTCGTCGCGGAAAACGGCGTCCGCCTCCTGCAAAATTTTCACCTTCTCCGCCGTGACCTCGCCGATGATGCGCACGCCGAGTCCAGGGCCCGGGAACGGCTGACGCCACACGAGCTCGCGCGGTATGCCTAACTTCTCGCCGACGGCGCGCACCTCGTCCTTGAACAGCTCCGACAAAGGCTCGATGACGCCCTCGAACTCGATGTCGTCCGGCATCCTGACGCGGTTGTGATGCGTCTTAATGACTGCCGCGTCTCCCTTGCCCGACTCGATGCAGTCGGGATATATCGTACCCTGCGCGAAGAAGCCGCCGCCGCCCTCGCGCCTTATCTCATCCCAGAAAACGGCGTAAAACTCCTCGCCTATTATCTTCCGCTTCGCCTCGGGATCGACGACTCCCGCAAGCTTTGACAGAAAGTGCTCCTGACAGTTCACGCGGACGAAATTCATGTCGAACAACCGCGTGAACGTGCCCTCGACCATGTCGCCCTCGTCCTTGCGCATCAAACCCTGATCGACAAACACACACGTGAGCTGCTTGCCGACAGCCCTCGACAAAAGTCCCGCCGCCACCGACGAATCGACGCCGCCCGACAGCCCGAGCACCACTTTCTTGTCACCGATGCGCTCGCGAAGCGACGCGACGGTCTTTTCGATGAAATCGTCCATGACCCAGTCGCCGCGGCAGCCGCATACAATGTAAAGGAAATTGTGCAGCATACGCTGACCGAACTGCGAATGTGTTACCTCGGGGTGGAACTGCACCGCATATATGCCGCGCTCCGCACACTCCATCGCCGCGCACGGACAGTCCGGCGTCCGCGCCGTTACCGTAAAGCCGGACGGCGCCGCCGAGATATAGTCTGTGTGGCTCATCCAAACGACGCTCGTCTCCGGCACGCCGTCGAAAAGAGCGCTTTTTGCGCATACGTCGAGCTCTATTTTGCCGTATTCGGACACGGGCGCGGACGCGACCTCGCCCCTCTCCATCCATGCGATGAGCTGACATCCGTAGCAAATGCCGAGCACAGGCACACCGAGCGACAGTATGCCCGCGTCATAATGCGGTGAGGCGGGATCGTATACCGAGTTCGGCCCGCCCGTGAATATTATACCGCTGTAACCGGCAGCCGCAATATCCTCTATCGGCGTCGTGTACGGCAGTATCTCGGCATAGACATGCTCGTCGCGCACGCGTCGCGCTATGAGCTGATTGTACTGCCCGCCGAAATCGAGCACCAGGATCTTTTCCATAATCCACCTGTCTAATGAAAACTGTATTGAAACTGTTTATAAATCGAGCGTCGGCGGGGCATACATAACTTCCCCGCGTTTATTCGACCGTCACCGACTTCGCCAGATTCTTCGGCTTGTCGATGTCGCATCCGTTCTCCTTCGCCACATAGTACGCGAACAGCTGCATCGGCACTATCTGCGTCAGCGCCATGAAAAGCGGATCCGTTTCGGCTACGTATATCACGTCGTCAGCCTCGGACATTATGCGCTCGCATCCCTCTTTTACGACGGCGAGAACGCGCGCGCCGCGCGCCTTGACCTCCTTGACGTTCGACATCATCTTGTCGTAGAGCGCCTCATGGCAGCAGTACGCGATGACGAGCTCGTCAGGCGATATGAGCGCGATCGTGCCGTGCTTCAGCTCGCCCGCCGCATACGCCTCGGAGTGTATATACGATATTTCCTTCAGCTTCAGCGACGCCTCGAGGCACGACGCATAGTCGAAGTTGCGTCCGATGAAAAACGGCGTCTTGTACGTGTGGTACTTCTTCGACATCTCTTCAATTTTCGGGTTAAGATCTATCGAGCGCTGCACCCTCTCCGGCAGCGTCATTATCGTCTGCGTCAGCTCGCGCTCGCGCGCCTCCGTTATCTTCCCGAGCCTGACCGCCGCCCATACGGCGAACATGTACAGCATCGCGACCTGCGTCGTATACCCCTTCGTCGTTGCGACCGCTATCTCCGGCCCCGCCCACGTATAAAGCACATTGTCGGACAGATTCGCCACGCTCGAGCCGACCACGTTCACTATCGACATCACGCGCGCGCCCTTGCTCTTCGCCTCTCTCATGGCGGCGAGAGTGTCCGCCGTCTCACCCGACTGCGAAATAGCGATAACGAGCACGTTCTCGTCTATTATCGGGTCGCTGTAACGGAACTCGCTCGCAAGCTCCGCCGTCGTCGGAATGCGGCAAAGCCGCTCGATGACGTACTTGCCGACGACGCCCGCGTGATACGCGCTCCCGCACGCCACGATGACTATGCGGCTCACCTTGGAAATATCGAGCTCGTCGAGCCCCTCGGGCGCGATTTTTCCGTTTTTGACTCTCGGCTTTATCGTCGCCTCGAGCGCCCTCGGCTGCTCCATTATCTCCTTGAGCATGAAATGGTCAAATCCGCCCTTTTCGGCCGCCTCGACGTCCCACGTCACCACCGACCGCGCCGGCTCGACCTCTTCCCCGTCGGGGCCGTACACGGTCACCGAACCGCTCGTTATCTCGGCAACGTCGCCGTCGCGCAGACTGATTATGTCGCGCGTGTGCGCGATGAATGCGGTCACATCGGACGCGAAATAGTTCTCGCCCTCGCCGACGCCGACGATGAGCGGACTCATGTTCTTGACAGCGAACAGTCTGTCGGGGCAGTCGGCGCAGACGATGCCGAGCGCGAACGAGCCCTCGAGCCTGCCGACAGTCTTATATACCGCCGACTTGAAATCGCCGTCGTAGTACTGTTCGAGCAGGCACGCCACGACCTCGCTGTCCGTGTCGCTCTTGAAGCATACGCCGCCCGCCGACAGCTCCGCGCGCAGCGACTCGTAGTTTTCGATTATGCCGTTGTGTACGATCGCAAATCTGCCGTCGCCCGATATATGCGGGTGCGCGTTTCTGTCATTCGGCGCGCCGTGCGTCGCCCATCTCGTGTGACCGACGCCGGTCACGCCGGGGACCTCGCCGCCTATCTTTTCCTCGAGCGCATCTATGCGCCCCGACGACTTGACCGTCGTTATCGCACCGTCGTGCAGTATCGAAACTCCCGCCGAGTCGTAGCCTCTGTATTCGAGCTTGCGCAGTCCGTCGATCAAAACCTTCCGCGCGTTTTTCTTACCTGTGTATCCTATAATTCCGCACATGCGTGTCACCTCGCGATATGAAAAAATCTCACATTACGAATATTATATTATGACGCGCACGCGTTTGCAACCAATCTTTGTGTCTATTTTTCGCAAATCAAAGTTGTCAGCTCACTTTGATTCGTTCCAAATATATCGCTTTTGCGTCGACGTTCGACACGATTCCAAAGCGTTTCTGCAACCTGTGATTGCATGGCAGAATTTATATATTTATTTCCGCCGTCTCGCCGCCGACGCCCTCCAGCATCGGTGAAAGCTTCTTTATGTATCTCTCGACCTGCTCCGCGCATCTGCCCGTGTAAAGACGCGGGTCGAGCACCGACTCCATCTCCGACTCAGTCATACCGAACTCCGTATGCTTCGCAAGTTCCGCAAGCAACCCGCACGGCTCGCCGTTTTTCATTCTCGCCGTCGCCGCCATCGAGCATTCGCGTATGATCTCATGCAGCTGCTGCCTGTCGCCGCCGCGCTTGACGCCCTCCATCATGAGATTCTCGGTCGCGATGAACGGCAGATATTCTCGCACCGCCGCCTCGACTATCTTCTCGTTTACGTGCAGCCCGTCTGTCACATTACCGACGAGACGCAGAACAGCGTCAGCACACAGAAATCCCTCCGGCAGCGATATGCGGCGGTTAGCAGAGTCGTCGAGCGTCCTCTCCAGCCACTGCACAGACGACGTCATAGCCGCGTTCTGCGCGTCCGCGATAAGATATCGCGACAGCGAGCATATGCGCTCACACCTCATCGGATTGCGCTTGTACGCCATCGCCGACGAGCCGATCTGATTCTTCTCGAACGGCTCCTCCACCTGCCTGTCATGCTGGAGCAGACGGATATCGTTCGCCATCCTGTACGCGCTCTGCGCGATCGAGGACAGACAGTCAAGTATGCGCGCGTCCGTCTTTCTCGGATACGTCTGACCGCATACGTCGTATATCTTATCGAATCCGAACTCGTCCGCTATCATGCGGTTCATCTCGTCTATCTTCGACGTGTCGCCGTCGAAAAGCTCGCAGAAGCTCGCCTCCGTTCCCGTCGTGCCGCGGCACCCGAGGAACTTTATCTGACCTAGCGCGAAATCTATCTCCTCGACGTCGGACACAAAGTCCTGTATCCACAGCGCCGCGCGCTTGCCGACGGTCACGAGCTGCGCCGGCTGATAATGCGTGTACCCGAGCGTCGGCATCGCCTTGTACTCATCCGCGAACGCGCACAGATTTTTAATCGCGGACAAAAGCTCACCGCGTATATACAGAAGCGCGTCGCGGTATATCACCGCGTCCGCATTGTCTGTCACATAGCAGCTCGTCGCGCCGAGATGTATGACTCCCGCCGCCGACGGTGCGACCTGACCGTACGCGTACACGTGCGCCATAACGTCGTGGCGCACCTCGCGCTCCCTCGCGTCCGCAACGTCGTAATCTATATCGTCTATGTGAGCCTCAAGCTCCGCCACCTGCTCGTCCGTTATCGGCAGGCCGAGCCTCGACTCCGCTCTCGCGAGCGCGACCCACAGCTTTCGCCACGTCCGCGTCCGCGTATCGCGCGAGAACAGACGAAGCATATATTCGGACGCATACCGCTGCGACAGCGGGGATTCGTATTTGTCGTTCATTTCCGTTTCCTCGATGATAAATATTTATCTTATTATAATGCTTTCGCGCTCGGGCCCGACCGACACATATCCGACACGGCACCCGACCTCGCGCTCGATGTAGAGCACATACTCCTGCGCCGCGCGCGGCAGATCCTCCCACCTGCGCACGCCGGAGATGTCGCAGCCCCAGCCGTCCATGTACTCGATAACGGGCTCCGCATCGGGCAGAACGGACGGGAACGGGAAATAGTCGATGACCTCGCCGTTCAGCTTGTAATGCGTGCAGACCGGAATTTTATCCATGTACGACAGCACGTCGAGCTTCGTTATGACAACGCACGTCGCCGCTTGCACCTGCACACCGTACCTCGTCGCCACGATGTCGAGCGGACCGACACGGCGCGGACGTCCCGTCTTCGCGCCGTACTCGCTTCCCGCCTCGCGCAGCTTCTCAGCCTCCTCGCCGAACCATTCGCACGTGAACGGACCCTCGCCGACGCACGTCGAATACGCCTTTATGACGCCGATTATCTCATCGACCTTGAGCGACGGGCAGCTGCACCCGACCGGCGCATACGCCGCCAGCGTGTTCGACGACGTCGTATACGGGTAAATGCCGTAGTCGAGATCGCGCAGCGACGCAAGCTGCGCCTCAAACAGAACGCGCTTTCCCTCCGACTGCGCGCGCCTCAGATACGCGCCCGTGTCCTTGATATACGGCTTTATGCGCTCGCCGTACTCGGACAGCCACGCCTCGAGACGCTCCCACGTCCACTCCTCCGCGCCATACACGTTTTTGAGCGTGAGATTCTTCCATTCGAGTATGCCTAAAAGATGCTCGCGCAGATGCTCGGGATATAAAAGCTCGCCCGCGAGTATCGTCTTTTTCTGATATTTATCCGAATAAAACGGCGCTATTCCCTGCTTCGTCGAGCCGTACTTCTTGTCCGCGAGCCTTGCCTCCTCGAGCCCGTCGAGCTCGCGGTGCCACGGCAGAAGCACCGACGCCCTGTCGCTTATCATGAGCTTATCCGGCGTGACGAAAACGCCGCTTTCGGCGACCGTATCTATCTCGTTCATCAGATTCTCGGGGTCGAGCGCGACGCCGTTGCCGAGAATGTTCACGACTCCGTCGCGGAAAATGCCGGACGGGAGAAGATGGAGCGCGAATTTACCGTATTTGTTGACGATGGTGTGACCGGCGTTGCCGCCGCCCTGATAGCGGATGACGATATCGTAATCCTCCGTCAAAAGGTCGACCATGCGGCCCTTACCCTCGTCGCCCCAGTTTACACCGACGATTGCACAGTTGGACATATTATACTACCTCACAAATTGACCGTTATGAGCGCCCGCGCGGACGCACCGATTAATTATACCCTATCGCGGGAAATTATGCAAGTGGTTTTTGACCCCGCGCGTAAATTGAAACGATAAATATAATATGTACAAACCCCGCGCCGAAAACCCTTCTCCGCACCGCGCACATCAATTATGACCAAATTGTAAACTTTGCCCCAAAACCTTGACAAAAAACAAAAACACGCTTAAAATGGATATACTAAGCGGCCCGCCGAGCCGTAATACGCGGGGCGCAAAACAAAAGACAAGAATATTTCGGAGGAAAAGAAAATGAAAAAAATTCTTGCACTCGTAATGGTCGTCGCCATGATGGCGGCGCTTGCCGTTACAACTTCCGCCGCTGATCTCCCGGAAGAGGGTCTGATAGCGCACTTCACATTCGACGACCTCGACGCCGGCCTTAAGGGCGCTGGCGCAGTCGCAACACCCGTAACGATCGTAGCCGATGCGGAGCCCGAGATCGTCATCACCACCGACGACGTTCATGAGGGCGGCGCCGTTGACCTCGGCGCAAGCGGCCAGAACTTCCTCAACGTAACGAAGGAAGACGGCACGCCTCTCCTCACCGGTCTTGAGGGATTCACCGTTTCCTACTGGTCGAAGAACAACGCCGGCACAGGCTGGAACTTCTTCGCAGTCCCCGGCGACATCGCCGACCTCGGCGCTATGGGCGCGCAGACGTACCAGTCCGAGAGATACATTGGTGTGCTTGAGGGCGCTGCCGACGTAGCAGTCGAACGTTACAACTGCACGGGCTCGCGTACATACTCGACCGGCGCGCAGGGCCACGACTACGGCGACGCGTGGAAGCTCATCACCGTTTCCGTCGGCCCTGATTCCGTTGAGCTCTACATCAACGGCGAATGGTGGGCAGGCATGGAAAGCGGACTTCTCGATATGTACCCGAACCACGAGCTCGCATCCATCCTCGGCGAAGACAGCAAACTCTTCATCGGCTTCGCTAACTGGGAATCCGGCGAATACTCCTCGAGCATCGTCGACGATTACGTGATCTACGACCACGCAATGACCGAGGCTGAGGTCGTCGACCTCGCTACCGCTATGGGCATAGAAGGACTCTCCGCTCCCGCAGAGACCGAGCCCACGACTGAGGCTCCCTCGACCGAACCCACTACCGAAGCTTCCACGACTGAAGCTCCCGCAGGCGATGGAACAGAAGCTCCCGAAGGCGGTGCTCCCGCAGGAACACAGGCTGCTCCCGCAGAGACGAATGCTCCCGCAGATGAGGGCGGATGCGGCTCCACGCTCGGCGCTGCAGCGGCGATAGTCGCGCTCGCAGGCGTATTCGGCTGCGCTATAGTCAAGAAGCACTGAAACTGAAATAATGCCGGAAAAGCTCCCTGCGGCGGGAGCTTTTCCTTTTGCACTCCCCGCAAAACCGTTTCATTTCGCGCATCAATTATGTCTAAATTGTAAACTTTGACCGAAAACCTTGACAAAACACAAAAACTCGTTTACAATATGATTATTAGAAGTCCGCCGCAGCGCCGTAAAACACGGCGGACAAATAAAAACAGAATATTTTTCGGAGGAAAAGAAAAATGAAAAAGATCCTTGCACTTGTAATGGTAGTCGCGATGCTCGCATCTCTCGCCGTTACAACTTCCGCAGCTGATGTTCCGACCGATAACCTCATCGCTCACCTGAAGCTCGACGGCAGCCTCAAGGACGAGGTCTCCGGCGAGGATAGAAGCCTTATCGCGACCGACGGTTCGCTCGGCGAAGGTCTGTCCGTAGGCTACGAAGATGAACTCGAATGGAACAACTGCGGCGTGAACGGCAGCCAGTGCTACAACAGTACGTCGAACCTTGACGGTTTCGACATCTGCGCTATCCCCGCCGGCAGCGATTTCACCATCGGTATTTGGGTATGCATGACTGACGACATCAGCGGCTATAACCCGATCATCTGGTGGGGCTCCAAGACTCAGTCTCCCGAGAACTGGATCGGCATTTGGAACCTGACCGTTGAAAATTCGAGCAGCCCGTGGAACATCACCGGTCCGACGATCGGCTCCAACGATGCTGCCGGCAACCGTTTCGGTGTCGTTCCGGATTACACCGACCTCTTTGACGAAGAGGCTGAGAACGGCATTCTCCTTCCTTGGACTCATGTCGTTATGACCGGCGCTTACAACGCTGATACCGATACATACACCGGTACGCTCTACATCAACGGCGAGAACAAGGGTTCCGTTGAAAATCTTCCGAACCCGAACTCTGATCCCGACGGCGACGCTTACGTATACGCTAACGGCGCGAACGCATGGGGCGACCCCAACATCCACGGCTACCTCGATGACGTCGTAGTTTACGGCACCGCTATGGACGACGCCGGTGTCGCAGCTCTCTACGCAACGTACGAAGCTCCCACGTTTGAGGACTCCGCTGCTATGGCTGCTACATCTAACCTCGCTGACGATGAGCCCGCAGATACCGAGCCCACGACCGAGGCTCCCGAGACCGATCTCTCGACCGAAGCTCCCGCCGGCGATGGAACAGAAGCTTCCGCAGGTACGGATGGTTCCGCAGGCACGCAGGCAGCTCCCGCAACAGATACGCAGGCTTCCGACGATGAGGGCGGATGCGGCTCCACGCTCGGCGCTGCTGCTGCTATCGTTGCACTCGCAGGCGTATTCGGCTGCGCTATCGTAAAGAAGCACTAAGCCTTATATCGAAAAAGCCCCCCGGCGCTGGGGGCTTTTTCTTTTATCTCCGCACCATTCTCACCTGCAAATGGCACGGAGCCGCCCGTCCTATCGCCTCGCTTATTATCGAAAACATTTTATCGTCGCACCTGACCGCGACCGACAAAACCGACGCCCCCGCGTCAAAGTTCACCTCGCACGTCCCAGCACCGCATATTTCCTCTACAAACTCCGCCAGCGTACGCTCCGTATACGACGTCCTCGACGAGTACGCGACCGCCAAACGCCGCCGCCTCTCGTCCTCGCCGCCCGCGGCGGCGACTCCGCACATACGCTCGTGATGCTCGAGATACTCGCCGTCCGCATACGCGCCGAACAGCCCGCGCCGCGCATGCTCTATCTCGTCACCGAACGCTTTGCACTCGCCGTCCACCGCGTCCCCTATCGCCTCGAACTCGCGGATTTCGCCGTACCACACCGGCAAATGACCGAGATACGCGCTCATGATACCGTCACCGTCCCGAGCGCCGGGATCTCGTCCGCGCCGAGTGTCACGTCCGCCGCGCTACCGTTTATCGACGCGGACGCAACCGACTTTACTATTCCCGTGTCGTATATCTTCGCCGTCAGCTGCGAAATTCTCATCACGACAGCCGCCATCGACTCCCACGTCGCCGCAGCCGCCGCCACAAACTCGCCGCACGCTATTCCGACCGCCTCTTTGCCCGCCGCCGCGTCGACTCCGTCCGCATACATGACCGTCGCCGAGATGTCCGCTTTCTTCTCCACCGCTCCCGCGACCGTCACTACCTGACCGAGCTGCGCGATCTCCTCCGCGATAACGCGTTTTACCTCGTCCAATGCCTCCGCCGACGGCGCTATATCCTCATCGCCTCTGACCGCAACTCTCACAGTCCCCGCGCCGCTCGCCCTCGGCGTCACCTTCACACCTCCTACGCCGTCGATACCGCCGACCATGCGCCTGTAATCGTCGATGCTCCCGAACGACCGCGGACTTATCCGCGCCTCCACGACTCTGCGCCGCAAGGACTCGATATCCTCCTCATCGCGCCCCGCCTCGAGTAGCTTCTCGCACTCGCAGAACGTCAAACCCTCTATGTACGACAGCGGCAGAAGCGCCTCGCCCACATCTAAATTCGCCTCCGACCCCGCCGTCTCGCACACGAGCCTGTAACGGTAACGCCCGATCGTATACTCGTCGATATAATCGCCGAGCACGTATACGTGACGCCCCAAAAGGAACCTGCTCCCGCCCGGGAGCTTTTTGTTCACCCTCGCGCTAACGACCGCGCACGTCGCCGCCTTGCGCTTCACGCCGAGCGACTCCGCGTGACGCAGAAGCGCCTCCTCCCCGCACGTGTCGGGGAACGCGTCGTTCATCACATTTCCAAGACGCTCATACATCGCCGCCAGCTCCTTCGCCGCCGGCACGACAGCGTCATAAAATATCGACCCTTCGCCGACGTCGACACCGCCGGGCGCCGACGCCAGCATCCGCGCAAGTATGCTCTCATAACTCACTTTTCCGTTCATCATAACCTCCGTTTACTTTCCTCTGCAAAATATCACGCCGTCACGCGCCGTCGCCGCAGCGGACACGCCGACGCGCCGCATCCGCCCCTCGACCGCCGCACACGCGTACCGCGCACACACGCCGTAGAGGTCGCCGACCCCGACCGCGCACATCGCAAAAAGCGTATCCGCCGCGACGTAGTTTACCTTACATCTTCGTCCGATGCGGCGCCTGCCGCCCCTGAACAATATCAAATATGTCAAACCGCCGCCTCCTTCAAAACTGCTCTGCAAACCGGCGACCGTCCGTACACGTTCTCGCACGACTCGCACACCATTATCTTTTCATTCCCGTCGACGAGGACGCGCACGCCGCACCCGCCGAACATTTCCGGCGCCGCACGCGGCAGCGTACACGAAACGCTTACCCCGACACCCGCCGACATTCTCACCTCCGCGTCCGCCGCAAGCTGACCGTGCTCGCCGTCTCTCAGCCGCCGCAGATACGAGAGCCGCCCGTACCGCTCGATATCACCGTCATCCGCACTCACAAACGTCTGCCTGCCCTCGTCCGTGTCGCGCACGAGCGTGACATAATTGTACTTCCCGTCCCCTATCGACACATTCACCGAAAACGCGCTCGCCGACGATTCGCTTATCACATCCGCACACACCGTCTCATAAAACGGCAAAAGCGACATTTTTCCGTCCCCGCACGCGAGCACATATCGCCCGAACCCCGCCGCCTCCGTCATAGAGACCGCGTCCGCGATAACGTCTATCGCACGCCCGTCATAGAAAATGCTCTCGATATTGTACCCCGTCTCCGCTATCCGCCCGCACCGAATACCGTACCGCGCCGCGATACTTCTCACCACCGCCGACAGCGTCGCCGACGAAAACGCGAACGCGTCACGCCCGTATAAATACCGCACCGCGTCGAACGCGCGGCACTCGCAAAGACCGCTGGCGCGCGACACCGAGAAAACACGCCCCGAAAACACGCGCCCGCCGCCGTACAAAACTTCAACTCCGCACCCGACGCCTACATCGCCGCGCACCGTAAAAACCGCCTCGCCCGCACGCAAAAGCGCACTTTTCACCGTTACATCGCCGACAGCTGCTCTGCGCCCGCCGTCGATGTAAACAACAGCTCCGCCATTACAAGACCTCAAACAAGA
The DNA here is from genome assembly GCA_947586625.1 of uncultured Clostridia bacterium. Classification (GTDB taxonomy): domain Bacteria; phylum Bacillota; class Clostridia; order Oscillospirales; family CAG-272; genus DTU064. The sequence goes on along the minus strand of CANPXS010000020.1, from coordinate 13,270 downwards.
CACCCCCTCACCGTCACCGATATCCCGTCCTCGCCGAACATCATCTTCGCCTCGGTCACAATAGCGCACACACAGTACCGCGATACCTCAACTCCGTCGTCACTCTCCGCGACCGCGGCAGCCTCAACTCGCCCGCCGCCCGCAAAACAGCGCCGCACAAAAGATGCAAACTCGTCGGCACTGTAACCGCCGTCCGCGCACTCGCACTTTGCCACCTCATACGGCAATAAAAACCGCACCGTCAAAACTCCGCCACCATCGCCCGCGACTATCTCCGAACTCCCGTCCGCCATTTTTTCGACTCGGTTCACATCGTCAAACTGCACCGACAACTCGTCGGCGGCGCACGGCATGAGCCGCCCGTTTATATACAAATACCTCACGCGCCCGCGTCTCCCGTCAAAACAAATTTCTCGACCGCCGCCGACACAACAGCGTCAACACTCACATTCAAAACGCCCGCATTCGCGCTCACCGCGACCGCATACCCGGGCTCGACGCACCCGTACACGCGATGCAGCCGCTGCAAAATCGCCTCGATATCGCGCTTCAACGACTCGATGCCGTCCTCACTCGCCGCGACGCGACCGCGATACTTCTCATCAAATATCCCGCGCACCCGCGCGCCGATCTCATCCGATATGCGCGCCGACTGCCCGCATCTTCCCGTCGCGGTCACATCTCGCCACAGAACGGCGCGCCCGCGCCGCGACACAAACGACATGATTCCCTTCGACGCAAGCTCACGCGCTTTCCCGATCGAAACGGTTTCTACCTCACCGCCGCACTCGCACCAAAACCCCGACACCGTCCCGCAAAACGACGCTGCCGCCACAGCACCCGCGACCGCGAACGCAGCGCCGCCGTCACAACCGCGCAGCACCGACACAAAATCATCACTATATTCGCCCGCGTCACCGACGACTACGCACCGCACATTCGCACCTTCACCGCGCAGCGCCCTCACGCGCTCGACCGCTGTCGGCGCAAGCTCCGCCTTGTCGCACACTATCACATCAACGCCATCGCCGAGCGCACCGACTGCCGCCGCATACGAACCCGCATCCAAAACAACGTCCTTACCGCCCGTCATCGGCATGCCCGCCGTCGGAAACAACCCGCACTCGCGGTCATATACGACAAAATCATCATCGAGCAGCTCGTCCGCACCGTGCACATACTGCACGCACCCGAACGCACCATTCACATACACCGCGACCTCGTACAAACCCCCGTCAAACGCGCACGTCAAAATTATGCCGTTTCCGAAGCTGCCCTTATATCTCGCGCGCCCGAACGCGCACGACGCGTATTCGCCGCCGTCGGGACGCACGCACACGACCTCGGACGCGCACAAAAGCGCATCCTTCACCGCACTCGGCAAATCCTCGCACGAATATCCGTACCTGACCGGCTCGCCGACGGGACCCCATCCCGTCTCAGCGACGAGCCCCACAACGCCGCCCCGACGCGGCACGACAGCGCCCTCATCCTTTACACAAAATCCGTCAAACAAAACCTAAATAAAACCCTCCTACGCAACATTTACCGTCAGCACCAACTTCTCCATTTTCCGCGCATCCGATATAATATCCGCACCGCACGCGCCGTAATTGACCGTCACCTCGACATACTTTTCATGCGCCTTGACGCCTAACTTTTCCGCTTTTATCCTCTCGCCGCCGAACTCAAGCTCCGACACGCCTCCTGCAATAAACATGCCGTCGTCGACCGCGCACGGCTTGCGCCCGGGAAAATACACATACCGCACGCAGACCGCCGCCTCGCCGTCCGAAACGTTCATCGACACGACCTCGTAATATATCGACCCCGCGCCGCCGTCGGCGGGAACGGGACCGCACCGACAGTCTATCGTCGGAAACGCGTATGAAAGAGCATCGCCGACAGCGTCACTGAAACGAGAATACATAATATAGTAACACCTCCGACCCTGATAAAAATCACCTTACCAAATAAGTCGTCTGTGCCGCACCGCACACATCCTGCCGCGCTCCCTCATCTTCGAGACTGCGGCGAGCGTGCGCTCGAACGCGCTCGTCCCCTCCGCGAACCGCACGGTCAGTTCCCCGTCCGTCCGCGAATAAGGTGCGCCGTCGCGCTTACTTGCAAGCAGCACAGACTCGGCAATGTCCGCCGCCGCGATGTCGGCGACCGCACACAGAAGCGCGTACGCACCGTCTACATCGTCTACATCAACATCGTCCGCATCGACCACAACGCCCGCGCCGACGATTTCCGCGACCTCGCGCACCGCTCCCGCGACAGCCGCATCATACAGCCCCGCGTCGCACCCGCATGTGTCGGGTGCGACGTGAAGCATGTCAAGACGGTCGCGGACTTCTTTTTTAAGCCACGATGATTTTTTCATCCGAGCGATACGATACGGCAGATCGGAATGAGACGGTGGTCGATAACGGCGCCGTCCTCATCCTTCACGAGCGTCCAGTTCTCGCCCTTCGCAAGCTCCGCATCGGTCGGCGACATCGTCGCCTGCGACGACTTCGTGTAATCGAAGCCGAACGGATGCAGCACCTTGCGCGTGCGCGTGTAGAGCACGTCCGCGCCGCCGTCGTCGGCGGGCGAACGGTGCATCTCATACGGCATCTTCGCGCCGATATCCTCATAGAATATCGCCCCCTCACCGAGCACGTACGACGTGTACGTCGTTGAACCCTCGCCGGGAACGGCGGGCACCGCGTCGGTAATTATCACCGACTTGCCGTTCCACGAGCCGATCGTAAGATCGCGCGTGACGCCGTCCTTGTCCGTGTACGTCAGATAATTCATCAGCTGCAAATTCTCGAGATTCGCCGCCACCGCCGAATGGAGCAGCACGACCGAGAACTTCGTTCTCGCCGAACCGCACGCGGTGCTCACGGCGTCGTTGAGCGTCGTCGCGCCGACCTTGCCCCCTTCCGCCTTCGTTATATCGAGCGTGTGCGCCGCGATGAACTTGTCCTTCTCGCCGTCGCTCGCCGATTTTGCGAAAACGCCCGCGAGCACGGACAGAAGCGTTGACTCGTCCGTCGCGTCGTGATACTCCGATATCTTCTTCGCCACCGTGTCCATATAGTCGACGGCGGACGTGTCCGCGTTGAAATCGCGCTCGCTCCACGCGTTTGCTCTGCCGACGACGACCGTACCGAACTCATATCGCGGCGTCTTGCCGACGACTATATCGGTCTCGCCGTCGTAATTCTGCGCCGCGCCTGTCAGAACGCCGCACAGCGGCACCTTCGCATACGACGCGCTGCCCGCGCCTTTGAAAAGTGCGCGTATCTCACTGTTGCCGGTGAGGACGCCGCGTGCGGCGAGCTCACTCATCTTAACTGTCGGCATCCTGCCCACATAGTCGCCGAAAGCGGCGGCGTCAAATGTTGTCGAATCGAAATTTGTCATTTTATTTTAACTCCTTTGTTTTTCTTTTTTATTTTTTACATCTGTCAAATATTTTGCGTTTATTTTCTACATCCGTCTTTAATGCGTCAGCGCCCGCGCTTTTTTCGCACATATTCACTGTACGTGAGCTCGCGACCCGCGCCGCCGTAATTTTCATCTTCATCATCGTCTGCGCTCTCGACCGGCGTGATCCCGATGAAACGACGGCGCGGCACACTGTCGCAGAATGAATGACTGCCGCCGAAAAACAGATACGGTTCATCGTCTCTCAGCTTCTTCACCGCCTCGTCGAACCCGCGCGGCGCATCGTCGAAATCCTCGCCGTCCCACTCATACGCGAGCGCGGCGCGCGCCGCGTTCATATTCCTCGCACCGGCTCTCTCGAGCGCACGGCGCAGCGAACCCTCGAACTTGTCGTCGATTCGCCGCTTCTCGGCGGACGATACAGCCTCCGCGACCGCCGCATTCACGGCTTCGCCTACCTCGCGGCTTGCCTCTGTAACTATCGCCTCGACTGCCGACTCGTCGACGCCGAGCCCCAAAAGAAATTCCTTGTCCATCAATACTCCTTTTATTTACTCTATACCTAACCTATCGAGCTCCGCGTCCGCGTCGTCGACGAGCGGATGCGCCATCACGAGCGTCCTCGGCGACACAATGCCCTGCGACTTCGACAGCGACTCGATCGTATTCTTCTCGTTTATGAGCAGATCGCGGCTGCACGATATCTTCACATTCGTCCGCGTAAAATCGCCGATGCCCGTGTAATACGCATACGACCGCGCAAACGCGACGAACTCGTCGAACGCCCCCGCCAGCTCGCACTCGAACCCGTTCGCATCGAGGTCGATGTCGGAATACATCGCCAAAACGTTCATCTCGTTCGGATTCGACCCGAGCCTGTCGCTGTGACTGTCGAACCCGCGGCAGCACTCGACGAGCGCCTCCGACAGCATCGCGCAGATGCTGTCGTAATTGTCCGCATCCACATCGACCGACAGCGTCTCGACGCCGCCCTCCGCGCCCGGCTCCGACCTCACCTTCACGGCTCCGTACACGGCGAGATTGCGCCTGAATTCTCCGAGGTCCTCCCCGTCAAAATTCTTCAAAACGAGCACCGACGACCGACTGTTCTCCTTCATATTGTCGCAGAAATCGGAGTACAGCTCGTTTATCGCATCCTGGAGCGCACGCGCGCGCCTTATCATCGGTATGCCGTCGCGGTTGTACTTGACCGCAATTATCGGCACACGGTCCCAAACGTAACCGTTCCCGTCCGCATCGCAAAAATGGCACATACGCTCCCCACGTTCATAAAACTCGCCTCCGCGATACTCATACTCCTCAACGCCGCGCCTGTCGTATATGAACGCCAACATCTCACGCTTCGCGCGCCTGCCCTCGTATCTCTCGACCGGACAAAGCCTCACGAGCGCATCAAGCTCCGTGTGCGCGCGGTCGCGCCACAACGGGACGCACCACATCGGATCGAACGACGTTAGCGCAAGCTCGCCGCGCTCGTCTATGTACGGATGGAGAAACGACACGCCGCAGTTTATCGCGTCCGTCGCCGCGCGTCTCCACAGCGACTGAGCGCCGCCGTTGAAGTATCCGCGCAGAAAATCGGAAAATATCCTGTCCTCGCAGTCGACGACGAGCGGCCTGCCGAGCGAATAATTGACCTTCTGGTCGACGAGCCGCCCGTACTGATTGTTCACTACCCGCGAGCACGGCAGACGGTCGAGCGTTATCATGCCGCCGTCGGCGCCGACTGCGGTGCGCACACGTCGCAGAACGTCGTGATCGCCGCGGTAATACCGCCTCGCGTCCGCCATCTCGCGCCTGCGCTCCGACATCAAAAACCGCTCAGTCTCACCCTCGAGCATTTGCTTGTAATAATCCATGTTTTACCGGGAAAACTCTCAAAATCGAGCTTCCCGCACCCCTTCCCGCAGCCTCTGCTGCATTATTTTTAATTTCTTCACACCCCTCCACCCGCCACCAACTGATAACCTCGCACCCATTTTCCCCGTTCGGGACATTATCAAAAACTATATTTACTCTCATCCATAGAATCAACTATTGCATACCTCATCGCATCCATCAAATGATCACTGCCCCCCGCAGGCCTGTTCACGGGAACGCCGTTCCCGTCGACAGCCCACGCGTAAGCGCATATCTCGGAGATGAAATTCCTGCACCTCGGATCGCACACTATCCTGAGCCGCCGCACGCGGTCGATGCCGGACATAACGCTGTCCCGCCCTTTCTTCGCTGCGCAAATACGGTAAAGTCCGAACCGCCGCAGCTCCTCTATCGACTTCGGCTCCGCCGCGTCCGCCACGATCCTCTCCTTTCCGTACCCGCGCGCCGTGATCCGCGCCGCCAGCATATCGTTCGTCAGCGCCCGCTCGTATATCTCGTCAAAAACGTACAGCTCGCCTCTCGCCTTGTCGAGCACACCGCAGAACAGCGCGCTCGGATCGTTCGTGTACCCGAAATCGAGCCCGAACACAGCCGCCGCCCCGCGACGGCTCAATATCTCACTCCTGTCAAACTCCGCGACCATGAAATCGTCGTACACGAGCCCGCCGAAAACTCCCCACTCGCCGAGCCCCGCCACGCGGTACCGCTCGGGACGCTCGCGTTTCATGTCCTCGAACATCCTGATGTCGTCGCCGTCGAGGAACTCGTTGCACTTGTACGTCGTCGTTATCGCCAGCACATCCGCCGATGGCGGACGGTCGAAGAACCGCTTCTTTATCCAGTGCGTCCCCGACCACGGATTGAACGTCAGCGTCACCTGCTTGAAGTACCCCTCCGGCACACGTCCTCGCAAAAGCTCGTCCACGACCGCGAAATCATCCTCGCTCTCGATCTCGAACGCCTCCTCGCACCATATCCAGCAGAGCACGCCGTCATACACCGACAGCGACGTCAGCTTCATCGGATCGTCGAGCCCCTTGAAGAATATCTTCTGCCCCGTCCGCCGCCGCGTTATCTCAAGCGGCGACGTCCGAAACTCAAACTCGCGCTCGACGCCGAGACGGCGCGCCGCCCACCGCAGCTCCGTGTAGCACGACCGCAACAGCGACGCATACGTCCGCCTTACGACGAGCATGCTCGCCTTCGGATACCGCAAAAGGTGGTATATGTACCAGAGCGCCGCCGTTTTCGACTTTTTCGACGCCCTCGACCCCTTCACGACCCTGTACCGTCCGCGAAACCGCCAAAACTCGCCGTACCCCCTCCCCACCGCCTCCGATATATCGACCCGCCGCCTACTCATCATCGCTCACATCGCCGTCCGCTATCTTTTCCTCACCGAAAAATTCGACTCCGCAATCGCCGCCGTCGCCGTCGAGTATACCGTACCTTCGCGCCAGCATCTCGGCGGCCGCCATCCTCTCCTTCACCGTCGGCTGCGTTTTCACTACCTTCACCGACTTCTCCACATGACCCGACTCGCCCATCTTCTGCTCCGTCACCACGACCGGCTCGCGCAGCCGACCTCGCATCACGGACGTAAGCATCGACAAAACCTCCTCCGCGTCCGCCACGGGACGCTTCTTATCATCAAACTCTACTATCTATGATCACCTCGCTCCCAACCGAAACAACCAATATCACTTCAATATATATCACCCTCACGGCAAATCTTGTCCGTCGTCATCTCGATAAGCTCCGCCACCGTCGACGCCCCGCAAATCTCGAGTATATCGTCGACTTCGAGCCGCTCGATGCAGTCGCCGCACAGCGTCTTGAGCCCGAACCTGACGTCGTACATGTACTCGTCTCCCGGGAATATCCGCTGGCCGCAGACGGAGCAAACGAGCGTCTCGCCTCCGCCCGCGTCAAGACTGCACCCGTTTCTGTGCCCTATCTCCGCGTCGCACACATCACACATCAATACTGTTTATCACCTCCCAAAGAACATATGTTCTATAAAAACTATTTTATTTGCCGCCCGAAGGCGGCCGCGATCTTTTCCCGATCGTGCCTATATTATATCACAAAACGATGTGTTTGTCAATACCTTTTCGAACATTTGTTCTATATTTTGCGAATTTTGGTAAAACTGTAACACGAAATAACGCATTTTTTGTTGACACATGACGAAAAAAGATGTATAATAAACTGAATAATGATATAATTCGGAGGCGTGTATGTCAAAAACATGTCTTAACTGCGGACGCGAAATAAGCGGCGAAGGCAAAAACAAAGTATTTTGCAACGACTGCTTTTCCATAATGTCGTCTTTTCTCCGCCGTCTGCCCAAGTCGAACGAACCGGCGATGACGGTCTACGAACGCACAAAGCCGAACTTTCCGAATATGGGCATAAGCGACAGAGCGGCCGTCTATCTTGAAAAATGCTGTAAACGATACGACGAGGGCATGAGGAGCTCGCAGCCCACACCCGCGCCTGCAAACGTCGACGACGGCGACTACCCCGACCCGATACCGCTGCCGCGCAGACGCCGTCCCGCACCGATGCGTGAAACGCCGCATACGTCCGATACAAACTATGTTTCGGGGCTCCGCTACGACATAAACGACGACTCCGTCAACGACCGACATCGTGATGACGGCGACGCGGGCTCGACGCAAAAATTCTCATACACCGAGCGCACGCCGAGCTACGAAGAATACCAGTACCGCGAATACAGCGAAGCGGCGGCGAAGGTCGCGGCAGAGGAAGCCGCACGCGAAGCATCGTCACGCGCAGGCGTCGGAAGACAACCCGAGCGCCAACAGCAGAGACGCCGCGTCAACGAATACGATAACAGCGGAAGCGGTGTCGACATCCCCGCAGACACAGAGAACAACGACACTTACGACGAGACATCGCAGGCTGAGTCAGGCGACGAAACGAAACGCCGCCTCTACCTGATACTCGCGGCGGCGGCCGCGGCGGTCATACTGTTCGCGATACTCGCGTTCAGCGGACTACTCACCGGCAGCCGCAAGCCGAACATACCCGTGGGCGGCTCCGGCAGCGACAGCGCATCCGACGACATCAACAACGGCGCCGTCGTTCTGCCCGCCGAAAGCGACTCGACCGATGCTCCTGAAACGACTGCCGGACCCGCAACGACCGAATCCCCGACCGTCGACCCGGCAACGTGCGTGCATCAGTGGACGGCGGCGACATGCACGGAAGCCTCCGTCTGCACGATATGCGGCACCGTGAACGGCGCGCCGCTCGGACATGCTTTCTCCGCGCCCACATGCACCGAACACGGCAAATGCATGCGCTGCGGCGAGGTCAACACCGCCGACACGCTCGCGGCTCACGACTACGCGCCCGCAACATGCACCGATCCGCAGAAATGCCGCATGTGCGGAGCCACGACAGGCAGCGCTCTCGGACACACGTTCTCGGAGCCTACATGCAGCGAACACGGCAAATGCACGCGCTGCGGCGCAGTCAACAACAACGATAAACTCGCCGACCACGACTACGCGGCGGCAACATGCACCGAGCCGCAGAAATGCAAGGTGTGCGGCGCAACAAACGGCGAACCGCTCGGCCACGACTACACCGGCGCACCGACGTTTGTATGGAACAGAGAAGACTACACATGCTCCGTAACGCTCGTATGCACGCGCGACGAATCGCATACGATGGACGGCGGCGCGGCGACTGTGACGCACGAAACGACGACTCCGGCGACATGCACGACTGCGGGAGTCGAAACATACACCGCGACTGCGACCGTCAACGGAACGACTTACATGTGGTCGGAGAAGCTCACGCGCGAGATACCCACGACCAATCATCAATTCCCGTACGGCTCGCTCGAATGCTCCGTATGCGGCACATCGGCACTACAAGCCGGTGAATTTCACGGAGTCGGACCCGCCAGCGGAGTTGAGTTAGGTCATACCGGAATGAAGGTCACGGTCGCTGCATATGCTCACGGCGAACTGACATACATGATCGAATATCAGCCCTCCGATGATCAATCCAGCTCTGATCAAGGTCATATTGCGTTAGTTGTAAAATCAGGGGACGAAATAAAAGTTATTCCCGCAAATTATAAAAGCGGCGATGATTATGCCGGTACTCTTACAGCCGGAGAGGCAAGGACACATAAAGTTACCTTTAACATCGGCGAAAACGATGAGCCGTTGTTTATAGAATACTCCATGGGTTCTTTGAATACATCCAACTTCTGGAATGAAGAAAAGCACGACAACTCTCTCTACTGGAAAGCATAACTCAAGACACAAAGGGGACGTACAACGTCCCCTTTCCTTTTCCGACAGCGCAAAAAAGGAGGGGCAAAGCCCCTCCTTTCAACTTGCACTTTGTGCTTATTCGTCGTCCTCGATCTTCGCCTCTGCGATTATCTTCTGCGCGATGTTCGCGGGAACTTCCTCATAGCGGACGAACTCGAAGTCGAACGAGCCTCTGCCCTGCGACATAGCGCGCAGCGCGACCGTGTAGTCCATCATCTCCGCCTTCGGAGCCTCGGCCTCGATGACCGTGTACCCCTTCTTCGCCTCCCACGGATTCATGCCGAGCACGCGTCCGCGGCGCTTGCCGTTGAGGTCTCCCATGACGTCGCCGACGAGCGCGTCGGGAACATAGACCTTGAGATCGCCTATCGGCTCGAGCAGGACGGGATTTGCCTGCGGCAGACCCGCCTTATACGCGAGACGAGCCGCCAGCTTGAACGAGATTTCGTTACTGTCGACCGGGTGATACGAGCCGTCGTAGAGGTCGGCCGCCAGGTTGACGACCGGGTAACCTGCAAGCACGCCGTGCTGCATAGCTTCGAGAAGTCCCTTCTCGACTGCGGGATAATACTGCTTCGGCACCGTACCGCCGACAACGCTCTGCGTGAACGTGAGTCCCTCTTCCTCGCCGTGGCTGAACGTGATCCTTACGTCGCCGTACTGACCGGAACCGCCCGACTGCTTCTTGTGCTTGCCCTGTACGGACGCCTGCTTCTTTATCGTCTCGCGGTACGCGATCCTCGGCTGCGTCAGCGTTACCGAAACGCCGTAGCGGCTCTTGAGTTTCGACGTCACGACGTCGAGATGTATATCCGACATGCCGTAGAGCAGCATCTGCTTCGTCTCGGCGTTGTTCTCATACTTGAGCGTCATATCCTCTTCGAGCAGACGTGCGATGCCCGTCGATATCTTATCCTCGTCGCCCTTGGACGCGGGGAGCACCGCCATGCAGAGATACGGCGTCGGGAACTTTATCTTCTTATACTCCGCCGAACCGCTCACGGACAGCGAATTGTTCGTGTTCGTGTTCGTCAGCTTCGAGATCATGCCGATATCGCCTGCGGCGAGCTCGTCGACCTCCGTCTGCTTCTTGCCGCGCGTCGTGTAGATGTGCGCGAACTTCTCGACCGTGTCGGTGTCGCGGTTGCGCAGCGACATATCGCGCGTCAGCTTGCCCGACATCACCTTGAAGAACGACTGCTTGCCGAACGAGTCGGCGACCGTCTTATAAACGAATACCGACGTCTCGCCGTCCTCGGAGACTCCGTTCTTCGCCGCGACGGGGTTCGGGAACGAACCGATCAGCGCGTCGATGAGCGTCGTGACGCCCCAGAGATTCGTCGCGGAGCCGCAGTAAACGGGAACTATCGACTCGTCGAGTATGCCCGAATGGATAGCCTCGAACGCTTCCTCGCGCGTTATCGGCTCCTCCATGATTATCTTTTCCATGAGCTCCTCGCTCGTCATCGAGAGCGAGTCGTAGAGCACCGTCTTATATTCGGCAGCCTCGTCCGCAAACGACGCCGGTATCTCACACTCGACAGCCGCGCCCTTCTTCGGGTCGTACGTGTACGCCTTCATGTCGATAAGGTCGGCGAACATGCCCTTCTGACCCGTGACGGGAACGAGAACGGGGCATACGGAGATGCCGAACATGTCGCGGAGCTGATCGAACACGCGGTGGAAATGAGCGTCGTTGTCGTCTGTCTTATTTATGAAGAACGCCTTCGGGATATCGGCCTCTGTCGCATTGTCCCACGACAGCTCCGTACCGACCTCAACGCCCGCTTTCGCGTCGACGACAATCACCGCGCTGTCGGCCGCCGCGAGAACTTCCTTGACCTCGCCGACGAACTCAAGGTATCCGGGAGCGTCGAGAATATTGATCTTTTTGCCCTTCGTCTCAACGGGAACGAGAGACGCAGACAGCGAATAGCCGCGCTTTATCTCTTCGGGATCGTAGTCGCTCGTCGTGTTGCCGTCCGTCGTCTTGCCAATTCTGTCGACGGCGCCGGTGACATACAGCATCGCTTCCGTGAGGGACGTCTTGCCCGAGCCGCCGTGACCGAGAAGCGCGATGTTGCGTATGTCGCTTGATTTGTAGGTTGCCATGTGTAGATCCTCTTTCGTGTATATGAATTTTTTATATTTTCACCATGTAAGTCTCGGTGAATGTCCGTACTCCTGTTCATTATACACTATTTCCGCGCTTTCTGCAATAGCGGATTTTTCAAAATCTCCGATTTCTTTGCAAAAACAGCGATTTTTTTGTGTGGATTTTGCGCATCAACACCCGCGCGGACGAAAAAGCGGCGGCGACAGCCTGTCAAAGACCGTCACCGCCGCATCAGCGTCAAAGCATTCACTCGCCGAACATCTTCACCGTGCCGTCCGCGTCCGCCGCCCCGACGAAACCGCGCTCCTCGAGCCGCGCCAGCTGCTTGCCCGCCTTCTTCGCGCGCTCGTATACGGCGACGTCGTAGCCTTCGCCGCGCAGCTTATCGGCGGCGTAGAGCGCCTTCACAATCTCGCCCTCTCCGTACAGCACCGCGACGCGTCTGTGCGTGTCGCCGCCTGCCGCCATGCCGTGCTCGGACAAAATGCCGAAAATGCGCTCGAACCCTATCGAGAAACCGACCGCCGGCGTCGGCGTGCCGGTGAATTTGCCGATGAGGTTGTCGTATCTGCCGCCGCCCGCGATAGCGCCCTTGAAGTCGACGCTCTCGACCTCGAACACGGCGCCCGTGTAGTACCCCTGCCCTCTCACGAGCGACACGTCGAACACGACGTCGTACCTGCCGCCCGCAAGCTCGCGCGACGTCTCGATTATATACCGCAGCCGCTCGACAGCGTCCGTCTCGTCCGTATACGCGCCTATATCCTCGATCGAGATCGGGCACGCGGACAAAAACGACTTGAAATTGTCTATCGTCGTGCTGTCGAATCCCTTTTCCACAAGCTCCGCGACGACGCCGTCCGCGCCTATCTTGTCGAGCTTATCGAAGCTGACGCATACCGTATCGAGCGCGTCGTCGGGGAAGCCTGCGCGGCGCAAAACTCCGCGCAAAAGCGCGCGGTCGTTTATTTTTATCTTGAAGCTGCCGATGCCGACCGCCTCGAGCGCCTTCGCCGTCGTCGCGATGAGCTCGACCTCGCAGTCCGGCGACGACGAGCCGATTATGTCGATGTCGCACTGGACGAACTCGCGCATGCGCCCCTTCTGCGGGCGCTCCGCTCTGTAAACGCGGTCGCACTGTATCAGCTTTGCGGGGTTCGGCAGTCTTGCACTGTTCGCGGAATAATAGCGGCACAGCGGAAGCGTCAGGTCGTATCTCAGACCGAGATCGGACAGCGCGCCGCCGTTCGCCTTCGCTTCCTCAAGCTTCTCCCCGCGCTTTAATATGCGGAATATCAAATTCAGATTGTCGCCGCCGTCGCTCTTGTCGAGATTCTCCGCGTCCTCTATCGCCGGCGTTATGATGTGCTCGAATCCGTGCGACGTGTATACCCCCAGTATCGCCGACTGCATTCTGTCGCGCAGCGCCGCCTCCGCAGGCAAATAATCGCATGTTCCCTTTACAGGTGTTGATTTCATAGTTTTTTTC
>CANPXS010000019.1 GCA_947586625.1 uncultured Clostridia bacterium | reverse complement strand
AACAAGACATTCGAGAACTGTGCCCCTCTTTCAGCGTCAGTTCCATAGAGGGTGCGCTGCGCAAGCTTGCGGCTTCAGGCGAACTGAAACGAGAAGGTTCCGGGAAAATTACTTGCTATTATAGAGTAAACTGATTCCCACAACTATTCCGGTATTCTCTTAAGGATGGGGGATAATTAAGAAAAAACATGTTACCGAAATTGGAAAATGCTTCTGCACGTGATAAACAGTGAAGGACGTTTTTGCTCTGTGTGGCAACACTGACTGTCCATTTTATGCATACACACTGTATGGTCTACCGTCTCAACTTGATAAATGACACGAATATGATATGAGTGATTTTTCACATTCACATGTGAATAAAAAGTGAATTTTCACTCCGGTCCATCGGAAATCACGTAAATATGAGTATAATATAGTTGAGCTGCAGCGGAGAGGCTGTATATGCAACATGAAGCTGTCCCTGCAAAGTTTGATAAAAATTTTCTTATAATCACTTAATCTCTGTGTAATGTAAGAGGGCTTTTTATTTTTTTCCATTACTTTGAAATATAAAACGCCTCTGTATAAATGAATTTGCACGCATACGCATAAAAATTAATATAATATCGAAATAATTTGTGGTTCTCTTGACTTTTCAATTTAATCTGCGTATAATTGAGATAAGATATCAATTAGGAGATTCCGAAAATGAATAGCAATGAAATTCAAAACAACACTAACAGTTCCCAGCAAAATTATGCTCCACAAAACAACACTCCAGTGCAACCCTATCCTATGTCATCCTATCCTTTGCAAGTGCCAAGAATTGATCTATCTTCCTTTCAATGTTTTAACAATCTCCCTGACAATTACCCGCTGCCTTTTCCGATGAATATTAATAATTATTATTGCAAATATAATCCAAAGCCGTATTTTCACGAAAAACCGAAGCACGATATACCGAAGCACGATATACCGAACAAGAACCCTGCGGATTTTTTCATTGATAGTATCAACTCCACTATTGCTCCACCTTCCGCGTATACTGCAGACAATAATGGCATTGAGCAAAATGGAATAAAATGTATAAAAAAGGAAGCTGATTGGATTGGCGGCGCACTTTCTGAAGAAATGAAATCGTGGCAAAATTATCATTATATCAATCATAATACACCTTTTTTTGAGGAACCTTCTATAATAAATGCTCCGCCGGGGTATGGGAAGACCACGTTTGTGTTTCGCGAATTGAGGGAGAAAGCAAGTCAACAAAATTATTGCATACTTCTCGTAGTCAACCGCTCTATACTGAAAGGTCAAATTTCAAGACTGATAAGAGAGGAATTGGGAGGATACACGACTGGAGCGCCCGAAGATTCATTGTCTGTCTACGGAAATATTATCCTTTGCACATATCAATATTTTCTTAAAGATTTTCGTCAAATTGTAGATGACTTCCAAAACCATATACCATCGCAAAATTTGGGATACATTGTCATGGATGAAGTACATTATTTTATATCTGATTCAGCCTTTGGTGGTGCCACCCATGAAGTTCTTAGAAACATTCTGCGTTTAAGCTACAGATGTTTTGATGAACATCTATTGTGCAAAGTAAATTATCCAGATGTAGAATTTAAGCATAGCTTTCCGCCTATAAAGCGAATATATATGACTGCAACTCCGGATTATGTCAGAGATGTCATAGTGTATGAAGAAAAATGCGCCCAAGAAATCAGGAAAGTACTACTTGAAATTTTTCCACACGTTAAATCATTTTTTAGTGGTTCAGGCAAATGGTTTTATAATTATATCGAAGAATTTGATTTTCCTGTAAAGGAGAGCAAAAAAAATATTAAACCCGTCTTCTACTTTAATCAGGAATATATCATTCAACAAATTGCGAAATCCGACAAAAACGAAAGATGGCTTGTTTTCATAAACGACGTCAAGGCAGGACAAGAACTATGCAAATACATTCAAGAGGCGTTGGGTATCTCATCGGAATTTATTTGGGCTGACAGCGCTTCGGACAACATACGCAATGAACTTGAAGTCAAACAACGATTCGACTGTCGCGTGCTGATTGCGACATCTGTCCTTGACAACGGAGTAAGCATAATAGACGATACACTGAAAAACATAGTTGTTGACACAACTGATAAAGTTCAACTAATACAGATGCTCGGCAGAAAACGTCTTGCTGACGACGAACCGGTTAATCTATATGTCACCAATAAGTCGGAGACTGACATCGTGAGCTATATACGATCAAACGATGAATGCCTTAGGAATATAAATGCTTCATATGGAGATGTAAGGACATTTGAAAATAACCTAATTTCAGACGGCTTTTCCGGGAGAGAATTGTTTAAATATAGTCCGGCTTTCGGAAAGCATATAGCATCCGACTATACTAAATATTACATCAAACGACGCGGTGATGAGCTTGTAAGGCTTAAATCCGAACTAAGCCGCGATAAGGACGCCTTTGCAAAACTCGTATGCAGTTGGCTCAATATCGATTTTAACAATTCGATGATTGCAAACGATATGAAATACATCGGCATATGGGCTGACATAGAAAAAATATTGAGCGACATAATCAAAGATTATCTTGAATGCAATAGTATAGATGAAAGTGAATTCGAAACTGCCACGTTAAAAGATAACGTTGTTCGTTTCCAAGATAAGGCAATAATATCAAAAAAAAGTTTAGATAGCGTTGTTGACAAAATGTTGGACGCAATTAAATTGATCAAGTACCGCTCCGGAATCCGTACAGAGGAAGGCAGATGCTTATATAATGCAAACCAAATTCTGAACTTTTTCGCTTTAAATGGATTTGATCATTATAAATTTGAAGGGAAATCCGACAAAGATACAAATAAGCTCGCATATAGGCTACAATATGTCGACGACGACGAGACCTAAAACGACGAGACCCAATAAATTTTTCAAGCATCCGCAGCTTTGCAGATGCTTGAATTATTATATTTTCTCTTGAAATATTGCCTGCAATATGATACAATGTAAATATGATATCTTGCATCCATAGGTGAATAACATTGATAGAAACATATTCCGTTGCCGGCTATTGCCGCATATCGGTCGACGAAGAGCTCGACAGAGACAATACGTCTATCGAGAATCAAAAATCGATCATATCTGACTTTGTATCAAAGAAATTCCCCGGTTCATCGCTCGATTTCTTTGAAGACCGCGACCGCTCCGGCTACACATTCGAACAGCGCGAGGGCTACCAGAAAATGCGCCCGCTTCTCATGTCACACAGATACGACATTCTTGTCGTCAAAGACTTTTCAAGATTCTCGCGCCGCAACTCACGCGGACTTGTCGAGCTTGAGGACCTGCGAGACGCAGGCGTGCGCATCATATCCGTCGGCGACTCGATAGATTACCCTACCTACGACGACTGGACGGCGATACAGTTTCGCTTTCTCATAAATGAAATGCCTGTCACCGACGCATCCAAAAAGGTTAAGTCGGTCGTCAAAAGCCGACAGTCTAAGGGCGAGTGGATCTGCGCCGCTCCATACGGCTACATCGTCAACAAAAAGCACGAATTCGAGGTCGTGCCGACCGAAGCCGAGATCGTGCGCGAGATCTTCCGCCTCTACATCGACGGATGGGGCTATAAACGCATCGCCAACCACCTAACCGAACTCGGGATCCCCACTCCCCGCATGTCGGAGCGCGAACGAAAAGAATCCGACAAAGAAGAATACCGCCGTCAGGTGAAAAACGAATGGTCGATCATAACCGTCCAACATATCCTCGACAACGACTTTTACATCGGGACGTTGCGTCAGGGCAAATTTACACGCAAGAAAATAAACGGTCGCGACATCAGACGCGACGAGGACGAGCATATCGTATTCGAACATCATCATCAAGAGATCGTCGACTATCGGACATTTGCCACAGTCCGTTCACTGCGCGAGAAGCGTACAAAAACAAACTATCGCGGCGTCAAAAAATACGACAACGTCTACTCCGGTTTTCTTGAATGCGGCGACTGCGGCGCGCCGATGTTCGCTATGAGCCGCCCCGATCTAAAGGAGGCATACAGATGCGGGACATATCACCGCCGCGGGATCAAGGGCTGTACGAGCCATCATATACACGCCGAGACACTTGACTCTTTCATCAAGCTCTATGTAAAGAAGGTCAAAGAAAACTCGTCCGCGATGCTCGACAAGCTCAACAATTCTATCGAGAAAGAAGACAGCGACGTCGCGGAAAAAGAGTGCACTATCGAAAACCTTGCCGCCGCCGTTGCCGACTTGCGCGAGGAGCTGAAGGCGGCAAAACGTCAACGCATCCGCGACATAATGAAGCATCCCGAAAATGAGGATATTCTGACCGAAACATACGATGAGATCGAGGACGACATAACCGCAAGGATCCAGGGACTCGAAAATCAGATCTTGCTGACCGAAGACAAGCGAAATACCATTATCGAGGTAAACCGCGCTGCAAAAACGGCGCTCGACATCTTTGATGATATCCTTAACAAAGAAAGACTCGACAGAGGCGACCTTGAACTCATCATCAACAAAATACGTGTGTTTGAGGATCATATTGAAATAGAGCTTCGGTCCGACATCGACTCGATCTTGCGCTGCGGCGAGCTGCCGCGGGAGGATACCGCAAATTTTAACTGCGGCACGGAAAATATCACACAAACAGAAACGGAACTCGTCCAGTCATCTGAAAAGCACTGCGACAAGGTTTTCCGTGCCAATGTCATCAATAACGGCGACCCGCTTGAAATATACACCGACAGAGACGGAGAGGTCATATTCAAAAAATACTCCCCCATCGGCGAGCTGACCACGTTCGCGGCACAGTACGCAGACACGCTCTCGAAAACGTGCGGACTGTCCGTCGTCATCACAGACCGCGACGCCGTCATCGCCACGGCGGGCGTATCGAAGAAGGAATACGTCGATCGCAAGCTGTCGGAGGAGCTCGAAGCGATAATCGAATCGCGCCAGCCCTACAAATATAACGAATACGCATCCGGCGCAAAGAAGCTGTACGTCACCGATGGCGGCGCGCACCACATCCGCTGCGCCGTGCCTATAATAACGGAGGGCGACCTCGTCGGCTGCGTGCTGTCCGTTTCGTCCGACGACGCGCCCGCGACACCCGTCGGCGACGAGATCGAAACAAAGCTCATCACGACTGCGGCGTCGTTCTTAGGCAAACAGCTTGAAGCGTAACGACAAACGCCCCGCAGACCTGCCCGCACGCAAAGCGCCGCCCGTGCTCGTCGAGCGCGAATGTCCGTCGCGGCGTGAGCCCGTGCCGGCGATACTGAACGCGGACGGAACATCACAGTGCGCGGTATCGCACTGCTGCCGAAACTGCGACACGGACGGACGTTTCGCATCGGACACACATGAACACCGACAGGACACGTCCTCGTTTATGTAACTCACAATATCACGCGGAGAGACGGCACCAAAAACGCCGTATCTCCGCATTTTTATGCACGATCTGTTTTTTCGTCGATTTACACGGACTTCGCAAAAGTTTTGTCCCTTGCACTTGACAATACAGTACACAGGGGGTATAATTACATCAAATAATCATAGGCGCCGGAGGATAATACTGTGCCTGACGACCATTTGTATACGTATCTTGTCTCTCTTTTGATATTTGCCGTTCTGTCGGTCATATGCTCGCTCTGCTACTATGCCGTTCACAGCGGCGTCGAGTCGAGCGTCCGCAAGGCGGCCGACGACGGCGACAAAAACGCGTCCCGACTCCTTTCCGCGATGGAAAAATACGAGAGATTCGAACGCGACGCGCTGTTTGCGGCAGTCCTGTCCGTCATATTCGGCGGTGCGTCCGCAGTCGGCGTCGCCGCGACGGCCGCGCACATGCTTTTGCCTGACGCTGCCACAACCGTGTTCATGCTCATCGCGGCGGCGGGCGCGCTCGTCGCCTCCCCGATATTTTACGTACTCGCGTTTCTTCTGCCGCGGCTGCTCTCCGAGCATGACCCGATAATGTCGTATACGGTATCGCGCCTTATCGCGGTGCCCGTCATGACGGTCCTGCATCCGCTCTCGTCGCTTTCAGCCGCGATAGCGAAGCTGCTCTCGCACCCGTTCGGCGTACGCTCCGACGGCGGCGACAACGTCACCGAGGACGAGATACGCGATATGATCGACGCGGGCGAGGAATCGGGCTCGATAGAGTCGACGGAGAAGGAGATGATAGAGAACGTATTCGACTTCTCCGACGTCACCGCATCAGACGTTATGACGCACCGCACCGATATGTGCGCCATCGACATCGACGACAGCGCCGAGGAGATCGACAAGCTGATCGCGGACACGGGATTTTCTCGCTTCCCCGTATACGAGGACGATATCGACAGCGTCACGGGCATACTCTATACGCGCGAATATCTGCTAAACCGCATGTCGCCGGAGCCGAAACCGCTCTCCGAGCTCATACACGACCCGCTGTTCACTCCCGAACGCGTCCGCGCCGACGTGCTTTTCCGCGAGATGCAGAAAAACAAGATACATATGGCGATAGTACTCGATGAATACGGCGGCACGAGCGGTCTTGTTACGATGGAGGACCTGCTCGAGGAGATATTCGGCAAGATATACGATGAATTCGACGAGAACGAACAGGCGGAGATACAGCCGCTCGGCGACGGCAAGTGGCGCGTCGCGGGCTCCGTCGACCTTGAAACGCTGTCAAAGGCGATAGGCGTCGAGTTCGACGACGAAGTCTACGAGGACTACGACACGCTCGGCGGGCTCGTGTTCTCCTGCCTCTCCATAATTCCCGACGACGGCGAGCGTCCTCACGTCGAGGCGTTCGGACTCGACATACAGGTCGAGGTATTCGCCGACCGCCGCGTCGAGTGGGCGACCGTCAGCGTCATTGAAAAGGACGACGACGAAGACGGCGGCGACGATAACAATAACAAGGACGGCGGCAAGGATCAGTGATATATTTCCGCATACGGGAGACCGCAAAACGCGGCCTCCCGCGTTTTATATGCGCGACATATCCTCTTGCAAACATCGCGCGGATATGGTATATTATTTTCGTAACAAACGGGCGTGGAGGGCATAGCGATGAAACGACTTTATAACGACCGCCTCGACAGACTGTTCCGCGAGGCGTCGGAGCTGCCGATGTGCCCGGGAGTGTATATAATGCGGAGTAAGAGCGGCGCCGTCATCTACATCGGCAAATCGCGCGCGCTTCGCTCGCGTGTGTCGCAGTATTTCGCCAACACCGAGCACGCGGTCAAGACGGAGCGCATGGTCTCGATGGTGGACAGATTCGACACCATCATATGCAAGTCCGAGATGGAGGCGCTGACGCTCGAAAACGCGCTCATCAAGCAGTACGAACCGCGATACAACATCAAGCTCAAGGACGCGAAATCGTACCCCTATATCAGAATCGGCATAGGCGAAGACTATCCGCGCCTCACGATGACGCGCAAGAGAGGCGCCGAGAAGTCGACGGAAGCTCTCTACTTCGGACCGTATTCGAGCGCGGGCGCGGTACGCGACATAGTCGCCTCGATGGAGAGGGTGTTTCGACTTCCCGCGTGCAAATACGAGTTCCCGCGCGACATCGGACGCGTTAAAACATGCGTATACGACCAGATGGGACGCTGCTGCGGCGTGTGCCGCGGCGACGTCACGCCCGAGGAATATAAAGAGAATCTCAAATCTGTCATAAATGTGCTGCGCGGCGACATAACGGCGGCAAAGACGGAGCTCGAGGGGCGCATGATGCGGTACGCGGACGAGGAAAACTTCGAGGCGGCTGCGCGCTGCCGCGACAGCATCGCCGCGCTCGGGAGGCTCAAGGAGCGCCAGCATGTCGTCGCCTCTCCCGAGGTCGAGCGCGACGTCATAGCCTACTACGCCGACCCCGACGGGATATGCTCATGCGCGACGCTGATGGTGATACGCGGCGGCGCCGTCGCCGACAAGCAGTCGTTCGAGTTCGGCGCGGCGCAGCTCATGGACGAAAACGGCATATCGGGCGAGGGCGGCATGACGGAATTTCTCACGATGCTGTACGCGGGACGCGAGTATATCCCGCGCGAGGTGCTCGTCTCGTTTCCGCTCGAGGACGGCGAGCGCGAGCTGTTGTCGCAGTATCTGACCGACCGCGCCGGATACAGGGTCGCGGTCAGGACGCCGGAGCGCGGAGAGGGCAAAAAGCTCGCCGAGATAGCGTACGAGAACGCGCACGTCGCCGCCGAGCAGTACAAGTCGCGCGCAAAGGGCGACACCGCAACGCTCGGCAAGCTCGCGCAGCTTCTGTCGCTCGAGGTCGTGCCCGAGCTCATCGAGTGCTACGACATATCGAACCTCGGCGGCGAGCACATCACGGCGGGCATGATAGTCGCGGAGTCGGGCAAGCTGAAAAAGTCCGCGTACAAGCTGTTCTCGATAAAAGGCGGCGGCGCGCCCGACGATTACGCGTCGATGTCGGAGGCGCTGCGACGGCGGTTCGCGCACAGGGACTGGGGACCGTTTCCCGACCTCATACTTCTCGACGGCGGCGCGGGACACGTATCTACCGTGCGCGCACTCGAGGCGGAGCTCGGAGTCGACGTGCCCGTGTTCGGCATGGTCAAGGACGATTACCATAAGACGCGCGCCTTAATCGGCGAGCACGAGGACGAGGAGATAAGCATCGCGCGAGAGCAGGACGTGTTCCAGTTCATATACAGGCTTCAGGAAGAGGTACACAGGTTCACGATATCGAGCATGAGACGCGCGAAGTCAAAGACGCTGCGCCGCTCGTCGCTGACCGAGGTCGACGGCATCGGCGAGGCGAAGGCGAAAGCGCTGATGTCGCATTTCGGTACGCTGTCCAAAATGCGCGAAGCGTCGGCGGAGGATATTGCCGTCGTTCGCGGGATAAGCGATAAAAACGCGCGCGACGTGTACGAATTTCTGCACAGAAAAGACGATTAAAACAAAGGAGCGATATAAAAATGAGGATAATTACGGGCAAGGCGCGCGGCGCGAAGCTGTTGACGCTCGAGGGCGAGGCGACGCGTCCGACCGGCGAGCGTGTAAAAGAAGCCGTTTTTTCGATGATACAGTTCGACATCGAGGGCAGACGCGTGCTCGACCTGTTCGGCGGCTCGGGACAGCTCGGACTCGAGGCGCTGTCGAGAGGCGCCGAGAGCGCCGTCATACTCGACTGCGCGCCGGAGGCGGTCGAGATAATAAAGGCGAATGCGAAGTCGACAAGACTTTTCGACCGCTGCCGCATATCGCAGATGGAGTACGACGCGTTTTTGCGCCGCGCGTCGGGACGCGAGCGGTTCGACATCATATTCCTCGACCCGCCGTACAAAAGCGACTACATGGCGCGCGCGCTGACTACTATCGCGGACGGCAGAATCGCCGCGCCGGGCGCGCTCATAATATGCGAGAGCGAGCGCGTCGACATATACGAGGACGCGGCGATAACGGCGCGCTACGACAAGATCAAGCAGTCGAACTACGGCCGCGTGTGGATAACGATACTGACGCCGAAGCGTCCGGACGCAGACGAAACGGAGGCGGAGACGTGAGCGCGCGCGCATTTTTCACCGGCAGCTTCGACCCGTTCACAAAGGGGCACCTCGACATCGTCGAGCGCGCGTCGCGCGTATTTGACGAGATCATAATAACGATATGCGCGAACACGGAAAAGAGCACGGGCATGTTTACGCCCGATGAGCGCCTCGCGATAGCGGACGCGTCCGTCGCGGGGTCGGAGATACTGCGCGACAAAAACGTAAAGTCGGAAATTTGCCCGTCGCTTCTCGTCGGCTTCATCGGCGGGCACGGCGGAGGGGTAATAATCCGAGGTTCGCGCGGAGGCGGCGAATTTGAGTACGAATCCGCGATGGCGGACGTCAACCGCGCGCTCGCCGGCATCGACACAGTCATATTCCCCGCGACGCCAGAGATCGCATTCATCAGCTCGACTGTAGCCCGCGACATGCTGCTTTACGGACGTCCCGAGACAGCGCTCTGCGAAGGCGCTGTGGCGCTGGCGGCGAAGATACTCGAAAATCGAAAATAAGCCGAACCATAACTCACAGCCGCATCCGCTGCACACGAAAACTTTCCCCTGCGGGAAAGTTTTTTATTTTGCTTTCTGTCGATTTTCTGCATGCAAAAATCCGTGGCAAATTCAAACGTCTGTTCGTTAATCGGGACGCCGAATCACAGCGCAATATGTCAAAAAAATCGGAAAAATGTAAGTCAAATTTTCTTAATCGGGTTGACTTTTCATCGCGCGTATAGTACAATGTCATCAAGGTGGTGCGAGGTGGTGTAAAAAACCACATACAGGCACCGAGATGACACTACAAAGGTGAAAGGAGACGCGCGTCGGATGAACTGCTTTCTTGGCGAGTATCAGCAGGTAATGGACAGCAAGAACCGCATATTCATACCGTCCAAGTACCGCGACATGATCGGCGAACGCGTCTACATCACCTGCAACGTGGACGGATGCCTTTCCGTTTACTCGGACGAGGGCTGGGAAAAATACACGTCCCGGCTTCTCGCGCTCCCCTCGGCGGAGGGCAGCGCGCTCGCGCGCTTCATCTTCTCGACCGCGATGGACGCGAAACCCGACGCACAGGGACGCGTCGTTCTGACGCAGTCACTGCGCGACTTCGCGGGACTGACGAAGGACATCTACATCATAGGCGTCGGCGACCACGCCGAGATCTGGGACAAGGAAAAGCGCGACGCGGACAAGACCGCGGAGAGAACGTCCGAGCTCATCAGCTTCATGCAGAAGTTCAATTTCTGATCTACCGTGAACGCAGACGATAAAACAAAAACGATAAACACAGAAGAAACGAACGCCCACGATGATTTTACGGCACGTCGCGGACGTGATGACAGCGATACATGCAGAACGGTCGGCGGTGCGTCTTTATCGGAGACAAAAGCTCCCGTATTTACGCACCTGCCGGTCATGCTGCACGAGTGCATGGACGCACTCGATGTAAAGGACGGCGGCATCTATGTCGACGGAACGGCGGGCGGCGGCGGCCACTCGTCTGAGATAGCGAAACGCATGGGAGGCGGCAGACTCGTCGCAATCGACCGCGACGCTGACGCGATAGCGGCATGCGAGGCGCGGCTTTCGCCGTTTGACGGCGTGACGCTCGTCCGCGATAACTACCGCAACTTGTCAGCAATACTTTCATCGCTCGGCATAGAAAACGGCTCCGTCGACGGCATAATGTTCGACCTCGGCGTCAGTTCGTATCAAATCGACACCGTCGAGCGCGGATTTTCATACAGCGCGAAGGAGGATGCGCCCCTCGACATGAGAATGTCGAGAGAGGACAAGCTCACCGCATACGACGTCGTGAACGTGTATTCGGAGAGCGAACTTTCAAGGATAATTTCCGAATACGGCGAGGAACGCTTCGCGTCACGCATCGCAAGGGCGATAGCGAACGCGCGCATCACCTCCCCGATAAAGACGACGCGCGAGCTGTCGGAGCTCGTCAAAAGTGCAGTTCCCGCCGCGTCAGTCGAGCACGGCTCGCACCCCGCGAAGCGGACGTTTCAGGCGATACGAATTGAAGTCAACGGCGAGCTTGACGGCATAGAGCCGGCGCTCAGAGCCGCTGTCGAAGCGCTCCGTCCGGGCGGACGGCTGGCGGTCATAACGTTCCACTCGCTCGAGGACAGGATAGTCAAATCTGTATTCGCCGAGCTTGCGAGGGGTTGTACGTGTCCCCCCGACTTCCCCGTCTGCGTGTGCGGCAATAAACCGAAGATAAAACTCGTCAACCGCAAGCCGATAACGGCGGGAGCGGACGAGATAAAATATAACCCGCGCTCAAAGAGCGCGAAGCTCCGCGCGGCGGAGAAGCTGTAAAGAGCAGCAAATAAAGCAAAAGAAAGGATGAGTCGGAATGACGAACAGAGCGTACAGAACATATAACGCAGCTCCCCGCGTCTGCCCTGCCGCAGACGACAACACGGCCCGGCTCGTCAACAAGCTGAAGCACCGCGGCATAACCGATACGACATACTCGGTCAGAGCGACGTCGGATTCGCTGATCGAGGACGAATACAAGAGCGCGCAAAGCGTCGGGATGCAGAAGCGCCCGCTCGAATTCGACAACAACTACAGCCCGTATTCAAACGTAAACGCGGCAGCGGCGGCGGAGGCAAAGCGCCGCGCGGCGGAAAGACGCGCACAGACGGCGCGCGAGCATGTTATGTCAGCTCAGACCACGTCGTCAATGCAGCCGCGCGGACAGCGGGCAACAGCAGCAACATCGGTCACATCATATAAGACGCGCGCGGCAACGGAGGCGCGCACATCACAGCGGACACAAGCGGCTCCGATGCAGCGGAGCGGCGGACGGAAGATGTCACCTGTGGCATCAAAAAATGTCGCGCGCGTCAAATTCGATAACGGACAGCTCGCGGACTCGGGTCCGCGCGAGGTCGCGCAGAGGCGCGTTCCGTTCCCCAAGTTCGCGATAGCGCTCCTTATGGTGTTCGTCGTCATGTTCTTCATGGTGCAGAGCATAGTGCGCAACTACGAGTACAAGCAGCAGATATCGGACCTTCAGGCGCAGCGCGACGAGCTCTCCGAAAAGCTCGCCCTTCTCCGCACCGACCTCGACGAACGCATCGATGTCTCGTACATCGAGGAGGAAGCGTCAAAGATAGGACTTGTCAAGGGCAGCCAAAAGGACGAAAAATACATAGACCTGTCCGGCGCCGACGTCGTTGAAAACTATGAAAGCGGCGACGAGGGTTACGGCACGCTGTCAACGCTGCTGAGCGCGATGTCGAAGATACTGTCACATTTCTTCGGCGGCGAGGGCTCATAATCGCGGACACGGCGCAATAGAATAAATACTGACACGAAAAGAGTAAGGAGTTCTCGGCTCGTTACTCTTTTTCGGTAATTACACAGGTTTGTCAAATAAAGCGAAAGGCGGCGGAAATATGAATGTAAACGGACTGCAATCAAGACGGTCATATTACGTGCTCGCCTTTTTCGTCGTTTTATGGATACTTCTCTGTATCGTCCTTTTCAACATACAGATACGATCCTACGACGAATATCAGGGCATCGTCATAAATCAGATAACGAAGGAAACGACCGTCACCGCCGAGCGCGGCGACATCTACGACACGAATATGAACCTGCTCGCGGGCAACAAGACCGTGTGGCTCATATTTATCTCGCCGCAGGACATCATAAGCGCGATGGAGGAGAATTTCACCGTCTACACGATGGGAGAATCCTCCGGCTTCGGCGTCGGCGACATCGGACTGTTCGCCAAGCTCCAGCGCGCGGAGCGCTACTACACATACACGTCCGCCGACGGCATAACGTCGTCGTATACGATGGATACGCTCATAGCGAAGGGACTTTCCGAAATTCTCGACGT
This sequence comes from uncultured Clostridia bacterium, assembly GCA_947586625.1. Lineage (GTDB taxonomy): Bacteria > Bacillota > Clostridia > Oscillospirales > CAG-272 > DTU064. Next base: position 15,514 of record CANPXS010000019.1, on the reverse strand, counting down.
CGACTACTCGAAAATACTCGGTCTGACCGCTAAAAAGGGACGCTACTACGAGGTCGTCAAAAAGAACGTCGAAAAGGCTGACGCCGACAGGGTACGCGAATTCATAGACGAATACGGACTCGAGGAACAGATCTACCTCTCCGCGAGCACGAAAAGGTATTATCCGAATAATACTCTCGCGTGCCACGTCATAGGCTTCGTCAACGCGGACGGCGACGGCGTGTACGGCATGGAGTCATACTACAACGACGTGCTCAAGGGCTCGTCGGGAACATACCTGACCGCCCGCGACGGCAAGAGCAACGACCTGCCGACCGACTTTGAAAAATACAGCGAGGAGGAGGACGGCTGCTCCATCGTCTCCACCATCGACCAGTACCTGCAATACGAGCTCGAATCGGTGCTCTACGAGACGATGACGGAGAACAAAGCGCGCAACCGCGTCGCTGGCATCGTCATGGACGTCAACACGGGCGGCATACTCGCGATGGCGACGCTCGGCGGCTACGACCTCAACGACCCGTACACGCTCACCGAATATTACACCGACCAGCTCGCCGAGTCGGGACTCGAGGAGGGCACAAAGGAGTATGACAAGCTCGAGGGCGACCTCCGCTATACGATGTGGAACAACAAAGCCGTCACGGAGCTATACGAGCCCGGCTCGACGTTCAAGGTCATAACGAGCTCGATAGCGCTCGAGCTCGGCGTCGTCAAGCTGACGGACACGTTCCACTGCTCTGGCAGCGTCAAAATAGAGGGCTACGCGCATCCCATATCGTGCGCGAAGGAGACGGGCCACGGCACGCTCAACTTCGGCGGCGCGCTCCAGCAGTCGTGCAACCCCGCGTTCGTCGCGATAGGACTGCGCATCGGACGCGAAAACTTCTACAACTACTTCCACCAGTTCGGCTACGGCTCGCGCGTCGGCATCGACCTGCCCGGCGAGGCGGTCACATACTACCACGCATACAAGGACTTCACGAACGTCTCCCTCGCCGTCTACTCGTTCGGTCAGACGTTCAAGGTCACCCCGATCCAGCATATCACCGCGATTGCGGCGGTCGCCAACGGCGGACGCCTCGTCACACCGCACGTGATGAAAGAGGTGCTCGACAGCGACGGCAACGTCCTCGACACATACGAGACTAACGTCGTAAGACAGGTCATAAGCGAGCAGACCGCAAAGACGCTCGCCGAAATACTCGAAGAAGGCGTTTCCGGCAACGGCGGCGCGAAGAACGCATACGTCGCGGGATATAAAGTCGCGGCAAAGACGGGCACGTCGCAGAAGCGCGACAAGCTCGACAAAAACGGCGAGGACACGCTGCGCGTATCGTCCTGCGTCGCGTTCGCGCCCGCCGACGACCCGCAGATAGCGGTGCTCATACTCGTCGACGAGCCGTCGGGAAAGAGCATGTTCGGCTCCGTCGTCGCGGCTCCGTACGTGTCAAAATTCCTCACGACAGCGCTTCCCTACCTCGGATTCGAGCCGCAGTACGCGGAGGGCGAGGAAGCCGCCGTCGAGTCGTCGGTCGGCAAATACGTCAACCTGACGACGACGTCGGCGATATCGCAGCTTGAGAAAAACGGCTTCAAATACGTCGTCGTAGGCGACGGCGGCACCGTCACGGCGCAGTCGCCGGCATCGGGCACGATAGTGTCGAATCTCGCGAAGGTCGTTATACTTTACACGAACGGCGAGACGCCGACGGGCTCCGTTGAGGTCCCGAACGTCGTAGGCAAGACGGCGGAGGCGGCGAACAGACTCATCATAAACAAGAATCTGAACATACGCATAGAGGGAGCCGCCAACTTCACGAGCGGCGGCGGCGCGACTGTCATCGAGCAGTCCCCGGCGGCGGGCGAGCTCGTCCCCGAGGGCACCGTCATAACGCTGACGTTCCGCCACCTTTCCGATATATCCGACTGACAACATAATAAACGGAGGCAGAGACGAGACTCGACACACTTCTCGGGCGCGCAGGCTGCGAATATGCGCCCACGGAAGACGTTGAAATTACGGACGTGACCGCGGACAGCAGACACGCGGGAAAAGGATGCCTTTATATCGCCGTGCCGAGCGCGCACAGAGCGGACTGCGGCGCATATACCGACCGCATCGCCGAAGCGGCGCGACGCGGCGCTGCCGCCGTAATAGCGGAGCGCAGATGCAAGATCGCCGACATCGGCGTGCCGCTCATACGTGTCGACGACGTAAAAACCGCATCGTCGCGCATATTCGCCGCGCGGTACGCGGACGATATCGGCAAGCACGTAAAACTCGTCGCCGTGACGGGCACGAACGGCAAAACGTCGGTGTCGCACATGATATCGCACATACTCGAATGTGCGGGATACCGCGTCGGCACGATAGGCACGCTCGGCGCCGCCATGGACGGCAGGGCGTACGCAGAGTCGCCGGAAACGTCGTCGATGACGACGCCTCCGCCCGAAGAGCTCTACCGTATTATGGCGGAAATGGCGGCGGACGGCGCCGACTATATCGTGTTCGAGGCGAGCTCGCAGGGCATAGCGCAGGGACGACTCGAGGGACTTCACGTGCTCGACTGTCCGCTGTCTGCGGCGGTGTTCACGAATCTGTCGCCCGAGCACATGGACTTCCACCCGACGATGGAGGACTACTACTCCGTCAAAAAGCGGCTTTTCACGGAGTTTTCGCCGGAGCGGAAGATAATCAATACGACCGATGCATACGGCGCGCGCCTTCACATTGAGGTCGGCGGCATTGCAGTCGACGAAAAATGCGTGCTTGACGCCGTCATGCACAGCGTCGACGGCGTGTCGTTCACGTTCGCGTCGCAGAACTGCGCGTTTCCTGTGCATATACCGTCGCCGGGACGGTACGCGGTCGAAAACGGTGCTGCCGCCGTGTCGTGCGCGCTCGCGCTCGGCATAGACGCCGACGATATAACGCGCGCGATGCGCACGTTTTACGGCGTGCGCGGCAGAATGGAAAAGGTGCCCGCCGACTTGCCGTTCCCCGTATTCATCGACTACGCGCACACGCCGGCGGCGCTCGAGGGACTGTTAAAAACGATGCGCGAGACGGAGCATGAAAAACGACTCGTCGTCGTGTTCGGCTGCGGCGGCGACAGAGACAAAACGAAGCGCCCCGTGATGGGCGAGATCGCGACGCGTCTTTCCGACCTCGCGATAATAACGTCCGACAACAGACGCACGGAGCGTGCCGCCGACATAATAAACGACATCGTCGCGGGAGTTTTACGCGGCGTCGAATACGTCGTCATACCCGACCGCGCTCTTGCGATAAAGTTCGCGATAATGACGTCGCATGAGGGCGACGTCGTCGTGCTCGCGGGCAAGGGGCACGAGACCTACGACGACGCGGACGGCGTAAAAACTCACTTCGACGAGCGCGAGGTCGTGCATGCGGCAGCAAAGCTGTATGCGCTCGCGGACTCAATACGATATACACAGTAAAAAGACAAAAACGAAAACGAAAAACAGGAAGGCAAAATAAATGGGCGGAGTAAATTCGACATCGCTGCATCTCATGCGTCTCGACGCCGCGACCGCCGCATCCGTTACGGGCGGCGAGGTCGTCGCCGTGAACGGCGGCTTCGGCGGCAGCGTCGGCGAGCTTTCGACCGATTCGCGCGCAATGGAAAAGATCGACAGCGACAGCATGTTCGTGGCGATCCCGGGCGAAAACTTCGACGGTCACGACTATATCGGCAGAGCCGCGGCAGGCGGCGCGCGCATAGTGCTAGCGGAGCGCATGCCAAACGACCGCGCACTCGCGGACGCAGACTCCGTCGGCTTCGACATAGTGCTCGTATCGAACACGATAGCGGCGCTCGGAAGGCTCGCCGCGTACTTCATCGACGAGAGCGGCGCAAAAAAGATAGCCGTGACGGGCTCCGTCGGCAAAACGACGACGAAGGAGTTCATCGCGTCGTGCTTTTCCGTCAAGCACCGCGTCCACAAGACGGAGGGCAACAAAAACAACGAAATAGGACTGCCGCAAACGGCGCTTTCGATTGAGTCCGACGACGAATACGCCGTGTTCGAATGCGGCATGAGCGGACTGCACGAGATCGAATATCTGTCCGGCATCGTGCGCCCCGACGTCGCCGTCATAACGAATATCGGCACGTCGCACATAGAAAAGCTCGGCTCGCGCGAGAATATCGCGAGGGCGAAGCTCGAGATAGTCTCCGGCATGGGCGGCTGCGGCACGCTCGTCATAAACGGCGACGAGCCGCTGCTGTATAACGTCAGAGACACGCTGCCCGTCGGACGCGTTGTGACGGCGGCGATGCACAACAGAGACGCCGATTACAGAGCCGTCAACATTCGCCGCTACGGCGACGGGACCGTGTTCGACCTCATCTACAACGGACGCGTCGCGACAAATATCGAGCTGCCGACGCTCGGCGTCCACAACGTCTACGATGCGCTCTATGCGATAGCGGTCGGCGTCGTGTGCGGCCTCTCCGAGGCGGAGATACGCGCGGGACTGCGCGCGTTCCGCGCCGTCTCTATGCGCCAGCGCATATACGACATCGGCGACATCACCGTCATCGAGGACTGCTACAATGCGAGCCCCGAGTCGATGAGAGCCGGCATAGACGTGCTCATATCTGTCGCAAAGGAGAGAGGCGGACGTCCGGCGGCGCTGCTCGGCGATATGCGAGAGCTCGGCGAGTATTCGCGTCTTTTACACGAGCAGGTCGGCGTATACGCGGCGAGAGCGGGCGTAAAGCTGCTTTTCACATACGGCGCGATAGCGGAGAGCATCGCGACGGCGGCTATATCGAACGGCGTGCGCGCCGAAAACGTCTACGTCAACCCCGACTGCACAAATCCCGCGCATACGGGCGATATGGTACTCGGCGCGCTCAAACCGGGCGATGTGCTGCTCGTGAAGGCGAGCCGCGCCGTCGCGGCGGAGGCCGTTATCGAATACATGAAGGAAAAGACAGCGGATCATCATCAGTGACGGGACGAAAGGAACAGGAAAGTCGACAGCATGCAGACAAACATTAAAATACTTGCGGGCGTCTCGGCGGCAGTCGCGTTCATTCTGACCGTTATCATCTCCCGCATCGTTATACCGATACTGAAAAGCCACAAGATGGGGCAGAAGATACTCGACATCGGACCGCGCTGGCACAAGTCGAAGGAGGGCACCCCGACAATGGGGGGCATATCGTTCATCTTCGCGATGACGGCGGTCATGACAGTCGATATCGTGATACTGTCGCTGTGGCTCGGTGAAGTGCCGGTCGCACTGACGGCGACGTTCGTGTACGCGCTGTTCTGCGCCTTCATCGGCTGCATCGACGACAGCGCCAAGCTGAGAAAAAAGCAGAACGAGGGGCTGACGCCGATACAAAAGCTCGTACTCCAGTTCGTCGCGGCGGCGGCGTACATAGCGTCGCTCGTGCTCGCAGGCAGCATAAAGGATTCACTTTATATACCGTTCATCGGCAGCATTGACGGGCTCGGCGTCGTCTACTACGTCATCCTCGTCGTGCTCGCGGTCGGCGTGATGAACAGCGTCAACCTCGCCGACGGCATAGACGGACTCGCCTCGTCCGAAACGCTCGTGGTCGCAATATTTTTCGTACTCGCGGGTGGCTTGAAATACGCCGAATCGGGCGTTATATCGGCGGGGCTCATGACGCTCGGCGCGGTTACGGCGGGCGGCATGCTCGGTTTTCTCGTCTACAACTTCCACCCCGCGCGCGTATTCATGGGCGACACGGGCTCGCTCTTCCTCGGCAGCATCGTCATGGGCGGCGCGCTGCTCATGGACCTGCCGATCCTCGTCATCGTGTACGGATTCATGTATATACTCGAATCGATATCGGACATTATACAGGTCGTCTACTTCAAGCTGACGCACGGCAAGCGATTTTTCAAGATGGCGCCAATACACCACCACTTTGAAAAATGCGGGTGGGGCGAGATAAAGATAGTGGTCGTGTTCTCGCTGTTTACGGCGCTCTTCTGTGCGCTGTCGTATAAGCTTCTGCCGGCGCTCTCAGTCGTGCTCGGCATATGAAAAATACACGGAACCACGATTTTATACGGAAAGGAGACGCATAAAAAATGACTGACGGAAAAGGCACAGAAAGACGTCGAGCACCGTCCCGCGACACGCTCCGCGCACCGCAGACGGGCATGACGCCGCGTCACGCCGACACTGGACTCGCGCAGCCGGTGCGCGAGCAAAAACGCACAAAAAGCCGCGAACCCGAATACATCAGAATAAAGACGTCCCCCGACCGCATACTGATGGTCATAATACTCGCGCTCGTATCCGTCGGCTCGATAATGGTGTTTTCGTCGAGCTATCCTTACGCGATGGCGCAGGGGCTTGACAGCTACTACTTCGTAAAGCGTCAGGTGATATTCGTCGCGCTCGGACTCGTCGGCATGACTGTCGCGATGCGCGTATCATACGACAAATACAACAAATTCGCGCCCGCCATCTACGGCGTCGCGACGGTGCTTCTCGTCGTGGTGCTGTTCATAGGCAAATCGGAGGGCGAGGCGAAGCGCTGGATAAGTATAGGCGGCGCGTTCACGATACAGCCATCAGAAATAATGAAGATCGGCATCGTGCTGCTTTTGGCGCGCTACATAGGCAAGTACGCGGAGTACATGGTCAAGGGCGCGGGACTGAAAGTCCGCTTCCTTTACGGGACGCTCTATCCCGCATTCATCATATTTCCCGCGTGCGCGCTCGTACTGCTTGAAAAGCATCTGTCCGGCACCGTCATAATGTTCGCGCTCGGCGTCATAGTGCTCTTCATCGGCGGCACATGCGTGCCGATGACGGCGATATCGTACGGCGTCGTGTGTTTGTCGGGCGCCGTCGCATACGTGCTCAAAAACCCGTACGCCTTAAAGCGCTTGACGACATTCACGGACGAGAACGCCAACAAGCTCGCCGAGAAATGGCAGACGACGCAGGGACTGTACGCCATAGGCTCGGGAGGCCTTTTCGGGCTCGGGCTCGGACAGTCGCGGCAGAAGTACAGCTACGTCTCGCAGCCGCAGAACGACTTCATCTTCACTATCTGGTGCGAGGAGATGGGATATGTCGGCGCCGTCGCGCTCATCGCGCTGTTCGCGGCGCTTCTCATACGCGGCTTCACGATCGCGCGCCGCGCCCCCGACGTGTTCTCGTCGCTGACCGTTTACGGCATAATGAGCCACATCACGCTTCAGGCGATACTGAATGTCGCCGTCGTGACCGACACGATACCGAACACGGGCATATCGCTGCCGTTCTTCTCCTACGGCGGCTCGTCGCTCATAATGCTGATGTTCGAGATGGGGATAGTGCTCTCTATCTCGCGCCATTCAAGGCAGCAGAAATTGTAGATTCGGGGCGCTGCCCCGAACCCCGCTTAGGGTGCTTTTTTCAAAAAGCACCCTAAGAACCCGCAAAAACTTTCACTAACGAGGACTTTATGAGACTGCTTATGACAGGAGGCGGGACGAGCGGACACGTCAACCCCGCATTAGCGATAGCGGAGACCGTGGCGATGAACGCGCCCGGCTCCGAAATAGCGTTCGTCGGCACGCCGCGCGGCATCGAGAACAAGCTCGTGCCGAAGGCGGGCTATGAGCTCTACCACGTCGACGTGCGCGGCATACGCCGCTCGCTGTCGCCGGCGAATCTGCGCGCCGCATATCTCGCCGTGACGTCGCCGCACGAGGCAATGAAGATAATAGACAGCTTTAAGCCCGACCTCGTCATCGGGACGGGCGGATACGTGAGCTGGCCCGTCGTTAAAGCGGCGCAGAGCGCGCATATACCGACGATGCTGCACGAGTCGAACGCATACCCCGGCATCGCGGTCAAAATGCTGGCGCACGGCGCCGACCGAGTGCTTCTGAATTTTGCAAAGACAGCGGAATATCTCACAAAATGCGATCCCGAAAAGCTCGTCGTCGTCGGAAATCCGCTTCGCGCGGGATTTACGCCGACAGCGGACAAAGAAGCGGCGCGTCACGCGATAGGCGCGGACGGATACGAGAAAGTCGTGCTCTCCTACGGCGGCAGCATGGGGGCGCAGTACGTGAACGAGGCCGTGCTCGCCATGATGCGCGACTATACGTCGCATCACCCCGAGATACTGCACACGCTCGCCGTCGGCTCGATAGAGTGGGCGGACGCGAACGCGATGTTCGACAGCTACGGACTGCGCGATGTGCCGAATCTGCGCCTCGTCGAATACATCTACGACATGCCGACAGAGATGGCGGCAACCGACCTCATCATATGCCGCGCGGGCGCTATGACGATATCGGAGGTGGCGATGATGCGCCGCCCCGCTATATTCATTCCGTCGCCGAACGTGACCGAGAACCACCAGTACAAAAACGCGCTCGTGCTCGCGGAGGCGGGCGGCGCCGTCATAATCGAGGAAAAGGACCTCGACGGCGGCAAACGTCTGACCGACACCGCGTCGGAGCTGCTCCGCGACGACGAAAAACGCGCGCAGATGGGACAGATCGCGGGCAATTTCGCGGTCGAAGACGCGAACCGCCGCATCTGGACGGAGATACGCCGCGTGCTCGGCAAATAAACTGTAAACAAAAAAGCAAGCAGAAGGACGGTCGCGCGTTATGGCGAAAAAGGACCAGCACCGAGGTCGGTCAAAACTAAATATCGCCGAACGCACATACGGCATGACGCCGGACGAAAAGCGCAGGCTTTATAAGCTCATGCGTCAGAACGGCTTCCGCAAGAAAAACGAAGCCGAACAGGCAGCTCTGCTCGAACGTCTTATTGCGACAGTCGAAAGCAACAGCGGACGGCGCGAATACGAGACGAGATTCGCTCATAACGTCGGCGTCGCGACGAAACATGAGACGCGCCGCCGCTTCAAGGTGCGGTGGAAACTGTACACGTTCTTCATCGTCGGCGGCATTATGATAGCGCTCGCGCTGTACCTGCTCTGGTCATACGTGCTCGTCATCGAAAACATAACAGTCACAGGCTCTGAGCGCTACCTCGCATCCGACATCGTCGAGTGCAGCGGAATAAATGTGGGGGACAAGCTGTTTTCACTGTCGATAAAGGGCGATGAGGTCGCGGACGCGATAACGGAGCGGTTCTCATACATCAAAGACGTGAAGCTGCGCCGCCGCATACCCGATACTGTGGAACTCGTTTTGACCGAGGAGACGCCCGTATTCATCGCAGAGCTCCACGACAAGTACATTTATCTCTCCGAGGAGCTTCGCGTGCTCGAGATCGCGGACAAGAAGAGCCCCGGCGACTACATCGGTATGAAGCTGCCCGATATGCGCATCGTCGCGACAGCGGGACACATGCTCGAAATGGACGAGAGCATGCTCGAGGTGATAAAGACGGCGGCGGCAGCCGTCTGCACGGAGGAGATGAGAGACGGGACGAATTATCTCGACGTGTCGGACAGGTTCAACATCAGCATATCGTACGACGACAGATTCCTGCTCGAGCTCGGCAACATCAACGACATCGAGATAAAGCTGAGGATCGCATTTGAGATAATGAAGGAGTCGATGTTCTCCGGCGGAAACAAGGGGATAATATATCTTGAAAATGTCAACAGACCGAGCGCACAGGTAGACAACAGCGTCAAACTGTACTGATTTTGACGCCGGATACCGGAAAAAAGAAAAAATTTTCCGTAAAAATCGAGATTTATTCGATTAAAAATTCAAAGATGTATTGCAAAATCGAGAAAAATATAGTATTCTATATATAATGGACTAAGTATAAACGCGCAGTAGGCAAAAAAGACGCGCCGAGCGCAAAGGAAAGGAAATAATATGTCATTTGAACTTGATGATAACTTTGAAAGCGGCGTAAATATTAAGGTCGTCGGCGTCGGCGGCGGCGGCGGCAACGCGGTCAACAGAATGATAACGTCACACATCCGCGGCGTTGAATTCATCTGCGTGAACACGGACAAGCAGGCACTTCTTCATTCGAGCGCTCCGAACAAGATACCGATAGGTGAGAAGATCACAAAGGGTCACGGCGCGGGATCAAATCCCGAGGTCGGCTGCCAGGCGGCGGAGGAAAACCTCGAGGAGATCAAAAACGCGCTTCAGGGCGCAGACATGGTCTTTATAACGACAGGTATGGGCGGCGGCACAGGAACCGGCGCGGCTCCCGTCGTGGCGAGAGCGGCGAAGGAAATGGATATACTTACGGTCGGCATCGTTACAAAGCCGTTCGCATTTGAGGGCAAGCGCCGCATGATGCAGGCTGAGAGCGGCATCGAGAACCTTGCGCAGTATGTGGATTCGCTCGTGGTAATTCCGAACGAACGCCTCGCGCAGGTATCGGAGGCGCGCATCACGCTTGCAAACGCGTTTGAGATCGCGGACGACGTGCTTCGTCACGGCGTACAGAGCATATCGGAGCTCATAAACGTACCGGGTCTTGTCAACCTCGACTTTGCGGACGTTTCGTCCGTCATGAAGAATGCGGGACTCGCTCACATGGGCGTCGGCGAAGCGACGGGCAAGGACAAGGCTGAGATGGCGGCGAAGGCGGCGATCAGCTCGCCTCTGCTCGAGACATCGATCTCGGGCGCTACCGGCATACTCGTGTCGATAACGGGCTCGCCCGACATCGGACTCGACGACGTCATTCAGGCGTCGACTATGGTGTCTGCGGAAGCGCATCCGGATGCGAACATCATATGGGGCGCTAACTTCGACCCCGAGCTCGAGGACAAGATGAAGGTCACCATCATCGCGACAGGCTTTGCGAAGAAGGACGACCCGAAGGTGCAGCGTAAAGCAAATCCGACGCCTACGCCCACGGCTTCGCAGACGCAGACGCGTACACAGCCGAAGCCTCAGCAGCCGCAGCCGGTCAACAAGCCGAAGGAAGACGACTTCGTCGGCGACGACATACTCTCGTCTCAGCGCACGCAGGCACAGCAGGCTGCCGAAAAGCCCGCAGAGCCCGAGAATGACTTCGTCTCGTCCGGCGGTGACGACGTGCTCTCCGACGACGATTTCGACGATCTGATGAGCATACTTCGCAAGTCAAGGAATAATAACAACAATAACAATACCGGCGGCAGACGCTTCTGACAGCCGAACGGCGCGGGAGGACGTGAGATCACGTCCCCCGCGCTTTTTTGCGTCCGGGCTCCCCTTCCCTCTTGCATTTTTCGTCGATATATGATATTATTCTGTTTGTCCGCGTAAGCGGCGAAAAACAAAGCCACGGAGACTTTACTATGAAAGCAGTTATAACCGTCGTCGGCCGCGACAGTATCGGCATCATCGCGGGCGTGTCGGCGGAATGCGCCAAATACGGCGTCAACATAAATGAGATAACGCAGTCGGTGCTCTCCGACTACTTCGTGATGATAATGATAGTCGACATCGACGGGCTCGTCGGCGACTTTTCCGCGTTCGTCGACGCGATGGAGGCGCACGGCAAGTCGCGAAGCCTCGAAATACACGTCATGCACGAAAACATCTTCGACGTCATGCACGAGATCTGACGTCAGGCGGGGAAACACAACGACATGCTCAACGTAAAGGCAATTAAAGAGACTGTCAACATGATACGCGAGGAAAACCTCGACATCAGGACGGTCACGATGGGGATATCGCTCTACGACTGCCAGAGCGACGACACAGGCAGACTGTGCGATAAAATATACGACAAGATAACGACGAGCGCGGGCAGGCTCACGTCCGTCACGCGCGAGCTCGAAAAGCGCTACGGCATACCGATAATCAACAGCCGCGTGTCGGTTACGCCCATATCGTTTATGGCGGGCGGCATACACGATACCGACGACTGCGTGAGGATAGCGAAAACTCTCGACCGCGCCGCCGACGAGCTCGGCATCAACTTTATCGGCGGTTATACAGCGCTCGTGCAGAAGGGCGCCACCGACGCGGCGAAGGTGCTCGTCGAGTCGATACCCGAGGCGCTCGCGTCGACGGGCAAGGTCTGCTCGTCCGTCAACGTCGCCTCGACCAAGGCGGGCATCAACATGGACGCCGTGCGGGCGATGGGCAAAATAGTCAAGAAAACCGCGTATCTTACGCGTGAGCAGGGCTCGATAGGATGCGCGAAGCTCGTCGTGTTCGCCAACGTGCCGGAGGACAATCCGTTCATGGCGGGCGCGTTCCACGGCGTCGGCGAGCCCGAGCGCGTGATAAACGTCGGCGTATCGGGGCCCGGCGTCGTCGCGGCGGCGATAAAGCGCGCCGGCGACTGCGACCTGACCGCCGTCGCGGAGGTCATAAAAAAGACAGCGTTCAAGATAACGCGCGTCGGCCAGCTCATCGCGACCGAGGCGGCGCAGCTCTTAGACGTGCCGTTCGGCATCGTCGATCTGTCTCTCGCGCCGACGCCCGCCGTCGGCGACTCCGTCGCGCGCATACTCGAGGAGATAGGGCTTGAACGCTGCGGCGCATACGGCACGACGGCGGCGCTCGCCATGCTCAACGACGCGGTCAAGAAGGGCGGCGTCATGGCAAGCTCCCACGTCGGCGGACTGTCGGGCGCGTTCATACCCGTGTCGGAGGACGAGGGCATGATAGCGGCGGCTTCGTGCGGCGCGCTCACGCTCGAAAAGTTAGAGGCTATGACGGCAGTTTGCTCGGTCGGACTCGACATGATAGCGATACCGGGCGACACGGAGGCGGACGTCATTTCCGGCATCATCGCCGACGAGATGGCGATAGGCGTCGTGAACAGCAAGACGACGGCGGTGCGCGTCATACCCGCATACGGCTGCGGCGTCGGCGACGAGGTGTCGTTTGGCGGACTTCTCGGTACCGCGCCCGTGATGGCGGTGAACAATTATTCGCCCGCCAAATTCGTTTCGCGCGGCGGCCGCATCCCCGCGCCGATCCAGAGCCTGAAGAATTGAAATTTTTATATTCGCAGAGAGGGCGGGAAACTTCTTGAAAGAAGTTTCCCGCCCTCCCTGCACCCACCCACCTTTCAAGAACTTTTACTACTTTTTTATTTGTTATCCAAATAATGGCGTAGAGCCGTAGGGTTCCACTCTCAACCTGCGCACTCACCTTATCTGTCTATATTATACCATATTTTATGTGATTTGTCAAGTGCTTTTCACAAATTTATGTATATTTTCGCGTTATCGCTCGCCCGCTTCCGAAACTGGTATTTCCCACACTTTTCGCGAAGCGGAAAGTGTGGGGGAACTTGTCCGGCGGTTTTCGTCTCGCGGAATCGGAATTGCCGGCAGCTTTAATTATACAAGAAAAAGACGGCACGGCTTACGCCGTACCGTCATCTTTAATTATTTCATTACACCGCCGCGAAAGCCGCGTCGAGGTCGGCGATGATATCGTCGATGTCCTCGAGTCCGACCGAGAAGCGCACCATGCCCGCCTCGATGCCGGCGGCGACGAGCTGCTCGTCGGTGAGCTGGCGGTGAGTTTCGCTCGCGGGATGGAGCACGCAAGTGCGTATATCGGCGACGTGGACCTCGTTTGATGCGAGCGACAGCGAGTTCATGAACTTCATCGCCGCTTCCTTTCCGCCCTTTATGACGAACGATATGACGCCGCTGCAGCCCGACAGATACTTCTTTGCGAGCGTGTGGTTCTCGTCGCTCTCAAGTCCCGGATAGCGGACGCTCTCGACCTTGTCGTTCGCTTCGAGATACTTTGCGACCGTCATCGCGTTTTCGCAGTACTGCTTCATGCGGACGGCGAGAGTTTCAAGTCCGAGATTGAGAAGGAACGCAGAGTGCGCCGCCGGGTAGACGCCGAAGTCGCGCATGAGCTGCATACGCGCTTTGATGATATATGCGGCGCTGCCGTACATCTTCGTGTAGCAGAGGCCGTGGTAGGACTCGTCGGGTTCGGTGATGCAGGGGAATTTGCCGGACGCTTCCCAGTCGAATTTGCCGCTGTCGACGATGACGCCGCCGACCTGTACGGCGTGGCCGTCCATGTACTTCGACGTCGAATGTACGACGATGTCGGCGCCGAACTCGAACGGGCGGCACAGTATAGGAGTGGCAAACGTGTTGTCGACGATAAGCGGCACATTATGCGCGTGCGCGAGCCCTGCGAGGCGCTCGATGTCGAGCACTGTCAGCGCGGGATTCGCTATAGTCTCGCCGAACACCGCCTTTGTGTTCGGCTTGAACTTTGCCGCGATTTCTTCGTCGGTGTCGTTTTTGTCGATGAAGATGCACTCGATGCCCATCTTTTTGAGCGTGAACGAAAAGAGGTTGACGGTGCCGCCGTATATCTCCGTCGTCGATAGGAAGCTGTCGCCCGCCTCGCAGATGTTGAGTATCGACAGAAGCGTCGCCGCCTGTCCCGACGTCGTGCACATCGCGCCGACGCCGCCCTCGAGGTCTGCGATCTTTTTCTCCACCGCCATGACAGTCGGATTCGCGAAGCGGGAATATATGAGCGAACGCGTCGGGTCGTCGAATACCGCCGCGACCTCTTCAGTCGAGTCGTAGACGTATGTCGTGCTTTGCACTATTGGGACGACGCGCGGCTCCGAGTTTTTGGGTTCATAGCCGGAATGAAGGCATTTTGTCGCTGTTTTCATTTGTATATGCTCCTTGTATTTTTACATGCTGTTTGGGTCAGGTTTTAATGTATTGTAATATATTTCAACTGCGTTTGCAAGTGGTTTCGGCGGCGTCGGCACACTTTGTGTGAAATTTTCGTCATCTTGCGCCGATTTAATTGAAAAAGACGCGCTGCTGCGCGTCTTTTTCGATCTTGATCACTTGTACTTACGCTTTCTTGCAGCCTCAGCCTTTTTCTTCTTCTTTACGCTGGGCTTTTCGTAATGCTCTCTTTTGCGAAGCTCGGCGAGGACACCGGATCTTGCGCACTGACGCTTGAATCTGCGAAGCGCACTGTCAAGAGATTCGTTCTCCTTGACTCTGATTTCAGCCATTTCTTTTCTCCCCCCCTTCGCAACAGCATGGTGTTTATCTGATATATTATACCAAGTCAAATGCGCTGTGTCAATAGTTTTTCAAAATTTTATAGGGAAATAATTGAAAATCTAAATTTCAATATGGCTGTATTCCCGTCTTAGTTTATTTTAGAATAGGCCTCAAAATATTTTTTCAAAAATATTTCCAAAAAGTATTGCATTTTATGTTACGACGTGATATAATTACTTCACTTTGACGGACGGCCCGTTGGTCAAGCGGCTAAGACGGCGCCCTCTCACGGCGCAAACATGGGTTCGATTCCCGTACGGGTCAAATGCAAAAGGACTGCGAAAGCGGTCCTTTTTGCGTTTGTCCCGTACCCAATCAAAGCCTTACAGTTCCTAACAGCATCTATGATCTTGTCTGTGCGATACGGAACTGTAGCAGCTCCGAACGAAGTGAGGAGATGCCATCGATCTCCCGTACGGGTCAAATGCAAAAAGGACTGCGGAAGCAGTCCTTTTTGCGTTTGTCCCGTACCCAATCAAAGCCTTACAGTTCCTAACAGCATCTATGATCTTGTCTGTGCGATA
>CANPXS010000018.1 GCA_947586625.1 uncultured Clostridia bacterium | reverse complement strand
GAGATTCGGGGGCAGGAACGGCTTTCAGGGAGAGCGGCAAAACAGGGCTTTATCAAAACAACGAATAGTTTTGCGGCCTCATACTCCCATCTCCACTAAATAGCGTCACGCCGGACAGCGAATATGTATCGCCAACCGGCGCAGCTTTTCATGGAACAGTCGGTAAATCAAGCTTACGTAACGCTCTGTTTGGGACGGATACATGTAAATCTGCTTTACAAATTAAAAATAATATGATATGATAAATATATCAATACTGTTTCACATAAGGTTTGATCATGAAAATATTAAAATCTATTTTATTCATTATATCCGCGATGCTCTGTCTCGTGCTGCTCGTTTCTTGCAATAACCCCGCGAATGACGGCGGCGGGGACACGCAGAATGAGACGGAAAGTCAAAATAAGCCGGGCGGGAACTATCTTGCGGACAAAAAATTCGACACTGACGAATATATGGAAGGCTTCGACGCGGACCATGTCGGTATCAGCAAGGTCGGCATACCGATGTGCGCGTCCGACGACGCATATTACATGCTCGATGGCAGAGGCGGCGGTGATCTGATATATTATTACGACAAGCTGTCGGGGACATCGGGTCCGTTGTGCGCCAAGCCCGACTGCATGCACAATACGAGCGAATGCAGCGCATATGTGCGCGTATCGCTCGCGATAGACTATTACGACGGCAGGCTCTACTTCCTCGACACGGACGAAAAAAACAACTTCTGCGTCTGCTCGTGCGCCCCGGACGGGACTGACAAAAAGCAGGTCGGCCTCTATGAGGAGGCGAAACCGGGCGGCAACGGTTTCGGCAATTTATATTCGTTCTGCCATCGCGGATATTTCTATACGTCGTATTCGAGACAGAGTTTTGAAAACGGAGAGTATGTCAAGCACATCTATCTGACGGCTACTTCCATTTCGACAGGAGAAACTGTCACGCTCTTTGACGAAGTAAGCAATAATTTTCCGGCAAAAAACTTCTGCGTCGAGCCTGAGGGAAATAAAATTTACATTATGACGTCGTCGTATGTTGACGGTGACTCTGAAACTGTAAAGGAAAAAGTCAGATTCAGAGTTATTGACACAAAAACGCGCGAAATATCGGATCTGTGCGAGCTCGTCCCGGTCGGAGATTTTGTGCGCGGCATGATCGTGGTCCGCGACAAGGGCATCTTCATCCGCACCGAAAAGAAAGACGAGGCGGGCGCATGGATAAATTATATCGAACTCGTTGACACGGACTCGGGTACAAGCCGCGAGATATTCTCCGGCAGCGGGGACATCGATCTGACCGAGGAGTGCATGGTCGTCGACTGCGAAATAAGTGACGACGGGACCGTCGGCTTTGAAGCATATGACTACGACATGAACAAACTGACGTTTGATAAAGCGCCGACCCTCGGCGCTGACTGCGGGATATCGGGCGGCATGCAGATCGTGGGAGTCAAAAACGGCGTTATATACGGCGGCTCCCTTGACGGCTGGTATGTCGGCTTCGCCCTCGACGGCTCAGCCGCAGACGTACTGCTTACGCTCGATAACCAATAATACATATCGCAGGAAAGGGGTTTTCGATGGAGCTCAAACTCGAAAATGTCACAAAGCGCTATGGCAATACCATCGCCCTCGACGGGCTGTCCGTGACGTTTCATGAGGGCATATACGGCATACTCGGCGCGAACGGCGCCGGCAAGTCTACGATGATGAATCTCATCAGCGACAACATAAAGCGCGACGGTGGCTCTATCAAATATAACGGCGAAGACATACTCGCGCTCGGCGACAAGTTCCGCGCGGTCCTCGGATATATGCCGCAGCAGCAGGGGATATACGAGCGAATGACGGCGGAGAGCTTCATTTCGTACATAGGCCGCCTCAAAGGTCTTAAAGGGCGCGAGCTGCGGGAACAGGTATCGCAGGTATTGAAGCTTACGAATCTCGAGGGCGTCAGGCACAAAGCCGTCGGTCAGTTTTCGGGCGGCATGAAACAGCGTGCGCTTCTTGCGCAGGCGCTTCTCGGCGACCCTAAGGTGCTCATACTCGATGAGCCTACGGCGGGACTCGACCCGCGCGAGCGCATACGGATACGCGAGTTCATAAAAGAGCTGTCGGCGGACAGGATAGTTCTGCTCGCAACACATATCGTATCAGATATCGAGTCTATCTCCGACTATGTGCTTATGCTCAAAAAGGGACATCTTATAGGCGTCGACACGCCGTCTGCTCTCATATCGTCGCTGCCCGAGTCGTGGACGCCCGTATCGGGACGTCCGAGCCTCGAGGACGTGTACCTTTGCTTTATAGGTGACAGATGATGAGCGAGTGGAAACGTGTCTTTTCGGATACAAGGCGGCTCATACTCGCGCTGACGGTGACGGCGCTTTGCGCGGTCCTTTTTCTGTCGTCTCTCTTGTACCGCATTGAGCCGGGCGCGTTCGGCGACATGCTCGCGGCGCAGAAGGCGGCGCGGACGATATATTCGCAGTGCGAAGACAAAAGCTGCGGCGAGATCATCGCTCTGTGCGATGAGATCACTGTGAAAATATCCGCTTACTGCTCGTATATCAACGGCGGCACTTACGCAGACGAAAACGGAACATTTGATGATGTCGAAGCATATGTATCGGAGATGTTCCCGCGGCTAATATCGCTGTCGGACGATGCTTACGATGTCAACCGCTCCGGCGGCGTGCTTTTGACTGCGGTAAACGAGATACGCGCCGAGGCGGAGCACATCGACGGGTACGGAGATTATCTTTCGTCGATAGAGAAGCAGGCGCAGGTGATGTCCGGCGTCGGCATATTCCAAGGGAGCGTCGAGCGCGACGGTTTTACGTCGGAGAATATAAAAAAGACCGCCGATGATTACGCGGAAATGCGCGACGTTGAGGTGATATTCGCCAACGGCGCCGCCGTCGAGCACTGGATATCGTACAGCTACGCGGACTATTTTTTCCTTGTGATGATAGTACTTATCGTCCTTGCGTTTTTGGAGGACCGAAAAGGCGGACTTTGGCACGTCATACGGAGCTGCAAAAACGGCAGAGCGTCTCTCGGCATAACGAGACTTGAAATTTTAATCTGCGGCTCGCTCGTCTCCACGGTGTTGATATACTGCGTGCCGCTCATGCTCTCGTGCGCCGTCTCCGGCGGCATCGGGGATGTACAAAGACCGATACAGTCGCTCGTCTCCTTCCGCTCATGCACGGCGGCGGTGTCCGTCCTCGGCTGGCTCGTAAGATATTTCATTTTGAAGGTTTTATCCGGCGTATTCATCGGGCTTTTATTCTGGTGCGTCCTCGGAACGCTTTCAAGCCCGCAGTTTTCACTCGCCGTGCTCGGCGCGGTGCTCGTCTCGGAATACGCGCTCTACGAATTTGTTCCGGCTGGAAACGCGCTCGATATATTCAAATATCTCAACATATTTTCCTATATCCGCATATCGGACCTGTATACCGATTACGTCAATATAAACATGTTCGGACAAGCGCTCGGCGTGCGCGGCGTGATGCTCTCCGTGATGGTATGCGCGGTCTTGGGCTTGGCGGTTTTCGCAGTACTGATACAGGCGAAGCGCCGTCCAGAGGGTCACAGGAGCATACTGTCGGGAGTCGAGACGATGCTCAGCCGATTTTTGGACGTTATCCGGACCCGCCTCTCGCTCGGCGGCTGGGAGATGTATAAATCCCTCGTCTACGGGGGCGGCATCATTATCGTTGCCGCGGTCGTAATACTCGGCGGCTCGCTTGATTTCCGAGGCATCGTTCCCGTGAACGGCGGCGACTACGTTTATAACGCGCTCGTCATCGACCGCGAGGGAGTTATCGACGACAGCTTTGACGAATACGTGGAGCGCATCAGAGAAAGCGACGCGGGCGCCGAACTTGCGAACGTGGCGGACAGGCTCGAACGTGATGCTGACGCCATAAGGGAAAGGGCGACGGTGGGCGGCTACGAGCCGTGGCTCGTATATGAGACGAACTACCGCATCTATTTCGGCGACTACGCCGTCTCCGTTCAGCGACTGAACAGCACGGCGGCGATACTTTTCACAGTGTTTTTGTGCGTATCCGGGATAACGTATGAATATCAGTCCGGTACCGTATATATGGTCCGCTCACTTAAGCGCGGAAGGAGCGCTCTGCTTACACGAAAACTGCTCGCGGCGGCGCTGTTTGCCGTTATCGCATGGGCGTCCGTATATTTGCGGGAGATATCGGACTTTATCGCATACTGCCAGCCGAAGACGTTCTCGGCACCCGTGCAAAATCTCGGCGCACTGGCGCAGTTCCCGCTGAAGATAACGATAGGTCAGTACATACTGCTTTTGAACGCGCTCAGGCTCGTCATGCTCACGTCTGTATCTTTTATATCGCTTTTCATCGGCTCGTTTACGAAAAATGTGCTCGGCGCGTATCTTCTCGGGACGGCGGTGCTCGTACTGCCCGCTGTCCTGACAGTCCTCGGACTCGACGTCATGAAATACTTTTCGCTCGTACTCCCTGTTTCCGCAGCGGAGCTGTTGTGGAGCATGGGAGGCGGAAGCGTCATATACGCTCTGCCGTGGGTGGTCGCGGTCGCGCTCGGCATCGCGGCGGTCATTCTCACGAGGAAAAGGTGGGTCGGGGTTCGCGGCCATTGAAGCCATAATATATTGACGCATAAACGCATAAAGCCGCACGCGTGGGACAAAAGTCCTCCGCGTGCGGTCATTTTTCGTCCGTGCGGTATTCGATTATATCGGAAACGGCGCAGTCGAGTATGCGGCACAGATCGTCGAGCGTGACCGTCGTTATGGGGCGGTCGTGCTTGAGGCGGTCGAGGGTGCCTTTGCTGAAATTGTAATTTTTGATTAGGGCGTACGTGGAAACGCCCTTTTTCGCCATAGTCGCCCAAAGCGGATCGTACGATATCATGTGTGCCTCCGACCCCTCGAAAAAATCCTACATTTTCATTATATTTTGCATATTGGGGCTTGACTATACCCTACAAAATGGGTATAATAGAAGCAAACACATAACGGAGGAAAATAAAATGAAGAAAAGGTTAATGTGGATCACGGTCGCGGCGGCACTCGCGGTGTGCGCCGTTGTCGGTGCGGCGCTGACGGTCAATGCGGCTGGCGGAGCTGCATCAAATCTCGGAGTTGAGATGCGAACAAAAGACGATATCGCGATATTTGCCCGCTCGCACCCCGCAGACCTCGACGCCGTTGCCGAGTATTCGACTGCTCCGTCTTTTTCCGAGCCGTACGCACCCGGAAAAATGACTGCATCGTCTACGCAATCTGCGCTCGATACTCTCAATCTCATGCGTTACATAGCCGGACTCAGCGCCGACATCACTATCAGTCCTGCCAAGACTGAGTACGCGGAAGCAGCCGCGTTTGTGAATAGTCTTAACGACAAGATGGATCACCATCCCGTGCGTCCGTCACAACTGTCCGACCAAAAATACGACGAGCTTTACAGTATGGGCGCTGACGGCGCAAGCAAGTCCGACTTAGTCAGCGGATGGAGTATAACGCAGAAAATAAATCTGAATAATCTGATACCGCACAGTTGGTTTGCGGATGATGATTCATCTAACATATCGCGCGTTGGGCATCGCCGGTGGCTTCTCAACCCATTCATGAAAACGATCGGCTTCGGTTTGAGCAGCCAGTTAAGTGATTACAACGGTCATCAATGGTATCGTTTTTTCGGAGCGGCTTTTGTACAGGATGAGCCGGGCTCGAACTCGAATGAAGAAAGCTTCTTTAAGGATTGGGGCGGAATGACAGTTGCATGGCCCGCTCAAGTCATGCCGGTCGAATATTTCGATAGCTCCTATCCGTGGTCCCTCTCTGTCGGATACAAGTTTGATTACGATAATACGACAGTCAAACTTGTCCGCAAGTCGGACAATAAGACGTGGCAATTTTCACAGTCAGCGTCCGACGGTGAATTTTACTGTGACAGCACAGCGGAAAATCACGGTTCTCCCGCAGTCGTTGTTTTCAAGCCAAGCGATTTACAGATAAAAGCCGGAGATATATTTGAAGTGACCGTCAATATTGCCGAGAACAGCAATACGGTCAAAACTGTTTCGTATAATGTAGAGTTCTTCTCGTTGACTGACTATGTTGTTTCCGATCCGTCCGAAACGACGGCTCCTAATCCGCCGGAAACGGGCAAGGACGGGATGTTCAACGGCTCGCCCGCACACGTCGACGAAAACGGGAATTTGTATATCGACGAGATAAACTTCCCGGACGAGGTGTTCAGAAACTACGTCAAAACCCTTGAGGGCGGTGAAGATGGGATTTTCACTACAGAAGAAATAGTTACAACAACTATAATAAGTAGCGGTGATTATGATGAGACTGATGAAAGCAAAAAAATAAGCAGTCTGACTGGCATTGAGTTTTTTACGGCATTGACGGACCTGTATTGCGCTTATAACAATATTACGGAACTCGATGTATCCGCCAACACAGCTTTAAGAGGATTGAATTGTTCTAATAACAATATAATCAAACTCAATGTGACAGCAAATACAGCTTTGATCGAATTGCAATGTGAGTACAATGATCTCAAAGAACTCAATGTGACAGAAAATATTGCTTTGGAAGATTTGTATTGCGATAGCAATAATCTTACTGAACTTGACGTATCCAAAAATACTTCTCTGGAATTTTTGACTTGTGATGATAACAATATTACGAATCTTGATTTATCAAAAAATACTGTCTTACGTGGGCTGAATTGCAGTTACAATCCTCTGCATGAACTTGACTTGTCTGCAAATACAGCTCTGCAGATTTTGAACTGTGTTAGCAACAATCTGTCAGCTCTTGATGTGTCATCCAATACTTTTTTAACAAAGATTGACTGCAGAAACAATAACATAAGCGAGCTTGATGTTTCCGCTAATACGGCATTGACAGATTTGAAGTGCCGAAATAATCAGCTTACCGAGCTTGATGTTTCCGCAAATACATCATTAGAGATATTATTATGTGACAATAACCAACTCGCAAAACTTGATCTTTCCCAAAATACTGCTTTGGAGAATTTGGACTGCTCTCAAAACCATCTCACAGAGCTTGACATCGCAAACTGCCCCAACATTACATCTTATCATGCTAACTTCCAGACATGCGATACAAAGCTTGAAATTACAAAAACAACGAACGGAAAATACGCCCTCGACCTTAGCAGTATCGTTTCCGATACATCAAAGATCGACAGTGTTATATTAAATTTCAGAGACACCGGTTTGGGGAACATGGTCTATGATTATGATCCCGAGACGGGTATCCTGACTTTTAGTCCTCTCCAAGAACATCTGACTATCACTTACAACTACAAAGTCCCCGGAGCGGAAAAATTTACGAACGAGAATTTCAGCGTATCTTTGTTAAACATTTCCGTTAAAGCTGATCCTAATCCGCCGGAAACGAATCCGCCTGTTACCGAGCCCGATCCGCCCGTGACCGAGCTTGTAGACAAGGACGATGACGTAACGGTGCAATACCCGGAGAGCGACGCCGCATATTATGAAGATGTAAAGCTCGTAGTTGAACCGAAAGAAAGTGTTGCGAATGACCGCGTTTCTTACTCGATAGAATTGATAAAGAACGGCAAACCCATAAAGCCTAAGTCGACGATAACGATCAAGCTCCCCGTTCCTAAAGGATGGGATGTGTCCACTATCGTAGTATACCATGTTGACGATAACGGAAACAGAGAGAAAATCCAGTCGTCGATTTCAAGCGATGGAAAATACGTCGTATTCACGACTGATCATCTCAGCATATACGAGCTTGCGACCGAGTCGTCAGCGCCCGCCGAAACAACGGCTGCGCCTGCTGAAACAACAGCGGCACCCGCCGAAACAACGGCAGCTCCCGCTGAAACTACGGCAAAACCTGCCGAAACAACGGCTGCGCCCGCAGAGACAACGGCAGCGCCCGCTGAAACTACGGCAAAACCTGCCGAAACAACAGCAACGCCCGCCGAAACTACGGCAGCGCCCGTCGAAACGACAGCAGCGCCCGCAGAAACAACGGCAGCGCCCGCTGAAACGACAGCTGCTCCCGCAGTAACGACGGCGACGCCGTCGACAGGTTCGACCGCACAGCCGCCTGAAACAGGCGACGGCGTCGGCGTCGCATCCGCGCTCATCGTGACGGTGATGTGCGTCGGCGCAGCAGGTATCGCTGTGTTCACATGCTCGAAGAAGCGCAGATAATGATACTGCGCTGATGAAGCGATAAAAAAACAGACCGACGAGAGTCGGTCTGTTTTTATGTCGCCAGCTATTATTTCTTCGTCTGTCCGTAGTACGCGTTCGGTCCGTGCTTGCGGTCGAAGTGCTTGCGCAAGAGCTCCTCCTGCATCGGGAGCGCGCCGTTTGCGTGGCATGCGAGTATCTCCGTGTGCAGCGCCATCATCGCGACCTGTTCGAGTACGACGGCAGCCTCGACGCTGCCCTTCGCGTCCTTGCCCCATGTGAACGGCGCGTGCGAATTGACGAGCACGGCGTGCATGCGGTCGGGGTCGCGTCCCTCGAACGTTTCGACGATGACCTTGCCCGTGTTGAGCTCGTACTCGCCCGCGATCTCGGCGGGCGTCATACGGCGCGTACAGGGGATCGTACCGTCAAAGTAGTCGCCGTGCGTCGTGCCGTAGGGGATGATGGAGCGTCCCGCCTGAGCGAAGCACGTCGCCCACTGCGAATGTGTGTGCGTCACGCCGCCTATGTTCGGGAAATTGCGGTAAAGCTCGAGATGCGTCGGCGTGTCGGACGACGGCTTGAGGTCGCCCTCGACTATGTGTCCCTCGAGGTCAAGCACGGGCAGGTCGGAGGGCTTCAGCTCCGAATATTCGACGCCGGACGGCTTTATTACAACGAGTCCGCGCTCGCGGTCGATGCCGCTG
Source organism: uncultured Clostridia bacterium (assembly GCA_947586625.1). Lineage (GTDB taxonomy): Bacteria > Bacillota > Clostridia > Oscillospirales > CAG-272 > DTU064. The sequence goes on along the minus strand of CANPXS010000018.1, from coordinate 20,226 downwards.
ACGTTGCCCCACGTGAACGTGATGAGCTTGTACTCGACAAGCATCATGTTCGCCTCATATACCTTCTGTTTCAGTTCTTCAAGCATGATAATTTGCCCTTTCGCGGTAAATATTTTCTTGCTTTTATTCTACCACGCGCATCGCGCCGTGTCAAGAGCGCGGAGTTTTTCCGAACGAAAAGCTCCGCGCGATCGTCACAGAAACATTTATGACTGCGCGGCGCTTGCAACATGCGGCGAGATGTTGTATAATGGTATCGGCAAGGTTATAATAAACATAAGAATACCCGGCAAAGGGGGTAACGAATAAAATGGCAAATCAGAGACAGAACAAGGTGAACAGCGCCGTTGTGACCGAGATGGCGTCGATACTGCGCGAGGTCAAGGACCCGCGCGTCGCGGACGCGTTCGTAACGATAACGGCGGCGCGCGTATCGCCGGACCTCAAATACTGCCGCCTCTACTTCTCAACGCTCGGCGGCGACGGAAAAGAGATCGCGAAGGGGCTTCGCTCCGCATCGGGATTTATCCGTTCGCGGTTGGCGGAGCGTCTGAATCTGCGCGTCACGCCGGAGCTGACGTTCGAGGAGGATGTCTCGATCGAGCACGGCGCCCATATCGCGGAAGTTTTGAAGCGGCTCGAAAACGAGCGCGCCGAACGCGGCATCACCGACGGCGGCGAGTCGGAGGACGGGGACGAATGAGCGCGCGCGAATATAAAACTCTGACCGAGGCGGACGCCGCCGATATCATCGCCGATATAAAGGACGCGGACATATTCTGTCACGCGTCGCCGGACGGCGACACGCTCGGGTGCGCGCTCGCGCTCCGCGCGATAATGGAGGACAACGGTGCTCACGCGGAGATTAAGTGCTGCGACCCGGTGCCGGAATATCTGCGTTTCCTCGTCGCGGACGAGGACGTCACCGTAAACGACAAACCGCGCGACGGGGTTTTCCGTGTGTCTGTTGACGTGTCGTCGACGGCGCAGCTCGGCAGATTTGCGGAGATAAAGGACACGTTTTCGCTGATGATAGACCACCACGAGCGCGGCGACGTGTTTGCCGATCATCTCGTGGAGCCCGATGCCGCCGCATGCGGAGAAATAGTATTCCGCGTGGCGGAGATACTGAAAAATCGGCACGGCTTTGCAATCCCGGTGGAGGCTGTGAACTATATATATGCCGCAATAAGCAGCGACACGGGCAGCTTCCGCTTTGCGAACACGACGCATGTGACGCACATTATAGCTTCGCGTCTGCACGAGCTCGGCGCGGACACGGTCAGGATCGCGCATCATCTCCACGCTGTGAAGATGAAAAAACAGGTTCTCGCGCATAAAGTCGGACTTGAAAATATGCGCTTTTACTGCGGCGGCAGGCTCGCCGTTACATACGCGTCCCGCGCTGATATGGCATCGGGCGGGTTCGGCGCCGCCGACTTCTCCGAGGCCGACGAGATGCGCTCGATCGAGGGCGTTTATGTCGGAGTCGCGCTGCGCGAAACGGGTGAGGGAATTTGGAAAGCGTCGACGAGGGCGAACGTTGACATCGACTGCGCCGCCGTATGCGCCGCTTTCGGCGGCGGCGGTCACAGGGGCGCGGCGGGCTGCACGATTGAGGCAGCGGACGCGGAAAGCGCTGTGGCGGCGATAGCGGACAAATTTGCAGTTGCGATTGAAGAATATGAGCGCGGACAGAGATGAGAGGTGCGGCGTCGTCATAGTCGACAAGCCGTCGGGGATGACGTCGTTCGACGTCGTGGCGCGCATGCGCCGCATATACGGCACGCGCCGCGTCGGTCACACCGGCACTCTCGACCCGCAGGCGACGGGAGTGCTCGTCGTTCTCGTCGGCAGGGCGGCGAAGGCGGCGGAGTACATCTCTGCGGGACGAAAGGTATATGATGCATCGCTTCGTCTCGGCGTCGAGACCGACACCGAGGACATATGGGGCACACCGATCTCGACGTCCGATCTGATACCGTCGGCGGACGAGGTTGCAGTTGCCGCGTCCGCGTTCGTCGGCGACATAATGCAGGTGCCGCCGATGTATTCGGCGCTCAAGCGCGGCGGGGTGAAGCTCGTCGATCTGGCGCGTCGCGGCGTCGAAGTCGAGCGCGAGCCGCGTCCCGTGAGCGTATACTCGCTCGAGGTCAATAAAACAGACCGCGCGGACGAGTACGGACTGCGCGTCGTCTGCTCGTCCGGCACGTATATACGCACGCTGTGCGCCGACATCGGGCACGCGCTCGGCTGCGGCGGCTGCATGTCGTCGCTGCGGCGGCTTGAGACGTGCGGGTACAGTATCGATGACGCGAAGACGATAGATCAGATCGAGTCGGACCCGGACGTGGCGCTCATGAGCGTCGAGACGCTGTTTTCGTCGCTGCCGTGCGTGAACGTCGCGGGCGCGGACGAAAAAAAGGTGAAAAACGGCGTTCCGCTGCACGTAGAGTCCGTATGCGACGGGCGCGTGCGCATAAACGACGCGGACGGATTTTTCGCGCTCGGCGAGGTGAAGGACGGCGTTTTGCGCGCCGTAAAATACTTTGTACTTTGATTTTGAGGTCATAAAATGTTCAGAAAGGTACGCAGAGGCGGCGTCGTGTTTTATGTTTCGACGATGCTGGAAAACGTGACGCACGGATTTTCGACCCGCATCGGCGGGATATCGGAGGGCGAGCTTTCGTCGCTGAATCTCGGCTACGGGCGCGGCGACGGCGATGAAACCGTAAATCACAACCGCCGTCTGTTCGCAGCCGCGTGCGGCATCGGCGACGGCGACACAGTCGAGGGGCGCGTGTTCGTGTCGGCGGAGCAGATACATTCGGCGCGCATCGAATACGTGACGCCGTCGAACAAATCGGGTGATTTCGTCTGCGACGGACTCGTCACCGACATACCGCATATACCGATCGCGGTCAAGACCGCGGACTGCGTGCCGATACTGCTTTATGAGGGCGGCGCGGGCGTCGCCGCCGCAGTCCATGCCGGCTGGCGCGGCACCGCGTCAGGCATAGCGGGCGCGGCTGTGCAGCGCATGTGCGACCTCGGCGCGAACCGCGACCGCATACGCGCGGCGATAGGGCCTTGCATATGCGCCGACTGCTTTGAGGTCGGCGACGACTTCCCCGACGCGTTCCGCACGCTCGCGGATGAGTCGCCGTCGATGCGGGTGCGCGCCGCCGCTGACGCGATAGTTGACGAATTCATCGTGCGTCACGACGACGGGAGGCTGCACTGCGACCTCGCCTCCGTCAACGAGCGCATACTGCTTTTGTCCGGCGTCCGTGCGCGCAACATCGACAAGGCGGCGCTCTGCACGAAGGAGTCCGCGTGCCGGTTTTACTCGCACCGCCGCTCGGGTCCCGCCCGCGGCGTCATGGCGTCGGTGATAATGGTGTGAAAGATCCCCCGCACGGGGGATTTTCTTATGGGAAAACGTCGCGCGTAAACATGTGTCATTGGTCGGCGCGTCAGCGACGAACTGCCGCCGTAAGGCTTCGCAGCTTCATCTACGCGCACCATACTCGTGCGCTGCTCGGCGCTCCCGGCGTCAAACGCAGACACGACGCTCGGACGGCGCACTCGACACGTCGCGAGGGAGCTGTTCGCAGGAAGTGTTGACGCGGTCTACGCCCTGTTGCCTTTTATGACGCTGACTCGATAACATCGACGAACACACGGGAGCCTCTTTCGGGTTCGACAAGGGGGACTTTCTTGCGAGAAAGTCCCCCTTGTCAAAAACCGGTTGAAAGGTGTGAAAGACGTCACCACGTTAGGTGTGCAAAGGTAGCTGCCGGTGGGTGCAGACTGTACGAACATCCGCGGTGAGCGGCAGTTCGCAGCTAACGCTACGACCTGCGACACGTTTTCGCTTCGCGAAAAGTGTGGGAGAAACCAGTTGTGGATGCGGTATGTCACTTACGCGAAAAGTAAAAAAAATGCATAATTTTGTGAAAAGTACTTGACAAGTCACGAAAATTGTGGTATAATATAGGCAGTTAAGGGAAACGTAGAGGCGAGGTAGAACGGCAAGTGGAAATGCGCAGCGGCGTCTGTCACTTTGCGCCGCGATGCATATAATGTCCGTGAAAGCTAACGAAAGGAAGCAGTAAATGGACAACAGCATAAGCATAATAGGCGAGGCGCCGGCGGGATACAGCGGCGTCGGATACCTCATAGTGCGCGTATTCACCGCGCGCGGCGCGATACCGGTCGCGGGTGCGCTCGTGACTGTATCGTATTCGGACAATAAAATGCCGTCGCCGTATGCGGTCTTGACGACGGACCGCAGCGGGCGCACGCCGAAGCTGGCGATGCCGACGCCGCCGGCGTCGCTGTCGCTCGAACCGGCGGAGGCGGGCGACGTCACGGAGCCGTACGGGCTATATAACGTAAAGGTCGCAAGAGAGGGATTTTACGGCCTCACCGACCTCAACGTCCGCATATTCGACGGCATAACGGCGATACAGGACGCCGACCTCGTCCCGCTCGCCGAGGGATTGCCCCGCCGCAGTTCCGGCGGCGATATGATCGTCGACGAGGGCGGCGGAAAGGGGGGAGGACTTTGAACGACGCGCCGTCACTGAATCTGCCCTACATACCCGAGGAAATCACGGTCCACCTCGGCTCCCCGTTCGAGGATGCGGAAAACGTGACAGTCGACTTTCCCGCATACATCAAAAACGCCGCGTCGAGCGAAATATATCCGACGTGGCCCGAGTCGGCGCTCCGCGCCAACATTTATGCGATAATATCGTTTGCGCTCAACCGCATTTATACGCAGTACTATCCGAGCCGCGGTTACGATTTCAACATCACAAATGACACATCGATCGACCAGTCCTTCGTGCCGGGACGCGATATTTTCGAGAACATAGGCGAGATAGTGGACGAAATATTCAACTCCTACGTGCGCAGGATGGGGACCGTCGAGCCGTATTTCACCCAGTACTGCAACGGCACGACGGTGACTTGTGACGGGCTGTCGCAGTGGGGAACTGTCACGCTCGCGAACGAGGGCAAAAACTCTGTCGAGATACTGCGCTACTACTACGGCGACGATATCGAGATAGTGTCCGACGTGCCCGTGACGGGGCTCGACGACCCGTCGCCGGGCGTCGTTCTGCGGTTCGGCAGTACGGGCAACGAGGTCACGCAGATACAGGTGAGACTGAACAGGATATCGAAGAATTACCCCGCCATACCTAAAATTTCGCCCGTCGACGGCATATTTGCGGAGGAGACGGAGGCGGCGGTCAGGGCGTTCCAGTCGATATTCAATCTGACCGTCGACGGGCTCGTCGGAAACGCGACGTGGTACGCGATACAGCGCGTTTATGCCGCCGTCAAGCGGCTCAACGACCTCGCGTCCGAGGGTATCAGTCCCGACGAGGTGACGAATCTGTTCGTGCAGACGCTGTCGGAGGGAAACCGCGGCCGCGGCGTATACGAGCTTCAATATTTCCTCAATTTCATCGCAAATTATAACGAAAGCATACCGTACATAGAAGTCGACGGGATATTCGGACCGCGGACGCGCGAGGCTGTCGAATCGTTTCAACGGCTGTACGGTCTTACGGACAACGGCGTCGTCGACATCGAGACGTGGGACGCCATATACCGCGCGTACAGGGGGCTGATCGAGTCCTTGCCGCCCGACTATTTCTCGGGCATAACGCAGCCGTACCCGGGTTATCCCTTGCGGATAGGAATGCAGGTCGAGCCGGTGCGGTACTTGCAGGAATATCTGCGGCTCATCTCGACCGTGTACCCTGATATCCCCGCGCCGACGGTGTCGGGCATATTCGATACGACGACGCGGGACGCCGTCGAGGATTTCCAGCTTCGGTTCGGGCTCGACCCGACGGGAATTGTTTCGAGTGCGACGTGGAACGCGATAACGGCGGTATACCGCGACATCTACGACGGGAACATGGCGTCGGGAACGCAGTCGCCGGGCGGCGAGCTTTCAAATGACGGCAGGGGGTGAAGGTAAAGAAAAATGAACACCGGAACTGACAGATACTACGACATAACGGACAGCGCCGACACGGTGCGGACGTTTCAGAAGATGCTGCGGTATATATCGGAGGCGACGGGCAATCTGCCTACGATAGGCGTCGACGGCATATACGGCAGTGGCATGGAGGCGGTGGTGCGCGAATTTCAGGCGAGCCGCGGACTTCCCGTGACGGGACGCGTTGACGCGGCGACGTGGCGCGCAGTCGCGGAGGAGTACGAGGCGCTGATAGCGCAGAATTCGCCGCCGCTCGGAATATTGCCGTTTCCCAACATGTGCGGGTATAAAATACCGTGCGGCGAGAGAAGCAATCTCGTGCTCATACTTCAAATAATGCTCGACGCTTTGTGCTTCGTATACGACGATTTCGGCACGATACCGCTCACGGGCATATACGACGCGAAAACGGAGAGGGCGGTCAAGTGCTTCCAGCGGCGCAATCTCATGTGTGAGAGCGACTGCGTGGACAAACCGACTTGGGACGCGCTGGCGCGGCAATATAACATGCAAGTCGAAGTTTCAGAATAAACGATACATCATAAATACGAACAATAAAAAGCGGGGAGAGCTAATTTACTCTCCCCGCGGACGGTATATTGCGTATGTACTTTATCTTTCGTCGCCCCAGAAGAACAATGCGGTCGTGCCGGGACCCGTGTGCGAGCCGATCGTTGTGCCTATCGAGTTGATGAGGACGCCGCCGTTTATGTGCGGGAACGATCCCTCGACCATCGACTTGACGGCTTCGGCGTCGTTATAGCACGCGGCGTTGCTGATGTAGCATTTATCGCTGTAAGCGGAGCCGCCGTCGGCATGCTCGATCATCATCTGCACGCATTTGTCGATGGCGCGCTTCTTGCCGCGCAGCTTGTAGACGGGGACGAGCTTGCCGTCGCGCGATACGTGCAGAAGCGGGCATATTGAGAGCATACCGCCTATGACGCCCTCGATCTTTGAAACCCTGCCGCCTCTGACGTAGAATGTCAGGTCGGTGGAGAAGAACCAGTGGTGCAGGCGCAGCTTGTTCGATTCAGCCCAGTCGCGGAGCGCGGTGATATCCATGCCGGACGCGCGGAGCTCGGCGAGCTTGTCGACGAAAAGTCCGTAGCCGGAAGACGCCGCGAGCGAGTCTACGACATAGAGCTTTCTGTCGGGGAACTTTTCAAGCACGACTCCGGCGGCCTGCACCGCCGAGTTATATGAGCCGGACAGTCCCGACGAGAAAGCGAGATGAAGGACGTCCTTGCCTGTCGACAAAAGCTCGGTGAAAAAGTCGACGTAGACGCCGACGGAGACCTGCGACGTCGATGTGGACGCGCCGTTTGCCATGGCGGCGTAGAAATCGTCGTAGGACATGGTGGCGCCGAGGTCGTCGGGATGTTCGACGCCGTCGAGCGTATAGTGGAACGGCAGACAGTGTACGCCGATCTTTGACAGATGCGGCGCCGACAGGTCGCAGGTGGAGCAGCAGCTTATGATATAGTCGAAGCGGCTGTCGTCAACAGTCACGTTTGAAAGTCCCGCCATTTTGTGTCACCTCACTCGAGCGAAATGATGTAGGGGTAAACGGGTTGATCGCCGCGCACGGAGACGACCTCGCAGTCGGAGCCGAGCGTCTCCTCGATGAGAGCCACCACCGACTCCGCCTCGGCGTTCTTTGCGTCGGAGCCGAAGTAGACGGTGCAGAGCTCGGTGTCGGGGAATGCGGCGACCATGTCGCGTATGCAGTCGGAGACGTTGTCGGCGGCGAATTTGAGCTGACCGCCCACAAGTCCTATATACTGGCGGCGCTTGACGGCGAGTCCGTCAATATCGGCGTCGCGCACGGCGCGCGTCACCGACAGCGTCGTGACGCCGGACATAGCCTCGCTCATGCACGTCGCGTTTTCCTCGGGCGAGCGTGCGGAGTTGAACGCCATCATCGCGGACACGCCCTCGGGTATCGTCGTCGATTCGATGACGATGACGCGCGTGTCGTCGAGGATGTCGGCGGCCTGCTTCGCGGCGAGGATTATGTTTTTATTGTTGGGGAGAATGAATGCGACCTCGCACGGAACGGACGTTATAGCGCGGATGATGTCCTCGGCGCTCGGGTTCATGCTCTGTCCGCCCGATATAACGCTGTCGGCGCCGAGCTCACAGAACAGATCCGACATGCCGTCGCCGGATGCGACGGCGAACAGTCCGTACCTTTTGCGCGGTTCGGGCTCCTCTGTGTGCTCGTGTCCGATCTCGGCGTCCGACAGCTCCTGATGCTGGAGCCGCAGATTCTCGATCTTAGCGTCGCGCAGAACGCCGATGAAGGCGGTCTTTTCGAGTATCTCGACGGGAACGTCGGAGTGTATGTGCAGCTTGAATATCTCCTCGTCGTATGTCATAACGACGCTGTCGCCGACGGAGTCGAAGTAGGCGCGCAGCGCCTCGATCTGTTCGTCGGTGACGGCGGGGTCGCGGTCCATGAGGCACAGCGTCTCCCAGCCGAATGTGATGTCCTCGTCGGTGAACTCGGTGAAGTCCGCGGACGCGTTTACATTGACGGCGGGCGCATCCTTTATCTTCGGCTGCTCGTGCGCGTCAATGACGTCGCCGTGCAGCACACGGCGCATGCCGTCGAGTATGCGAACGAAGCCGTAGCCGCCGGAGTCGACGACCTTCGCGCGGCGAAGGACGGGCAGCATTTCGGGCGTTTTCGCGAGTATGCGCTCCGCCTCGTCGTAGAATATGTCGAAAAGCTGCGCGGCGTCGGACGTGTTGTAGTCGGCGGAGCAGCATTCGCGCATTACGGTGAGTATCGTGCCCTCGACGGGGTTGGCGACGGCTGCCGCCGCAGACTTCGCGCCCTCTCGGAACGCGGTCTGCAAAAGGGCAGTGTCGGCTTCCTCGGCGCCGGCGCCCGCGAGCGCTCTTGCGACGCCGCGGAAGAACAGCGACAGTATGACGCCGGAGTTGCCGCGCGCGGCGCGCATCATGGCCTTCGCGGCGGCTGTGGCAGCGTCCGCGAGAGGCGCGTCCTCGATAGAGTTGACGGACGATATCGTCATGCTCATATTCGTGCCCGTGTCGCCGTCCGGTACGGGGAACACGTTGAGGCTGTTGACGGCGTCCCTGTTTCCGTCGAGGACCGCCGCGCCGCCGCGGAGCATCTCGAGGTAGAGGGAGCCGTTTATTGTTTTAACCGTACTCATTTTTTATCCGGGAAAAGAAGTTTGGATATTACAAATCCGAGGATGAGGAACGCGGAGCAGACGACGGAAAGTCTGACCGTGTTTCTGCGGCGGATGCGGCGCGCCACCTCAGAATAGTGATATTTACCGTACTTGCCGGTCGGCGTCGACTCCTCAAGGGAGTGCGGGATCTTGTTGTAGTGGCGAAGCATGCCGCGGCATTCCTCGCAGTTTGCGATATGTTCCTTTATAATGCGCGACGTTTCGGGCGACGTCTCGCCGTCCGCGTAAAGGGGAAGAAGGTCGCGGATGACGCTGCATTCGTTGTTGAATTCACTCATTTATCAAAGCCTCCTTGATGTATTTCTTTGCGCGATGGCAGATGACCTTCGCGGAGCTGACGGAGATGCCGAGCTTTAAGGCGATCTCGGAATACGGCAGCTCGCCGTAGGTGTGAAGCAAAAACACTTCGCTGTACTTTTTAGGCATACTCTCGAGCACCTTTAAGATGTCGGCGATCTCGATCTCGCGCATCAGGCGGTAGCCGGGTTCGTCCGTGAGCGGCGCCTCCGGATCGCTGATGTAGAGGTCGACGGTCATGGACTCGCGGCGCTGACGGCGCAGGTATTTGAGGAAGATGTTCTTCGCGATGGCGGCGAGCCACGTGTACATCTCGCACTGTCCGTTATAGCGCGAAAGCGAGATGTAGGCCTGATAAAACGTCTCCTGCGTCAAGTCCTCGGCTGTCTCCGGCGAGCGGCAGAGCTTGTAGAGAAATGAGTAAATACGCCGGTAATGGTCGCGGTATATCTGCTCGAATTCGGCTTCTGAACTCTTCACGTTGTCCTCCTTAAAGTAAAATATCCTTCTATACTGTTAATACCCGAAAATCGAAAAAGGTTACACAAAATCGAAAAAATATTGAAGATCTTTTTATTATAATTCACCGATTACATTATATACCGCGCATTTTGAGATGTCAATATCGTTCGCCTCCCTCGTCGGACTTTTGCCCCTCAAAAGTTTTGCCGTGATGCAATAAAAAATAAACACATGACTTGACATTTTTGGTCATGAGGATTAAAATATAGTCAGAATAACCGCTATAAAACAACGGCAAAGGAGCGAGATATGAACTACTACAAAATCAAGCTGGCCGGGCTCGAGCGGAGACTGCCGCTGTGCCCGCTTACGGAAGACCTTTACATAGGCGCGTTCGTCACGTTCGGCGACCCCGAGCTGACGACGGCGTGCGCGGAGGAGCTGTTGAAGCTCGCGCCCGAATACGACTACATACTCACCGCCGAGGCGAAGGGCATACCGATAGCGCACGAGATGTCGAGGCTTGCGGGCAACCGCCGCTACTTCCTCGCGCGCAAGAGCCCGAAGCTCTACATGACGGGCGTATTTGAAGTGTACGTTCGTTCGATCACGACCGCGAGAATGCAGAAGCTGTATCTCGACCAGGCCGACGCCGACCTCATGAAGGGCAAGCGCATACTCATCGTCGACGACGTCGTCTCCACCGGCGAATCGCTCACCTCTCTCGAACAGCTCACGGCACAGGCCGGCGGCGAAGTCTGCGGCCGTATGTGCATACTCGCCGAAGGCGACGCCGCTAAACGCGACGATATCACCTTCCTCGGCAAGCTCCCCATGTTCGACAAAGACGGCAACCCGCTTGAGTGATATTATTATTAAATGCAAAGAGGGCGGAAAACTTCTTACAAGAAGTTTTCCGCCCTCTCTGCACTCTCCCACCTTTCAAGAACTTTTATTACCTTTTTCTTCTTCACAAACTCACCAAAACGTCCGCGCTGATTTTGTGAAAAAATACCTATTTTATTTTCGGCATCCGTATGGTAAAATAATAATGAACTCTGCGGGGTTCGTGACAGCTCGGTTATTAAAACCCACGATAGAATAAATGGGGTCGCCCTTCGGCGGGGTCGATGCAGGCCTCCCGCTCGCCTATCTGCGACGGACGTTGGAAGCTCAAAAACCGTCGAGACGACATACCAGCCTTGCCAAGTGCAGGGTTTCTAATCGCCGAGCGCACGGCTTTGCGGGGTTTACTTTTACTTTTCGGCAAAAGTACGGAGAGGAAAGCGATAAGGCTTTCCTCTCCGATTTTATATTGGCGTCTTTGCCGCTTTTACTTTCTCTTGCGGAACAGCGCGCACGCGGCGGCGCACGCGATAACGGCGTACACGCCGGACACAGACGAGCCGCACGAGCTCGATTCCGACGTCGTGTTCGACTGTTCACCCGCGCCGTCGCTGACTGCGGGAGCGGACGTCGTCGGAGCCTCGGTCACGGCGGGAGCCGCAGTCGTTGCGGGAGCTTCCGTCTCGGGCGCTTTCGTTTCCGGCGGCTCAGTCTCGGGCACGCTCTCGTACGATTCATAGTAGAAGCCGATCTCGATCAAATCGAAATTCGGCGTCTTGACGGTTTCGCCGTCAAAGTCGGCGGGAGCCGCAAGACGGAGCACGTAATCGCCCTTCTTTATTGACTCGAACGTCTCCGTGACTGTCGAGTATGTCGACCACGCGCCCGTGTCGGGGCACGTGACGTGGCGTGTCTCGTCGTTGAAGGTCAACTCCATAAAGCGCTCTCCCGACGCCGCGTAGCTGACGTTAAAGTCGATGCGCACACAGTCGGCGGGCACTGTAATATTGAACTCGAACCATGCGCCCTCGGCGTTGACGCCGTCGAGAGGCTTAAGCCCGTATGCGCTCGAGCCGCCGAGCGAATCGGTCTGACCTGATGAGTTCGCGTTTTCGCCGCAGCTGTCGTAGAAAGGCGCGTTGTATATGTCGGTGATGGTCGGTTTTTCATCCTCCGCAAACACGGCGACTGTCATGGACGCGGCGACGGTGAGCGCCGTCAGCGCCAAAAGTAATTTTTTCATGTTTTCCTCCGCAGGTAAAGTTTATGTCCTGATTTGATTTTACAACACTATTGACGCTTTGTCAATCGTTCACGGCAAAAACTTTGTGAAAAACATCATAATGTGCCGCGTATGTGATTGACACGGGTGCAGATATTTACTATAATAAGAAAAACGAAAAAGGAGGCCAGACATGACTGAAAACAGAGCGGAAATACCCGCAAAATACAAATGGGATCTCACCGCAATATACGCGGATGCGGACGCGTTCGAGCGCGACTATTCGGCGGCAAAGGAGATCATAGAAAAATTCCCCGCGCACGAGGGGACGATGAAGGAGTCGGCGTCGGGACTGCTCTCCTGCCTCGAGGATTCGGTGCGTCTCGAACGCATAATATCGAAGCTGTTCACGTACACGAGTCTGTCGTCGGACCTCGACACGTCCGACAACGGCGCGCTCGCGCTCGAGGGCAGAGTTATGGAGCTCGCCAACGACGCGGGCGCCGCGTCCTACTTCGTATCGCCGGCGCTCATATCGCTCGACGAGGAGACGCTCGGACGGTGGTATGAGGAATGTCCCGAGCTGAAAGCATACGTGCGCGCCATCGACGGCAGCCGCCGCTACAAGCCTTACACGCTGTCGGACGACAACGAGCGATTGCTCGCCAATCTCGACCGCGGCATCGGCGGCTACGGTCAGATACGCTCCACGTTCGCCAACGCCGACATCGACTTCGGTTACATAAAGGGCGAGGACGGCAAAAAGGTGCATCTCACCGACGCAAACTACGTTACATTTCTGATGTCCTCGGACCGCCGCGTCCGCCGCGCCGCGTTCACGAAAATGTACGAAACGTACAAGCAGTACGGCAACACGTTTGCGGCGCTGATGAACGCGTTTCTGAAGGAACGCACGACGTCGTCGAAGGTGCGCGGATATGATTCGAGTCTGCAATGCTCCGTCTACGCCGACGAGGTCACGCCCGTCATATACAACACGCTCATATCGACGGTGAACGAGCATCTTCCCGTGCTTTACGACTACTACAAGCTCAAAAAGGAAGTGCTCGGGCTGTCCAAGTATCACCTCTACGACATCTACACGCCGCTTATCGGCGAATGTACCAAGACGTACACGTACGAGGAAGCGGTCGAGGAAGTGCTCGACGCGCTGAAGATATTCGGCTCCGAGTATCACGACGTGCTCGAAGCGGGCATCAAGGAGAAGCGCTGGGTCGACGTATACCCGAGCCGCGGCAAGCGCAGCGGCGCATACAGCGGCGGCTGCTACGACACGGAGCCGTACATACTTCTCAACTACACCGAGACGCTCGAGGACATATCGACGCTCGCGCACGAGGCGGGACATTCGATGCATTCCTATTTCTCGCGCAAGCACAACACGCCGCAGGACTCGGAGTACAAGATATTCGTCGCGGAGGTTGCGTCGACGGTGAACGAGCTCATCTTCGCGCACAAGAAGCTGCGCGAGTCCGAGAGCCGCGAGGAAAAGCTGTCGATACTGAATCAGCTGCTCGAAACGTACAAGGGCACGCTGTTCCGTCAGACGATGTTCGCCGAATTCGAGCGCGACATACACGCGATGTGCGAGGCGGGACAGACGCTGACGCGCGACGTTCTGTGCGAGAAATATTACGGGATAGTAAAGCGCTACTTCGGCCCCGACGTCGTATGCGACGGCGATATCGCGTATGAGTGGATGCGCATACCGCACTTCTACATGTTCTTCTACGTCTACAAGTACGCGACCTGCATATCCGCCGCGTCGTCGATAGTGAAGCGCATCGAGACGGAGGGCGACGCCTATATAGGCAAGTACCTCGAATTTCTGCGCTGCGGCGGCTCAAAATCGCCGCTCGACAGCCTCAAAGTCGCCGATATCGACATGTCCGACCCCGCCGTCATCGAGGACGCCATCGCCGACTTCGCCGATACGATAAAGCAGTTTAGGGAGATTTATAATAGTTAAATTTTGAGGGAGAGGACTCTTGAAAGAGTCCTCTCCCTCAAACCCCCTCTGTCAGAACTTTTTATTGACTTTTCAAAAAAGAAAACTGTAGTAAGAGTTCTTGAAGAGGATGCGCGAAGGAGGGACTTCTTATTTCGGGGACCCCTTTTTGTAGAAAGGTAGGAGTTTTGTCGCTTACGCTCCAAACCTCCGACACTTTCCGCTTTGCGGAAAGTGTGGCAGCTCCGAACATGGTGAGGAGATGCTGCCTTCTCCAAAAGCGGACTAAATAGTGTTTATCTTAAGTATGCGCTGAAGATATTGTTTACGATTACTTTCTAAAAAGAGAACTTGTAATAAAAGTTTTTGAAAAGATAGGGGTTCGGGGGAAGGAAAACTTTTCTCAAAAAGTTTTCCTTCCCCCGAAAAACCCACTTCCTACCACCGGCGCGGGAGGTCGGGGCAGATCTGATTTGATTTTACGGCTCTCACCTCGACGAAGCAGCCGCAAAGGGCGCACATGCCGTCGGAGAGGTGCTCGCACGACTTGCACACGCACAGCCGCTGCGAGTATTCCTCGCGCGAGCATTTCACGCTTTCGTCGAGCGAGGCGATGTATTCGCGCACGGTCCTGTACACGCCGTTGCGGTCTATCTCGGATAGAAGACAGCGGCGGCAGGGCTTGCGCTGCGATGAGTCTGAGTCCATATTACGCCTTCACGGTGAGCTTGACGACGCTGCACGCGGGGAGCGTGAACGACAGTCCCTCGTCCGTTATCTTCACGGAGTCAAAATTCTCGACCTTTACGTTTTCGCCGCTCTCGAACGTGTTGAACGCGTCCATCTTGCCCGTCACGATCTCGCCCTCGACCGATGCGGGCTTCATGCCCACGAGTATCGCGTCGATGTCGTGCGCGTCGGTGCAGGAGAGGTTGCAGACCGTGATGTTGACGTTGCCGTTCTCGTCCACGGACGCGGACTCGGACAGGTCGTCGACGCGGACTTCGTCCTCGACGCCGATCTTCCTCTTTTCGATGAAGCTGCCGAGAAGCGTCGCGTTCTGGTGGCAGGAGTACATCTTGAAGATGTGATACGTCGGAGTCAGTATCATGCGCTCGCCGTCGGTGAGTATCACGGACTGGAGCACGTTGACGAGCTGCGCGATATTCGCCATCTTGACGCGGCGGCTGTGCTTGTTGAATATGTTGAGGTTGACGCCCGCAACGACGGCGTCGCGGATCGTGTTCTGCTGATAGAGGAAGCCGGGATTCGTGCCGGGCTCGACGTCGAACCAGTTGCCCCACTCGTCGACGATGAGCGCCACGCGTCCGCGCGGGTCATAGCGGTCCATGATGTGCTCGTGACCGGTGATGATGTTCTCCATTTGGAGCGTGCTCTTCATCGTGAGATACCACTCCTTCTCGTCGAATGCGGTGGCGGAGCCCTTATGCGACCAGTCGTGGCATATCGTGTAGTAGTGCAGGGACAGACCGTTCATGTGGTGTCCCGCCTCTTTCATGAGGACTTCGGTCCAGTTGAGGTCGCCGCCCGACGGACCGCACGCGATCTTATAAAGTCTGTTCTCGCCGTAATTGCGGCAGAACGTCGCGTAGCGGCGGTACACGTCGGCGTAATACTCAGGACGCATTGAACCTCCGCAGCCCCAGTTCTCGTTGCCGATAGCGAAGTAGCGGACGCCGAACGGTTCGGGATGACCGTTTTCGGCGCGCAGCGCCGTCATGGGCGACATGCCGTCGAAGTTGAGGTACTCGACCCACTCCGACATCTCCTGTACGGAGCCGGAGCCGACGTTGCCGTTTATGTACGGCTCGCAGCCGATCTGACGGCACAGCTCGAGGAATTCGTGCGTGCCGAAGCTGTTGTCCTCGGTCACGTCTCCCCAGTTCGTGTTGACCATCTTCTTGCGGTTTTCCTTCGGCCCGATGCCGTCCATCCAGTGATACTCGTCGGCGAAGCATCCGCCCGGCCAGCGAAGAACGGGCAGCTTCATATCGGAGAGCGCCTTGACGATATCGGTGCGCATACCGCCCACGTTCGGTATCGGCGAGCCCTCGCCGACGAAAACGCCGTTATAGATGCAGCGTCCGAGATGCTCGGAAAAGTTTCCGTAGATGTTTTTCTCGATACGGCTCTGACGATCGTAGGTGTTTATAACAAGCTTGCTCATATGATTATCCTTTCCCTGAGCATGTGTTGGGCGCCTTGCGCCATTTTCATTTTACCCGATGCGATTCCTTTTGTCAACCGCATACGGCGACTTTTGAGGAATAATATTAAAAATTATATCTTTGACGCAGACTTTTTGTGACTTTATCGGAGCGCTGTTTTTTTGTCGGCAGTACTTGATATAAAGTCCCGATTGTTGTATACTTACAGTAAGAAACATTTGCGGAGGCATTTAAAATGAATATCACGAAAGACATAACTTATATCGGCGTCAACGACCACAAGATCGACCTTTTCGAGGGTCAGTACAAGGTGCCGAACGGCATGGCGTACAACTCGTACATGATATGCGGCCCGAAAATAGCGGTCATGGACACCGTCGACGCGCGTTTCGTACACGAATGGCTCGATAAATTAGACGCCGCGCTCGGCGGCAGAAAGCCCGACTACCTCGTCGTGCAGCACATGGAGCCCGACCACAGCTCCGGCATCGAAATGTTTGCAAAGACGTATCCGTCGGCACAGATAGTGTCGTCGGCGAAAGCGTTCGCTATGATGGGTCAGTTCTTCGGCACCGAATTCGAGGACCGCAGAGTCGTGATAAAAGACGGCGACACGCTCGGGCTCGGCGAGCATACGCTGCACTTCGTCGGCGCGCCGATGGTGCACTGGCCCGAGGTCATCGTCACATACGACGACAAGGACAAGGTACTGTTCTCCGCCGACGGCTTCGGCAAGTTCGGCGCGCTCGACGTCAAAGGCGGCGAGGAGGACGACTGGGCATGCGAGGCACGACGGTACTATGTCGGCATCGTGGGCAAATACGGCGCGCAGGTGCAGGCGCTGCTCAAAAAGGCGGCGGGACTCGACATCGAGAAGATCTGCCCGCTCCACGGTCCCGTGCTGACCGAAAATCTCGGCTACTACATCAACCTTTATAACGTCTGGTCGTCGTACGGCGTCGAGAGCGAGGGCATCATGATCGCGTACACGTCCGTGTACGGTCACACTAAGGAAGCGGTCGAAAAACTGGCGGACAAGCTCCGCGCAAAGGGCTGCCCGAAGGTGGTCGTGACCGACCTTGCGCGCTCCGACATGGCGGAGGCTGTCGAGGACGCGTTCCGCTACGGCAAGATAGTCCTCGCGACGACGACGTACAACGCGGAGATATTCCCCTTCATGCGCGAGTTCATTAACCATCTCGTCGAGCGCGGCTGGCGCGACCGCAGAGTCGGCATAATCGAAAACGGCTCGTGGGCGCCGCTCGCGGCAAAGACGATAAAGAAGATGCTGGAGCCGTGCAAGAACATAACTTACACGGACGCGACCGTGACTATCCGCTCCGCGCTCGACGCGTCCTCGTCCGAATCGCTCGAGGCGATGTCGGAGGAGCTGTGCCGCGACTACATCGCGCAGAGCGGCAAGACGGCGAACAAGCACGATATGAAGGCGCTGTTCAACATCGGCTACGGACTGTATGTCGTGACGTCCAACGACGGCAAGCGCGACAACGGACTCATCGTCAACACCGTATGCCAGCTCACGAGCACGCCGAACCGCGTCGCTGTGACGATAAATAAGGAAAACTATTCGCACCACATCATAAAGCAGACGGGCAAGATGAACGTGTGCTGCCTGTCTGTCGAGGCTCCATTCTCGGTGTTCGAGTGCTTCGGGTTCCGTTCCGGACGCAGCGTCGACAAATTCGAGGGCTGGGAGAAGCTGTACTCCGACAACGGACTCGTGTTCCTGCCGCGCTACATCAACTCGTTCATGTCGCTCAAGGTCGAGGACTACGTTGATCTCGGCACGCACGGTATGTTCATATGCTCGGTGACGGAGGCGCGCGTCATCTCCGACGCGGAGACGATGACGTACACGTACTATCAGAAGAACGTGAAGCCGAAGCCGAAGACGGAGGGCAAGCGCGGATTCGTGTGCAAGGTGTGCGGATACGTGTACGAAGGCGACGTTCTGCCCGACGATTTCGTGTGCCCGCTTTGCAAGCACGGAGCCGCCGATTTCGAGCCGATAGGGTAAACGATAAGGGACGAAAAAGCGCGGAATTGCGGCGTGCTGACGTGCAATTTGCAAAAATCGCTTGACATTCGGCGCCGATTGTGGTAAAATCCCCGTGTCACGGGAGTATTTTTCAAATCCCCGTGCTCCTTACCGCCGTAAATAAAAAATATAGGACGGCGGTCAACAGTCCATGAGGAGGTTATAAACATGGCAAACGCAAAGAACACCTACGAGGTGCTGTACGCGCTCTCTCTCAAAAACGGAGAAGAGACAGCGCAGGCGACGTCGGAGAGACTGAAGGGTCTTATCGAGGCAAACGCCGAGATCGTCGCCGTCGACGTATGGGGCAAGCGCAGACTTGCATACCCCATCAACTATGAAAATGAGGGCTACTACGTTCTCATCTACTTCCGCTCCGCGCCCGATTTCGTCGCAGAGCTCAACCGTGTCCTCGGCATCACGGAGGACGCGCTCCGCTACATCGTCCTTTCCGTCGACGAGAAGAAGCAGACCATAAACGTGCGTCACGGTGCGCCCGAGGTCGTCGAGTCCGTCGATACGGAAGATGTGACCGAGACGGTCGAGGAAGCTCCCGCAGCTGAAACCGAAGCGGAAGAAACAGAGGCTCCTGCGGCGGAGGAAGCTCCCGCAGAGGCAGCGGAAGAGACTGAGACGGCAGCCGAATAACGGAGGCATAAATTGGCAAACTTTAACCTGAACAAAGTGATACTCGGGGGCAGACTTACCGCCGATCCCGAACTTAAAATGACGCAGTCCAACGTCCCCGTTACTTCGTTCACGATAGCAGTAAACAAGCGCTCGCGTTCGGGCGACGACGGTCAGCCGCAGGCGGACTTCATCGACTGTGTCGCGTGGCGCGAAAGAGCCGAATTCATCACCCGCTACTTCCATCGCGGCAGCTCCATCTGCATCGAGGGATCGCTGCAGAAGCGCACATGGACTGATCAGCAGGGTCAGAAGCGCTATACGGTCGAGGTAGTCGTTGACAACACGCACTTCGTCGACTCTCGCGCCGAATCCGGCAACACATACGGCGGAAATCAACAGTCGTCGTATACGCCCGACACGTACGGCGCGCCGTCGTACACGGGCGGCGGCAGCGCGAACACGGCTGCGCCCCGCTTTGAGGAGATATCGGACGACGACGATCTCCCGTTCTGAAAACTAAAGAAAGGTTAGGCAAACATAATGGATAACAATCAGGAAATGACGCCGAAGGCGGAAGTAAAGCCCGAGGCTAAGACCGAAGCTAAAACGGAAGGCACGGGACGTCAGTACCGTCAGCCGCAGAGAAGACGCAAGAAGGTTTGCGTATTCTGCCAGGAGAAGATCGAGCACATCGACTACAAGGACACGGCTCGTCTGCGCAAGTTCGTTTCTCCCGAGCGCTCGAAGATATATCCGAGACGCGTCACCGGCACGTGCGCTAAGCATCAGCGTCAGCTCACGCTCGCGATCAAGCAGTCGAGGCAGATGGCATTGATGCCCTACGTCACCGACTAAGGTGAGCTTTGGGATTTTTTGCGTCCCTGCTTCGTTGCAGCCGCTCGCAATACGGATAGTATTGCTTCGCGTCTGCGCCTCGCATTGACTGCAAAAAATCTCCAAAGGGTGAAGATTTTGCGGTTTCTGCATCGTTACGCTCCCTCACAATACGTATAGTATTGCGTCGCGTCTGCGCCTCGTATTGACTGCAAAAAATCACCGGGAGGGTGAAGCATTGCGTGAACGGCGCATCGCCGACTGCAATATCTTCGCTCGAAAAAATCATTTACGGCTATATCGGCTCTGCCGCATCAATAATATTGCGGCAGAGTCGTGATATAAGCAAATTTATTTAATCTAAAGGAGAAAGAAACATGAAAAAGTTTGGTAATGTCAAGTATTTTTCGCAAATTTCCATAGAACGAAGTAAAATTTTTGTGCTACACCCTCGGCATGCCGAGGG
>CANPXS010000017.1 GCA_947586625.1 uncultured Clostridia bacterium | reverse complement strand
TTGGTTGCATTGCCGTATCATGAAAAACATAAGAGGTTTCATTGACTGAAACCTCTTATACATCGGAGAGTGTGGGATTCGAACCCACGCGCCGTTTCCGGCAAATGGTTTTCAAGACCACCTCGTTATGACCGCTTCGATAACTCTCCGTATATGTCAACCCGTCAAAAAGACGGAATCAACGCTGAAAAAAGATATTAGAACTTTGATTAGAACTCGAGGTTTTCGACACATTTTGCAGAGCCGGAAACCCAAGCAATGTAAGGATTTGTCAGGAATTTCGTTCCGACAGACGCAGAGGTTTTCAAGACCACCTCGTTATGACCGCTTCGATAACTCTCCGAGTATATGATAACGTCCGAAAGGACGAAATCGACCCGATAAAAAATATTAGAACTCGCGTTAGAATTCGCGTTTTTCCGCACGCTTCGAACAGAAAATAAGTCAAGCGCCGCAAGGATTTGCGGGGAAAAGACTTGCAACATCGTGAGAGGTTTTCAAGACCACCTCGTTATGACCGCTTCGATAACTCTCCGAGTATATGATAACGTCCGAAAGGACGAAATCGACCCGATAAAAAATATTAGAACTCGCGTTAGAATTCGCGTTTTCCCGCACGCTTCGAACAGAAAATAAGTCAAGCGCCGCAAGGATTTGCGGGGAGAAGACTTGCAACATCGTGAGAGGTTTTCAAGACCACCTCGTTATGACCGCTTCGATAACTCTCCGTGCCGTTACATTATCGCATACGCGAGCCGAATTGTCAAGTCCGTAAACGAAATTTATTCCTTCTGCGACATTGACACCGACCATTTATAAGGCATGGAAATGAGCGACAATGTCGCCAAGAAAATTAGCATTTCCCCGGGAGCGGCGCTCTCGTGGGAATGCTTTATGCTGCGGCACCCGCGGTCGCGGTCAACCGCGTCGGTCACGTCGGCAAATGTGATGCATTTGAAATGTACAGCATGTTTTAATGCGATAAAATACTGTCGAGCAGTCCCCGGCACCCGAATATTATGTCGTCGTATGCCTCGTCGAAGTCGCCCGTATACCACGGGTCGGCGACACTTTCGCCGCGCCGATAAGTGAAATCGAGCAGAAAATGAATCTTGTGCTCGGGGTCGCCGCCGGATATGTATTTCATGTCCGCGACGTTGTATTTGTCCATGCCGATGAGATAATCGAACCTGCCATAGTCGGCGCGCACCATTTGCCGCGCACGGCGCTTTTCGAACGGCACGCCGACCTCGCGCAGCTTTTTGCGCGTGCCGTTATGGATATCGTTGCCGATCTCCTCGTCGGTCGTGGCTGCCGATTCTATGTAAAACTCGCCGTCGACGCAGCGCTTTTTGACTAAGTCCTTCATCACAAATTCCGCCATCGGCGACCGGCATATGTTGCCGTGGCAGACGAAAAGTATTTTTATCATTTTTTCTCCGTACTGACTGCACGTTCAGTCATGTTTACACAAGTTTTATTTTACGATACGGTACGTGACCGCATGCCGGTACTGCATCTTGCCCGTCAGCGATTCGGTGACGGCGCCGTCAGCGTCGTTATAGCGGATATGTGTCATGGCGTATTCGCCGTTCTCGTACTCGTAGCTGTCGCCGCTGTCGTCGTAAAGCGTGAATTCGCCGTCCGCACCGCCGTATATCACGACCTCGTACGGTGCGTTTTTCACCTCGTCCACGTACTGCATCACCTCGACGGTCGGGATAATGCTGCCCGCGCGGACGAAAAGAGGTATGCGGTCGATGGGAGCCGCGGCTTTGACGGTGCGTCCGCCATCATAGTACTGCTCAGTGTAATAGTCGTACCAGCCGCCGCGCGGCAGATATACCTCAACCGTGCCGCCGTTTTCGCTCTCGGGCGTCGTTACGGGGCAGACGAGGAATTCGTGTCCGTACATGTATTCGCCGTCCGCGCCGCGCGCATTTTCGTCGTCGGGGAACGCGAGCGCGAGCGCGCGTATCGGCATCGTGCCGTCGAATGTGACCGCGGCGTTTACCGAATAAAAATACGGGACGAGAGAGTAGCGCAGACGGATCGCTTTTTCAATTGCGTCGTAGTATCTGCCGCCGGGCTCACCGAAGCGCCATATCTCGCGCGGCGTGTCCGTGCCGTGCGAGCGCATCATAGGCGTGAACGCTGCAAACTGCGCCCACCTCGTGTAAAGCTCGCGGTAGCCGTCGTCGGCGCAGCCGCCGTCATAATCGCCGTTACAGAACCACGGATAACCTTTCTTCACAAAGAACGCGCCGATGTCGCAGTTCCAGTACGCCTCGCCGCACGCGATGTAGTTCTGCGCGATGTTGACCTGACGGCGCAGCGTCTCCCACGACGCACTCACGTCGCCGGACCATACGACGGTGCCGTATCTGTGCTGCCCCGAATATCCGGACCGCGTCAAATTCAGCACGCGTTTGCCGTCGCCGACGGCGCGCTGTCCTTCGTATATGCCCCGCGAATGAGCGAGCGAGTACGCGTTTATGATCTTATCGCTCAGATATTTCTTGAATTCGCCGACCGACATCTTCATTCTTTCGTCGAGCTCGGACCGCTCGTGACCGTGCCACACGGCGTCGAACGGCTCCGTCGAGTCGCACCACCACGCGTCGGTGCCGTGCGAATATATGCCGTCGTTTGCTTGACGCCAGTATATGCGGCGCGCTTCCTCGTCAAACGCGTCGTATACGGAGCCGTCGCCGAGCAGCTTCCCCGCATTCTCAAATTCGCGGCGGTTCTCGGAGTCGCCGCTCATGTTCGGCCATATAGACACCATCATGTGCGCGCCCATTTTATGCAGCGCGTCCGTGAGGGCGGAAACGTCGGGGTAGCGGCTCTTGTCGAATACCTTGTCGCCCCACGACGAGCCGCGCCAGTACTGCCAGTCCTGTACGATTATATCGAGCGGGACGCCTCTTTTTCTGTACTCGGCGACGACGTCGACGAGCTCGTCCGAGCACGTATAGCGCTCCTTCGACTGCGCGTAGCCGACCGCGTATTTCGGCAGCATGGGCGTTGCGCCCGTCAGCGTCCGATACCCGCGGCACACGTCGTCGAAGTCGACACCTGCGATAAAATAGTAGTCGACGGCGTCGACGGAATCGAGATATACGACGCCGCGTCCGCCGCGGTCGTCAAACGTCATCATCGACGTGCAGTCGAAAAGGTACGCGTAACCGGCGGACGAGACGAAGTACGGGACCGCGATTCGCATGTTTTCCTGATAGAGCGGTATGAAGCGTCCGCGTATGTCGGGATATCCCTCCTCGTGGCTGCCGAGTCCGAGCACGACCTCATCGTCGGCGAATGTGACCGACACGCTCGCGTGGTATGCGCTGCCCGTCAGCTCCCTGCCGCCGCCCGACATCGACGAGCGCACGCCGTCGACGGTGACGCGCTCGCTCACAACGCCGCCGACGGCGCGGTAAATGTCGTATTTTTCAAGCGTGCGCGGCGCGCTCTCGGACTCGGACGATAAAAGTTGCCCATCGCGAAAATATTTGACGGCGAGCGTTTCTTTATCTATTATAAGCGAAAGAAAGTCGGTTTTTATCACGGCGCTGCCGTCTCTGTCGTCGTATTCCGCGTCGACTTTTTCCGGCGGCTGTAATGTCACTATCATGCTGTCGCGCGGGAAAAGCTCCTCTTTCCCGTACGTCACGCGTACTATTTTGCCGCTGTACGGCAGTACGCGGAGTGTGTACTCATCGTTTGCGAATGTAAAGCCTGTCGTTTTCATTTTCGTGCGTCTCCTTCGGCGCGCTGCGTTTTATGCGATTCAATTATAACGTAAATGATGCGTAAAATCAATATAAACTGCTTCCGTCGCGACATATGTTTTCAAATTCGTAGTCCAAGTGACGGCGACGAGCCGGAGGCTTCGCAGCTTGACGTTCACGTACCGCGTTCGTGCGATGCGCGGCGCGACACGGTTCAAACGCAGACACGACGCTCGGACGGCGCAGTCGACATGTCGCGAGGGAGTTGTTCGCAGGAAATGGTAACGCGGTGTTCTTTTGGAGAGGGGGTTCGGGCGTAGGTTGGCGCGAAGCGGCAAACTACCACCTTTCTCTTTGAAAGAAAAGGTCCTCATCCCGTACTGTCTCTTTCTCGCGAGAAAGACTCACTTGTCAAAAACCGGTTTGTCGGTGTGAAAGACGTCACCACGTCAGATAGTCAAAGGTAGATGCCGGTGGGGGCGTACCGCACAACGAGCCGTGATGAGCGGCAGTTCGTCGCCGCGCCGACTGTGCGATGTCGCCGAAATACTCGGCGCGCCACGCGTCATAGACGTCGGCGAACGTCATGTTATACCGTTCGGTGACGTCCTTCCCGGCGAGGCGTTCGAGCGCCTCATACGCGGCGGACTTGGTGTCATAGTAACCGATTATGACTTTGTTTTTCGCCGCGACCCACGGCGTGTGTTTCATATCGGACCGCTTATACACCGTTCCCGTGCCGTTCGGACGCTTCGACGTTCGACGCGCGCCGCCCGGCGACTGACACGCGCCGCAGAAAAGGCAATATTTACTTCCGCCCGGGATCTCGGACTAGCATTTTCGGCATATCATATGTTTACCTTTCATTAAGCCCTCCGCACTCGCGGAGGGCTTTTTTTCGTTTACGGGTTGCGATCTTGCGCTGCGGCAGCCACGAGCAGCCATGCCCGGACAAAATTATTTTTGATCGTCCTCCTGATGTTCATCATCGTCACTGTCCTTTTTTCTTATTTCTTCCATGTAGCCCGCCGTGATGATGCCGGCGGGGAGCGCGACGATAGCGATGCCGACGAACGACGACACCATCGTCACGATGCGGCCGATCGTCGTCACCGGGTAGATATCGCCGTACCCCATCGTCGTGAGGCTGACGGTCGCCCAGTAGACGGCCTCGAAAAAGTTTTTGAACGTGTCGGGCTCGACGTTGAAGATTATGAGCGCCGAGATCATCACGTAGCCGACCGCGAGCGAGCAGACGGCGAGCAGCGGCGCGCGCTGCGACTTTATGACGTTAGAAATTATCTGTACGCTTTTTGCGTAACGGAACATCTTGAGAGAGCGGAACACGCGGAACGTGCGGGCGAGTCTCAAGAGTTTGACGAGGCGCAGTCCCGAAAACAGCGTTGTGAACGACGGCAGTATCGCGAGCAGGTCGACGATCGCCATCGGCGTGAACGGATAGAGGAAAAACGATGCTGCGCCGCGTCCGAGCTTGCAGTCGGCGGTAAGGAGCCGAAGCGCGTAGTCGACGATGAACACGGCGCCCGTCACGGTGTTGATGACGTCGAATACCCGGTTATTTTCTTTGAACGCGAGCGGAACCATCGAAATAACGATGATCGCCATCATCGCGAAGTCGTAGACCGCGCTCGCGCGGTCGCCGTCCTCGGACTTTTCGATTATTTCAAATATACGTTTGCGCAGGCGGAGCATGTCCTCACCTCACGTCGCTTTGGAATGCGACGGCGAGTCCGAGAATCTTCACGGCGTCGAGCTCGTCCTCGGCGTAAATCATGTCCTGGTACGCGGGGTTTTCCGGCTTGAGTATCAGGAGATTTTTCTCGCGGTAGTAGTACACGCGTTTCAGCGTCGCCTCGTCGCCGATTATGACGGCGGCGATCTGCCCGTTTTCGACCATGTCCTGGCGGCGCACGAAGACGATGTCGCCGTCGAGTATGCGCGCGCCCGTCATGCTGTCGCCTTTGGCGCGGAGGCAGAAGTCGGCTTTGACGTCAGTGCCGGCGAGAATGTAGCTCTCGTGTTCCTCGCTCGCGTATATCGGCTCGCCGCACGCGATCTCCCCGAGCAGCGGTATGCGGCGCGTCTCAATCGGGAAGATGTTGTCAAATACATTATCCTGTTGCAGTAAGAGTCCTCTGTACTGCGTCATGTTCTCGATGTCAGACTTCCCGAGCAGGTAGTCGAGGTCGCAGTTAAAAAAATCTGCAATCATTTCGAGCGTTTCAAAATCAGGCTGCCGCTCGCCGTGTTCATACATATTGATACTGCTCTTTGAAACTTTAAGACATTCCGCGAGAGCCTTTTGCGAAAGTCCCTTAGATAGGCGCAGTTCCTTTAAGCGTTGCTCAAACGCCGACATAATCATCACCTCTGTCGAAAATTATACACAAAACGTGTACTTCGTTCAATATGCAAAGTTCACAAATTGTGTGCACACGATTTGTGAACTTTTTCTTGATAAAACGCTTGATAAGTTCATGAACAGTGTGTAAAATATAATCAGACGAACACGAATTGTGAACTTTTCTGGAAAGGAGACGAAAAATGTAAAACTGCGGTGAAACACTTCGCGAGCTGCGCGGTGAGCGCTCGCAAAAAGAGATCGCGGAATCGCTCGGAATATCGACTTCGGCATGGGTGATGTGCGAAAGAAACGAGCGTGTTCCTCGTGACGATCTGAAAATAAAGATCGCTCGTCTGTTCCGCACGACGGTACAGGAAATATTTTTCAACTATAAGGAGGTCATCACCTTGATGCAGGAAAAAGGAAACGGCAGAGAGCCGGCAAGAGAGCTGACGAACGATGACGTCGAGAGCGTTCGTATCGAGATAATGAGCGCCGAGGAAGCCGCCGAGAAGCTGCGCGCGCTCGGTATGCGTATCAGTCCCGACACGGTGCGGCGCGGTATGCGTCAAGGCGTATTCCCGTTCGGCAGCGTCATCGAGGGCGACGAGGGCTCGATACGCTGCTACGTGTACGCGAAGCTGTTCCGCGAGTGGGTGGCGGAGAGATGTTAACGGACATAAGCGGCGAGAAGCGTCTCCGCGTCTACATACTGTATATGCGCGGGTGCGGGGTTTGATGTGGACAGCTCGTGCGGGGCTGCGACCGAGGCGGCGATAAAGGCGTATCAGCGCTGGAGCGGGATCGATTTAGACGGCAGCTGCGGCGCGGCGACGTGGGGGAAGATATTGGGGTGAGATAAGCAGCAATATTTTCACCACACGTTTTCGCGAAGCGAAAACGTGTGGTGAAGCCGCAGCGGCGGACTCGCTTCGCAAAAGATATCGGCGCGCCGCGATATCACGGCGCGCCGTTGCACGCATTATTCAAAATCGGTTCAGGTTTTATTTTTCTTTTTTCCCAAAAGAGTATTTGTCAGTATGCCGAGGATGAGGGCGCATGCGACAGGCGTTATAGTGACCGCGCCTATCGTGAGCGCAAGACCGCCGATACCGGAGATGAGGATAACGGAGACTGTGAACAGATTGCGGTTGTCCTCGAGGTCGACCTTCTGCACCATTTTAAGACCCGACACGGCGATGAAGCCGTAGAGGGAAATGCAGACGCCGCCCATCACGCACGGCGGGATCGTGGCAAGGAACGTGGAGAACGGAGCGATGAACGAGATGACGATAGCCATTATCGCGG
The DNA here is from genome assembly GCA_947586625.1 of uncultured Clostridia bacterium. Classification (GTDB taxonomy): domain Bacteria; phylum Bacillota; class Clostridia; order Oscillospirales; family CAG-272; genus DTU064. Next base: position 21,994 of record CANPXS010000017.1, on the reverse strand, counting down.
TTCCGAGTATCGTCACGACGGACGCGTTGCCGCTTATCGCGACGCAGCCGACGGATTCGCCGTACGTCGTGTTCGGGCAGCCGCCGAAGATGGCGCCCGCGAACGAGCCGACGCCGTCGCCGAGGAGCGTGCGGTGGAGGCCCGGGTCCTCGAGCAGATCATGCTCGATTATGGAGGACAAGTTCTTGTGGTCTGCGATGTGCTCGGCAAAGACGACGAACGCGACCGGCACATACGCGACCGCGACAGTCGTAATATACGCGCCAACATTCTCGATTTCGGAGAATCCCTTAAATGCCTGTATGAACGTGAAGTCGGGGTACCACTGCATCGACGCGAATTTCGAGAAGTCTATTATCTGCATCGCGGGGATCTCGGCGGCGATGCCGACGGCGGTCAGTATCGCGGCGACGGCGTAGCCGGACACGATGCCGATGATGAACGGTATCATTTTCAGCATCTTCTTGCCGTAGACGGAGCAGAGCATCGTCACGGCGAGCGTAACGAGTCCGCAGAGGATGCAGAGATATACGGACGCGCCGGATGCGCCGTCCGCATTGAGAACTGCGCCGTTCTGGAGGTCGCCGACGGCGTTCGCGGACAGCGAAAGTCCGATTATGGCGACTGTCGGACCGATGACGGACGCGGGCATCAGTTTATTTACCCAGCCGACGCCGACGAATTTGACGACGACGGCGATGACGACGTAGACGAGTCCCGCGAACAGCGCGCCGATTATGAGTCCGAGGTAACCGACTGCGACGGACGCGGCTCCCGCGAACGCCGCCGACATCGAGCCGATGAAGGCGAACGACGAGCCGAGGAAGACGGGGCTTTTGAACTTGGTGAAGAGCAGATAGACGAGAGTGCCGACGCCGGCGCCGAACAGCGCCGCTGCCGCCGACATGCCGTTGCCGACGATGCGCGGGACCGCGATCGTCGCCGCCATGATGGCGAGAAGCTGCTGGAACGAGAACGCGAGAAGCTGCATCGGCTTCGGTCTGTCGTTCACACCGTAGACGAGTTTCATTCTTTGATCCTCCGTGTATTTAATTATCTATAACGTGCCCGCGAGGGCTCATTACCGTATTCCGTTCATTTCGTCGACGAAAGAGGCGCTTTTCGCCGTCACCTCGACCCATGCGGGTCGAAAGCCGCTTTTTATCGCGTTTCGCACCGACTTTATGTTCGACCATGCGGCGCAGTAAAACGGCACCTTGCTGCGCTCCATTATTTCGAGCGCAAGACGGCTCGTGAGAGCGGAGGCGACGCCGCGTCTTCTGTATTCGGGCAAAACGTCGATGCCGATCTGCCACATCGTCTCGCAGTCGGCGGAGCATGCGGCAAGTCCGACGAGAGTTTCGCCGTCGTAGGCGCCGACGCCGAGAACATCGAGCTCGCGCCGCTTCGCGGATAACGCGTTACACCACTGCGGCGTGTACAGCGACGCAAGATCGCCCGGATAAAGCAGTTTTGTTTTGTATATGCAGTCGAGCGGCGCAAGGACGCGGACGTCGGGCAGGAAATATTCCGCCATAAAGCAGATGCGCACGCCGTCCTTTTGAAGCTCGTCGTTTAGGACGTGCAGATTCGGCGTCTCAAAGCAGTGCTCGACGTGGAAACGGTTAATATAATCGGTCACGACGGCGCGGTATTTTTCGTTTACCGACGCGACGATATTGTTTCCGTATGAGATGAGGTTGCACTCGAGCGGGAGCGACAGATACTTCCTCGCACGCGGATTCGGCACAGACTGCACGACGACGTTGTCGGTGCGCATAAAGTCACCGGCGCGGCAGTTTGCGTCGACGGCGGACTGCGCCATGGCGACATGCAGGATGTCATCGTTTGTGTAGTGCATACGTCGTCTCATTTCTCGCGTTGCGGTGCGCGGCAGCGAAAAAGCCGCCCGGCGGGGCGGCTTCTGTGCGGGACTTTCCCACTTGCATTTGAGTATACCATAAAGCGCGAAATTTGTCAAGAAAAAGAGATGCGATATGTTTTACGCAATATTTACGTTCATTCGTCATTTGTCCGCACGTCCTTTTCTTTAATTTACACAAATTATCTGTTTATCGTATATATCATTTGCCTTGACAAAATTCGCAAATTGTGATATAAAATTAACAGAGCTTGCTATAAATATGCCACGCTCATATAAAACACACGGAGGTACGGACGATGAAAAAGTATATGGCGCTGATACTTGCGCTTGCGATGGTAATAGTACCGCTCGCATCCTGCGCGGACAAGACGGACGACGGAGGCGGCGGAGGCGGCGGCGAAGCCGAGTCGACGGACGCCGCGACGGGCGGCGCCGAAACGCAGGCGGAGACCGTGAGCACCGACGTATTCGACGTCCCGAAGGGCTTTGCCGAAGGCGTGGACTTCATGTTCCTCGTTCCGGAGATCGTGCATTACAACTTTACGCAGATCGACTTTGACGAGCCGTCCGAGGACATGTACAGCAACGCGATATATCAGCGGAACATAGCCGTCGAGGACTACCTCGGCTGCACTATAAACGAGACCGACGGCGGCGCATACACGAAGGTGGGCGACACGTTCAAAACGTCGGTCAGTGCGTCCTCCGGCGACTATGACGCGATGATAGACTATCTGAGCGTGACGGGTCCTATCGTGGGCGGCGGCTACTGCGTGCCTTACGACGACGTGGATTACATAAACCTTGACAACAGCTGGTGGAACGCGGACTGCACGGAGCAGCTCGCCATCGGCGGCAACCACTACATGATCGCGGGCGACATCGCGCTCTCCGATAAGGAATGTATCTGGGCCGTCTATTTTCGAAGGACATGATACTCGAGAACCGCCTCGAGGACCCGTACCAGCTCGTGAAGGACAACAAGTGGACGTGGGACAAGATGCACGAGATGGCAAAGACGGCGGCGAGAGAGCTGTCCGGCAACGACATCATGGACAAATCCGACATATGGGGACTCTGCACGCACTGGGAGAACTGGGCGGCGATGTGGGAGTCGGCGGGAATGAAGCTGTTTGAAGTAGACAGCTTCGGTGAGCCGCAGCCGGCATGAGGTACGGAGCAGTTTTACGACGTGTTCTCCGACATCGTCGACTTCATGGGCGACGGCACGTGCATATCGCCTGACGACGACAAATTCATAACGAAGGCGTTCAAAGAGGGCAAAACGCTGTTTGCGACCGAGGTCATCGCATACGTTCGCCAGTACCGCGACAACGACTACGACTTCGGCATCGTACCGTTCCCGAAATACGACGCGTCGCAGCCGCGATACCTCTCCTACATAGCGGAATCGTCGTGTGTCGTGACGGTCGGCATGGACAACACCGACCTGACGACGACGGGCGCGATACTCGAAACGATGGGCAAGTACGGGAAAGAGATACTGACGCCCGCGTACTACGAGGGGCAGATCAAGTCGCGCTTTGCCCGCGACGAGACGACGGGCGATATGCTCGATATCATCTTCACGCACAGAAGCTACGACCTCGGCGTGTTCTTCAACTGGGGCAACGCGTACGGCTCGCTCAAATCAAAGGACGCGAACCCCGCGACGCTGTACCGCTCACTCGAGAAAACAATGCTCAGGGACATCCAGAAATCCCTCGGCGCACTTGGCTTGTATTAAAGTTTATAATATACGAAGGGCGCTTCTTGAAAGAAGCGCCCCTCGTGCTCCCCGCAAGAACTTTTATAGACTTTTTAGCCGCACTTTTCGCGTAAGCGAAAATGTGCCGCAGCTCCGAGCGCAGCGAGGAGATGCTTCTCGTGCTCCCCGCAAAAACTTTCCCTGACTTTTTACAGCCGCACTTTTCGCGTGAGCGAAAATGTGCCGCAGCTCCGAGCGCAGCGAGGAGATGCTTCCCGACTCATTTTTATACAAAAAACTTTACGCACGGCGGCGCTTTTTTCGGAAAAGTGCCGCCTGTTTTTTCGAGAAAAGCACTTTATTTTTGCATGCGGCAGTGGTATAATATCAAAGTTATGGGCGTGGAAATAGAAATATAAGATCCGCGCGTGTCCTGCGTTTTGGCGCAGGGACGTAAGAAAGCATGGTAAAGGTATTATGGTTCGGGAAGATTTAAGAAATATCGCCATCATCGCGCACGTCGACCACGGCAAGACGACGCTCGTCGACGAAATGCTCAAGCAGTGCGGGGAATATCACGAAAAGCAGCAGATAACGGAACGCGTCATGGACTCCGGCGACCTCGAGCGCGAGCGCGGCATCACGATACTGGCGAAGAACACGTCGGTGCAGTACAAGGACGTAAAGATAAATATAGTCGACACTCCCGGTCACGCCGACTTCGGCGGCGAGGTCGAACGCATACTCAAGATGGTGAACGGCGTGCTCCTGCTCGTCGACGCGGCGGAGGGACCGATGCCGCAGACGAGATTCGTGCTCGAACGCGCGATGGAGCTCGGACACCGCGTCATCGTTGTCATAAACAAGATAGACAAGCCGGACGCGAGGATCGCGGAGGTGCAGGACGAAGTCCTCGAGCTTCTGCTCGAACTGAACGCGACGCCGGAGCAGTTCGATTCGCCGATGATATTCTGCTCGGGACGCGACGGAACGGCGTCGTTCTCGCCCGACGAAAAGGGCACAGACTTAAAACCGCTGTTCGACACGATACTGCAGTACATGCCCGCGCCGGAGGGCGACCCCGACGCGCCGCTGCAAATGCTCGTCTCCAACATCGACTACAACGATTACGTCGGCAGGATAGGCATCGGACGCATCGAGCGAGGCACGATAAAGGTCGGACAGGAGGTCACCGTCGTCAACTACCACGACCTCGACGCGAAGCCGAAAAAGACGAACGTCGTGTCGCTGTACCAGTTCGACGGACTTGCGCGCGACGCCGTGACCGAGGCGAAGGTGGGCGACATCGTGTGCTTCTCGGGCGCCGCAGACATCACGATAGGCGATACGCTGACGGATCCGGCGCTGCCTGAGCCGCTTGAATTCGTCAAAATAAGCGAACCGACGATAGAAATGACGTTCTCGGTCAATGACAGCCCGTTCGCGGGACGCGAGGGCAAATACGTCACGTCGCGCCAGCTCCGCGCGCGTCTGTACCGCGAAACGCTCAAGGACGTGTCGCTGCGCGTCACAGACGGCGACACGACTGACTGCTTCTACGTCGCGGGCAGAGGCGAGATGCATCTGTCGATACTCATCGAGACGATGCGCCGCGAGGGCTACGAGCTCTGCTGCTCGATGCCGAGAGTGCTCTACCGCGAGATAGACGGCGTGCGCTGCGAGCCGATGGAGCGCGTGTCGATCGACGTGCCGGAGGGAAGCGTCGGCGTCGTCATCGAGAAACTCGGCGCGAGAAAGGGCGAGCTTTTGGAGATGAATCTCGTCGGGACGCGCATGAAGATAGAATATTCGATACCGTCGCGGTGCCTGTTCGGATACAGAAGCGAATTTCTGACCGACACATGCGGCGAGGGCATACTGAATTCGATATTCGACGGCTACAAGCCGTATAAGGGCGACATAACGCTGCGCTACACGGGCTCGCTCGTCGCGTCCGAGGCAGGCGAGGCGACGTCGTACGGGCTTTATAACGCGCAGGACCGCGGCGCGTTGTTCATAGGCGTGCAGACCGAGGTCTACGAGGGCATGATAGTGGGCGAATGTCCGCGCATGGAGAATATCGCCGTCAACGTTTGCAAGAAAAAGCATCTGACCGCGATAAGATCGACGGGAGCGGACGAGGCGCTTCGTCTGACGCCGCCGAAGGTGCTGTCGCTCGAGCAGGCGATAGAGTTCATCGCCGACGACGAGCTCATCGAGGTGACGCCGAAGTCGCTGAGACTGCGCAAGCGCATACTGAATACGGAGCTTCGCCTAAAGGATGAGGCAAAGCGGAAAAAGTGATAAAAGGGGGCGCGCCGCCCCCTTTTTTGAATTGTCCCGACGGAACAGCGGTATGCAGCCTCGTACTTTTCGCTTTCGCGGAAAGTGTGGATGCTTCCATTACTTGTGCTGCACTTTACTTCGCGCACAGATACGGCACGGCTTTTATTATATCTCCCGCGCCCATGACGATGACGGCGTCGCCGCGGGAAACGTGCTCCAAAGCGTATGCGGCGGCGCGTGCGAACTCGCCGCCCTCGCCGGGAATGCTGCCTGACCAGACGGCGCGGCCGCCGTCGCGGTTTATCTCCGCCGCCAGCATCTCCGAAGACACGCCGTAGATGTTAGTCTCGCGCGCCGCGTAAATGTCGGCGACGACGACCTCGTCCGCCATCGACAGCGAGCGCGCGAACTCGCCGAACAGCTCGCGTGTGCGCGTGTACGTGTGCGGCTGGAATATGACGAACAGACGGCCGCCCGCCATCATACGCGCCGCGCCGAGCGTCGCGTTTATCTCGGTCGGATGATGCGCGTAGTCGACGTAGACCTCCGCGCCGGACTCGGTGTTTCCGATGAGCTCCATGCGGCGCGCCGCGCCCTTGAACGACGCGAGTCCCGCCGCCACGGCCGCAGGCTCCATACCTGCTTCGAGCGACAGCGCCGCCGCCGCGACGGCGTCGCGGACGTTGTGTATTCCGACCTCCGCGATCTTTATCTCAAGCTCGCCCTTCGGCGTATGCAGCATAAACGACGAGCCGTGACGGTCCATCGCTATCGTGTCGGCGAAATAGTCGTATTCGCCTCGCGGACACAGATCCTCATCGGCGGAGGTGCCGAATTTGACGATGCGCGGGCACGACGATTTGTCCGCGACCTCGCGCACGTTTCCGTCGCTCCAGTTGACGACGGCGGTATCCGATATGCGCTCCATGTAGCGATGAAACGACTCCTTGACCTGCTCGACGTCTCGAAAATAGTCGGGGTGATCCATCTCGATATTGAGTATCGCGGCGTGAGTCGGATAAAACGACAAAAACGAATCCTTGTATTCGCACGACTCAAAAAGGAAATAGTCGCGTCCTCCGGCGCGGTACGTGCAGCCGAGCTCGTGTACGACGGCGCCCGACGATATCGTCGGGTCGCAATCGGCGGCGAGCATGACGGAGGCGCACATGCACGTGACGGTGCTTTTGCCGTGCATGCCCGATACGCCGACGCGGACGCGGGAGCCGCTCATCAGCCAGCCGAGGTAGTCGGCGCGCGATATGCGCGGTATGCCGAGCTCGCCGGCGCGCACGTACTCGGGATTGTCGTCCGGGATCGAGACAGTGTAAACGAGCGCGTCCGCGCCCTCGACGTTTTTGGCGTCGTGCGTATGGTACACGGTCACGCCGTGCGCCTCGAGTCCGTCCGTTTCGGGCGAGCGCGTGCGGTCGGAGCCCTTCACGTTATAGCCGAGACTCGATGTAATGGCGGCGAGCGAGCTCATGTTGATGCCGCCGATGCCGACGAAGAAAACGGTCCCGACGCGCGACATCATCTCCGATATTTTATCCTTGCCGAAGCGGGTGTTCACCGTGTTCACTTTGACGTGTCTCCTTTACATAAAAAAGCTGATTTCCCATTAAATGTTTTATCAGATGCCGATACGGATATCATTGATCAAATATTAAAATTTTTTACAAATATTTGACGCTTATTTTCAAAATCGCGGTTTTTCGAACGCTTATTTTACGAAATATGTCACAGATTGTTCACAAAAAGGCAAAAATTACGTCACACTTTTTTCAATGCGCGGGTGTATAATATATCTGTATAAAAGACAATCCAACCACGCACCGATAAACGAATCAAACGTCGTAAGGCGCGCATGCCACCTCATCTCTGTTCCTTCTCCGCCGACGCGCCCTACGCACCGACGCTTTATTGTTTCCGCTTGTCGGTATCACGTGCGCGGCGGGGAGGGACAAATGGAGATAACCGATGTAAGGATCCGGAAACTCTTTTCCGGCGGCCCGATGAAGGCGATCGTATCGGTGACGTTCGACGGCGAATTTGCCGTACACGACATCAAGATCATCAGCGCCGCGGACAGATGTTTCATCGTCATGCCTTCGAAAAAGGGCGCTGACGGCAGCAACCGCGACATCTGTCATCCCATCGTATCGAGTTTCCGCGAGGAGCTCGAGGCACGGGTCATGGACGCGTACAAAATCGCGGTCGAGACCGATGCCGGAGCGGGTGACAAAAACATCGACATCATCGAACAAGACAGCTTCGGCGACAGCCGGGAAATAGACGTCAACGGTTGAATCGGGAGCGTGCGCTCCCGATTCACGCCGCAGGTGCGGCAGCCGTTGACGGTTTATTTTTTTTTGCACTTTTTGACCGTCCCGGCACCCTGACTTTATATTATATACCGCCGCGCGCGTATGTGACACGCGCTTTTTTTTTGACGCGTCTCAGTCGACGTCGCGCTTAACCGTGGCGGCGCGCTCGTCGAGCAGCTCGGGGTGACGGAAGAAGCGCTTTATATTTTTGAGCGCCGCTGCGAAGTAGTAGCCGTCGCAGATGCGCTCGTCGGTGACGAATTTTATATCGACGACGGTGCGGTGGCGGACGCTGCCGTCGTGGGTCGGCACGTATTCGCGCCGCCGCAGTCCGAACGATATGAACAGCGGCACGTTGCCGAGGTTGTAGAGGTGATGGTATATCGGCGGTATGCCGAGGCTGCCCATCGAGGTGATGAACATCGACGCGTGGAACGGCGATATGCGCGTCAAAAAACGCGGCAGAATACCGAGATAGTCGAAGAACCGTATCATCGCGAACGCGAACCGCTTCACGAGTCCGGGAATGTAGTTGAGTATCTTCGCCGTCTTGTCAAATCCGCTGTCCTTGACCTCGCGGTACGCGGTTATGACTGAGTTGAGTGATTCATATACGTCGTCGGCGTTCGCGTCGGGCGAAAGCGTTATTTTGACGACCGTGTCGGGCGATTCGAGCATCATTTCGCGCTTTATCGCGAGGCTGACCTCCGCGTAGCCGTCGCGGGTGAACACCTTCTGACCGTTCACGAACCTGTTGAGCGCGGGGAATTCGGCGACGGTGCGGATATAGGCGGCGATCATGAAGTGCATGAAGCCGAAGGAGCCGAGCCCTTCCTTTTTCTTTTTGTTGATGTACGCCTCGACGCGTCCGATGTCGAGCGTTTCGGCGAGATGGTTCTGCGAGTCGGAGCGCTCCTTCATGATATACGGTATGAGCTGCGCCATCGGCGTCAGCGAGCGCACTCGCCTGCCGTCCTTGCGGTCGCCGAATCGGCGGTGCTTTATGACGTCGCAGACCGGCTTGCGTTCGCCCGCCTCACGCGGAGCTGCGGACTCTTCGGTCGTCGGTTCCTTGTACTCTGTGTCCTGCATGCGTCGAGTCCTCCGTGCCGATATAATTACATAAATTATATCACATCCGCGCGTTTTTTGCAAGAAAAAATGTTGTGTAAGCTGCCGCTCCTGCATCGCCACATTTCCGCGAAGCGGAAACGTGTCGCAGGTCGGCACGTCAGTGACGAACTGCCGCCGTAAGGCTTCCCAACTTCACCTACGCGCACCGTGCTCGTGCGGTGCGCGACGCACCCATCGTCAAACGCAGACACGACGCTTTGACGGTGCAGTCGACACGCCGCGTGCCGCAGGCTCCCCCGCTTAACCTGCGCACACAACGATTCGCCGTAACCGCTTCATCTCCCTTAACTGCCTATATTATACCACATTTTTAGTGATTTGTCAAGCGTTTTTCACAAATTTATGTATTTTTTTTACTTTTCATGCCACCGATAGACCGTATCCGAAACTGGTTTCTCCGTTCACCGCAGATGTTTATGCGGTGCGTTCCCACCGGCAGCTACCTTTTATCACCTGACGTGGTGACGTCTTTCACACCTTTCAACCGGTTTTTGACAAGGGGGACTTTCTCGCAAGAAAGAGAATGTACGGGATGAGGACCGTTTCTTTTTAAGAAACGGTCCTCCCCCGAACCCCCTCTCCAAAAGAACACCGCGCGTTTGCTGTCTGCGAACAGCTCCGCGCGGTGTTTTATTGTTGCGAAAAAGTCACCGTCTAAACGTCGTGTCTGAGTCATACACTAACAGTTTTGAGCACCGCGCCGTCACGCGCCGGCGATGTTGCGCTCATAGTGGAATATGTACTGCTGCAAAATGCCCGCGTACGGCGCGAGCGCGCCGAAGTCGAGATTTGCGGGGTCGCCGTCGAAGTATTTGCCGACGGTGCGTCTTATCCACACGTCGACGGGGAACGCTTCGAGCCGCGAGAACCCGAACAGCAGCGCGCACGACGAGACCTTCGGTCCGACGCCGCATAGCGAACGCAGCATCGCGTCGGCCTCGTCGTACGGCGCATCTGCGACGCGGTCCAAAAAGCCGGGGTCGCGGCACACAGTCTCCGCCGCAGACGCGACGTATCGTGCGCGGAAACCCATCCTCGCAAACGAAAGTCCGCCCTCGCCCGCACGGACAACAGCCTCCGCCGTCGGAAACGCGTACCCGCCGCCCTCTGCGCGCTCGCCGAGCTCGGCGCACATGCGCTCGATTATGCCTTTTATTCGCGGGATATTGTTGTTCTGCGAGATTATGAACGAGCAGAGCGCCTCCCATCTTTCCTGGCGCAGTATGCGGATGCCGCGTCCCGCGTCCGCAGCGACGGCGATGCGGCTGTCTTTGCCGTAGACCTCGCGCACCGACTCGATTATGGCGTTATAATCGATGTCGAGCGAGAGATACCGCCGCCAGACGCGGCGGTATTCGTCCTCCGTTATGCCGTCGATTACGGCGGTGTCCTCGTCGGGCGTGCATATGCGGACGCGGCGGCCGAGCGCTATGCCTTCGTATGCGCCGCTGCCGTCGTCGTTGAATCTGAAGCATTGACCGCATGTGAACGTCGCCGCCGCGTCGAACGGGTATACGCCCCGTATCGTCACGGACGGCGCCCCCGACTCCGTCACGGATTCGGTAACGCGCTCTTTTATATTATCAAGTACGGCTGTTTCCATTATTTCGCCTTTCACGGATTTTGTCTATTGTAAAAAATACAAATATGTTATATAATAGTATTTAAGTATACTCGGGAGTTCTATACGGCAGAGCTCCCACGGGGATATTATAATTGTCATTTCGCAAAAAATCAAGAGACAAGGCGGTTTTTGTCGATATGGAACAGATCTACACGATACCGGTGAACGAAAAATTCGAGGCGTCGGCGGAGGATCATTCGCTCGGATGCCCGTTCTGTGCGCTCTACAATATGCTCGAGGAGGATGAGCTCGGCCTCATACTCGGCGCGTCGATGATGGAACCCGACGTGAGGATAAAGACGAACGAGCTCGGCTTCTGCAAGACGCACTTCGACATGATGTTCGCGCGCAAAAACAGGCTCCCGCTCGCGCTGATGCTCGAGAGTCATCTCGGCGAGGTCGAAAAGACGGTCGCGGGCGGCGGCATGTCGGACCTGCTCAACCCCGGCGGCGAAACGATAAAATCGCTCAGCAAGCTCGACTCGTCCTGCTACGTGTGCGACCGCATAAGCCGCAATTTCCGCATGATGGTCGAAACTGCCGTGCTCTTATGGGAAAAGGAAGAGGATTTCAGGAAAAAGACGGCGGCGCAGCCGTTCTTCTGCCTGCCGCATTACAGAATGTTCCTCGAGGTCGCAAAGGACCGTATGCAGAAAAAGCGCTTCGGCGAGTTCTATAAATCGGTGTCATCGCTCGAGCACGCGTACGCGGAGGAGATATGCGGCGACGTGTCGTGGTTCTGCAAGAAGTTCGACTACCGCTATAACGACGAGCCGTGGTACAACGCAAAGGATTCGGTGCCGCGCGCGCTCGCGTTTTTGTCGGGACACATACATCTTCCGCCCGAAAACAACAACAAATGACGGGCAGCGAAAATGGTAAACGTAAAAAATAACATCGAGCGTCTGCGCCGCAAATCAACACGTATGCCGCGCATGAAGGACGCGGCGGCGGCGCTCATGCTCGCCGTCTATGCGTCGGTCGCAGTTATGACATCGTATTCGCGTTCCGCATTTGTTTGCATCGTCGGCGCCGCAGTCGCCTCGGCGATACTCGCCGCCGTCGCGTTCGCGTACAGGCGGCCGTGGATACTCGCGGTACCGATCATATCGTCGGCGGCAGCGCTGTTTCTGACGAACAGCGCGGCGTATACGATGATGTCGCTTCTGCCGGTGCCGACCGCCGCCGCAGTCGTGGCAGCGTTCGCGCTAAAGCGGAAAAAGTCCGGCATCGTCGCCGCCGCGTCGGTCGCTGCCGGCGCATGGCTCATACTGACGCTTCTGGCGTCGGCTCTGTCGGGCGATATAAAGCTCTCCTACGACTGGTTCACAGAGACGCTCAAGTCGTCGCTCATGTCTATGACGGTGCGCACCGCCGACGGCCCCGCGCCGATGTTCACCGAGGCGCTCGCCGACGGGCTCGTCGAATATATAACGCTGAGCCTGCCTGCGATTTTGGCTGTATGCTCGATGGCGGCCGCGTTCATCGCGTCGTCGCTGTTCCCGCGGCTTCTCAATATGTTGTCATTTGAACAATATGTGTACGGCGGCGCGCTCACATACACGCCGACCGCCGCTGCGGGCGCGGTGTATCTGTTGGCGGTCACGGTGTCGGCGTCGCTCGCCGTCGACGCGTCATACGACATGATAGGATTTGCGGCGGAAAATCTGCTGCTGATTCTGATGCCGGCGATGCTGATATACGGCATACGTGTGCTCAAACGATACGCGGTAAAGCACGACAAGCGCTTCCTTTTCGTTGTACTCGCGTTCATTCTGCTCTTTTCGCTGCCGTCGCTGCTTTTGATGGCGGTGACGTTCACGGGCGCGATACACATCATATATATAAAGCTGCGCCCGAAAATGAAAAAGCTGATGGACCGTATGCGCAGCGACGACGAAGATATAGACGACTTCGACAGCGAGCGCTTCAACGTCAACCATGACGAACGCGGCGGCGACGATGACGATGAAGATTACGACGACGACTATGACGACGACGATAATGACGGCGGAGACGAAAACGGCGGCGAGCCGAAGCAGAACGATTACGGAGACAGGTTCAGATAAATATAAATGCGGACAAAACATCAAAAACGGAGGTGACGGATATCATGGCGGGAAAGCAGGCTAAAACAAAGAGCGTCGGCACGTACACGCACGAGCTTATAACGGTGTCGGTGTCGGCGATGATACTGCTCGCCGCCGTCACAGCCGTGTCCGTGTTCGCGCCCGCATACGCGATGTTCGCGTGCATCGTGAGCGTCGCCGCGTACGTGTTCGTGTGCGCTATGACGTTTATCGCGGGCAGATTCCACCGTAAGGCGGTCGCCGCTGAGGAGGCGGTGTCGCCGTACCTCGGCGATATCATGACCGACGTAATGACGAATCTCGGCGCGCCTGCGGCGATAACGTCCGAGAGCGGAGTCGTTATATGGCACAACAGCGCGTTTGCCGAACTTGCCGACGCGCTCGGCGCGCAGGGACGTCTGCGCGGCGCGCACTTTTCGTTCGTCCTGCCCGTCGACTTCCCCGAGGTCGCAAACGAGACCGCCGACGGCGGGCATATGCGCGTCGAGACGTCGGGACGTGTGCTGTCGCTCGAAAATTACAGATTCCGCATCGACGGCAGACTGTTTTTCATGCTCATAGTCCACGACGAGACGGAGGCGGCGACGCTTGAAAAACGTCTTAAGGTCGAGCACCCGCTCGTCGCGCATATACAGATAGACAATCTGTCCGAGCTGACGCGGTACGAGCAGGGCGAGATACGCGACGCGGGACGCGACGTCGACGCGATACTAAAGGATTGGGCGCGGTCGCACGACGCGATACTGCGCGAGTATGACAGAAACAAGTACATGATGATATTCTCCGAGGGACGGCTCGACGATTTCGCGTCGCACAAGTTCGACGTGCTCGACCGCGTGCGCGAGATACGCATAGGCTCGGGACAGCTCCCCGTCACGGTCTCGATCGGTATATCGCTGCTCGGCAAAACGCTCGACGAGTCCGAGCGCGCATCTCTGTCGGCGCTCGATACGGCGCTCCAGCGCGGCGGCGACCAGGCAGTGCTCGTGACCGAGTCCGGCACCGAGTTCTACGGCGGCAGGACTAAGACTATGCAGCGGCGCACGAAGGTTCGTTCGCGCGTTATCGCGAACGAAGTCGCCGCGCACATCAAAAACGCCGGCAACGTGCTCGTCATGGGTCACCGATACCCCGATTTTGACAGTATCGGCTCGTGCATCGGCGCGGCGCGTCTCGCGCTGCGCGAGGGCGCCGACGTTCACATCGTCGTCGACGTGAACGACGACAACATCGCGCCCTGCATCGAGCATGTCCGCTCGCTGCCCGAGTATGAGGCGATGTTCGTCGACGAGGCGGCGGCGCTCGACATGATACGCTCCGACACGCTCGTTATGATATGCGACGTCAACAGCTCGCTTCATCTTTATGCGCCCGACGTCGCCGACTCGGCAAACGAGATAATCATAATCGACCACCACATAAAGGCGCCGAACGTGCCGAAGAATATAGTTCTCACCTACATCGAGCCGTCGGCGTCGTCGGCGAGCGAGCTGCTCGCCGATATGATAGAGCAGATGTACGGCACGTCGGGCGTGACGGCGGCGGAGGCCGACGTCATGTACGCGGGCATACTGCTCGACACGAAGCAGCTCTCGCGCTCGACGACGGCGCGCACGTTCTCGGCGGCGATGTATCTGCAAAGCTGCGGCGCGAATGCCGAGATCGCCGTCGACTTCTTCCGCTCCGGTCTCGACGATTTCACGAGCGAGGCGCGTTTCGAGTCGAATGTCTCCATGTACCGCGACATAATCGCGATCTCGTATATGCCAGACGAGGGCATGCCGGGCGACAGAGTCTCGGCGGCTAAGGCGGCGGACAAGCTCCTGACGGTGCGCGGCGTGACGGCGTCGTTCGCGCTCGTAAAAATAGGCGGCGTCGTACACATATCGGCGCGTTCGACGGGCGACGTCAACGTGCAGCTCGTGCTCGAACGTCTCGGCGGCGGCGGTCACTTCGACGTCGCGGGCGCGCAGCTCGGCGGCACGGAGATAGACGCGGCGCTCGAAAAGCTGCGCGGCGCTATCGACGACTATTTCGCCGAGTCGCGCGGCGAGGAAAGTACAGCTGTGTCAAAACAGGAAAGAGAAAAGGAAAAAGCGCGCCGATGACGCGCAGACTACAACATATAGTGAGGTAAGCACAATGAAGGTACTGCTTTTGAAGGACGTAAAGGGACAGGGCAAAAAGGACGACATGAAAAACGTCTCCGACGGCTACGCGCTCAACTATCTTATCCCGCGCGGGCTCGCGGTCGAGGTGACGCCGGCGGTGCTCGCCGATATAGAGAAGAAAAAGGCGGAGAAGAAGCGCATAGAGGACGAGGAACGCGCGGCGGCGAAGTCGCTGTCGGCAGTGCTCGACGAAAAGCAGATAAAGCTCGCTCTTCGCGGCGAGGGCGAAAAGATATACGGCTCCGTCACGTCAAAGGACATCGCGGACGCGCTCGCGGAGCAGCATCAAATCGAGATTGACAAGTACCGCATAGTCCTGCCCGAGCCGATAAAGAGCTACGGCACATTCGACGTCAAGGTGAAGCTGCACGCCGACGTGACGGGCACGCTCCATGTGCTCGTCGTCGAAAAGTAAGCGGCTCTATGGCAAACGAAAACGCCGCCGACCTGCTCGGCAGGAAGATGCCGTTCTCGCTCGAGGCGGAGCAGTCCGTACTCGGCTCGATACTTATCGCGCCCGAGAGCTTTGACAAGATCGCGGGCATCGTCGTCAGCGACGACTTCTACTTCGAGAACCATCGCCAGATATATATGGCGATGCAGGAGCTTTTCTTAAAAAATAAGGACATTGACCCCGTCCTCGTCGTCGACACGCTCGTAAAACTCGGCGCATACGACGACGAGTCGGGGAAGGAATATCTGCGAACGCTCGCGGAGATAGTGCCGTCGCCCGCCAACGTCCGCGACTACGCGAACATCGTGCGCGACAAGTCGCGGCTGCGCGCGCTAATTTCCGTGTGCGAGGACGTGGCGGAGCAGGCGTACACGGAGGCGGACACGACGGAACGCCTCATCGACAGCGCCGAGTCGCGCATACTCGCGCTGTCGGGGCAGGACGGCGGCGGCAGCTTCGTCCATATCCGCGACGTTTTGATAAAGCAGTTCAAGTATTATCAGAGCATAGCGGAGCACCCGGACGAAAACGACGCTTTGCCGACGGGATTTTCCGACCTCGACCGCACCGTCGTGGGCATGTCGCCCGGCGACCTCGTGCTCGTCGGCGCACGTCCCGGCATGGGAAAGACGTCGTTTGCGATGAACGTTGCCGTCAACGCGTCGAAGAAGCTCGGCGGCAAGTCGGTGTGCGTGTTCTCGCTCGAGATGTCGTCGGAGCAGCTTGCCTCGCGCCTTTTGTCGAGCGAAGCTCTCGTCGACAGTACCGCCCTGCGGCGCGGCACGCTTTCGTCCGATGACTGGCGCCGTCTCGCCGAGGCGTCGGCGATACTGTCCGAGTGCAATATTTACATAGACGACACGTCGGGTATCACTATAGCGGGCATGCGCTCGAAGCTGCACAGAATGAAAAACGTCGGGCTCATCGTCATCGACTATCTGCAGCTCATGCAGAGCGATCGCCGCATAGACAACAGAGTGAACGAGGTCGCGGAGATATCGCGCAATCTCAAACTCTTGGCAAAGGAAATGAACGTGCCGCTCATATGCTGCGCGCAGCTTTCGCGCGGACCCGAGTCGAGGACGGACAAGCGTCCGATGCTGTCCGACCTGCGCGATTCGGGCGCTATCGAGCAGGACGCGGACATGGTCATGTTCCTCTACCGCGAGGAATACTACAAGACGACGGGCGCTGCCGAGGAGGAAGCGGAGGTCATCGTGGCGAAGAACCGCCACGGCTCCGTCGGCAACGTGAAGGTCGGCTGGATTGGCAAGTACACGAAGTTCATAACGAGGGACAACAGCTACGAGGGAGCGCAGTAACGCTCCCTCATCTTCATATAAATATAAAATTTTGCGTCGTACCCGAAATATGAGCGCCGTCAAATACGAGATATAATAGTGAAGGGGGTGATGCGCATGGCGAGACGCGGCGGAAATGCCGACGCGGGCGATGAGAAAATACTCGAGCTTTTGAAGTCGCGCTCCGAGCACGCGCTCCGCGAGCTCGAACGCAAATACGGCGGCGCGTGCATGAAGGTGGCGCTCAACATCACCGCGTCGCATCAGGACGCGGAGGAATGCGTCAACGACGCTATGCTGGCGGTGTGGAACTCAGTGCCGCCCGAGGAACCCGACCCGCTCGGCGCGTACGTGTGCAGGATAACGCGCAACATCGCCGTCGACAAAATGAGGCATGAGACGGCGCAGAAAAGGCGGACGAACCATTCGGCGGCGCTCGACGAGCTCGCGGACGGCATCGGCGTCGACGATGTGAGCGAATCTTTGAGCGCGTCGGAGCTGACGGCGGAGATAAACGGATTTCTCGCGCGCCTTGACGCGGAGTCGCGCATCATGTTCGTGCGCCGCTACTACTACGGCGACGCTGTCAGGGACATCGCGAAGCGGCTGCGGCTGCCGGCGCGCGCCGTGTCGGTGAAGCTGTTCCGCGTGCGCGAAAAGCTCGGCGAGATATTAAAGGAGAAGGGGTACGACGTATGAAAAAGGAGACGGTAAGCAGGGCGCTCGACGGGATATCGCCCGTATTCATAGTCGAGGCGGAGCAGAAAAGGGAGCGCGACCGCGACTCGCGCGTTCTGCGCGCATGGGCGGCGGGCATCGCGGCATGCGCGGTCATAGCGCTGTCGATACCGACGGCGATAAACGTGATAAAATCGGTGCGCGGACAGTCTCAACCCGGCGGACAGGTGAAGCTGCCCGAGCAGTACAGGCTCGTCGCATACGGCAGTGACTACGAAATGTACCCGGAGACGGAGTACGAGGACAAGAACGCGCCGAAAACGGCGTCGGTGACCGTAGGTGGCGTAACATACGAGGGCGAATACGTCACGTCGATCATGCGCGAAGGCAGACAGTACGCGGACGTCGTTCACATGTACCGCGACGCGGACGGCGTAAAGTTCGGCGTCGACATAGACGGCGCGCTCGTGTCGTTTGACTGCGGCGGAATCGACTGCCCCGGCGATCTTGAAAAAGAATTCGACGAAAGCGAGCAAAAAGCAAAGGTTATAGAAATTGCAGTCGAGCAGTTTTCGTCGGGCAGCATCGTATACGAGGCGGGCGACGAAAGTATGAACCAGCTTTTTTCCGGCGTCCCGTCCTGCGCCTATGACTTTCAAAAGACCGTCGGCGGCGTGAAGTGCGCGCCGTATATGTCGATCACCATGCACATGAACAATACTGCATATATCGACCTCACAGCCGACAGGACCGACTATTCCCGCGTCGACGGGGAAACGGCGCAGACTCTCGCGTATTCGGACGAGGCGGCGGCTGCGGTGGTGGCGATGCTCGCCGAAAAATACGCGTCAGTTTATCCTGCGGCGTCGTTCAACTACGATCTCGACTATGCAAAGCGCACGCTTTATATCGTCGACGGGAAAGCAGTGGTCGAATATTCAATGATACGCGTCAACGGCGGAGTAGAGGACGACTCGGAGATCATAGATTACACGACCGCGTATGTGACGTACGACATCGGGCAAACGGAGCCGCACCCCGACTTTGATTTGCCCGTATATGAAAACGGCGAGCACGGCGTAACGCTCGAACAGACGTGGGTGAATATGAGTCCTGACGGAGGAAGGGATATAATAGATTTCGATTCCGAGGACGACTTGAGAATATATTATGAAGATACCGTAGACGGGGGTTCATGGCTCGGAATTTCGGTCAAAAACGAGAGCGATTCCGCGATAAGCGTCATTCATTCGGAGGTTTGGCGGCGTGAGAACGGAAAGTGGGTGCACCGCTACGGCTACGGATCATATACGGACCCCGATCCGATAGAGGCGGGCGGCACCGACACGTATGATATCAGCTCCGGATTCGGCGTCGCGGGCGACGAGTTTGTGATTGATCTCAAATGTGAGAAAAACGGCGAGCAATTCTACGTCAGATACGAATTCACCGCCGAATATCCGTGCCGCCATCAAATAATGAGGGAGCTCGACGGCGTGCCGGTAGACAATTATCTCGGCGTGGACCTTACGCAGGTATTCTACTCATCGCCTATATACGAAGGTACGAACACGATATTCTTTCAAATACTCAACCGTACCGACAGGGCGGTGACGTGGAGTTCGGGCAGAACGGACAAGTATACGGACGGCAAGTGGGAGACCTTTTTGATGAATACCGATTTTCCGCCGGAGCATACGCTCGATGCGGACAGCATGGAGGATGGTCCTAAGCTCGATATACCGCTCGGCATAGAGGCGGGGACGTACAGGCATTATGTGCTCGTGACGGACGCGGACGGGAAGCAGTTCTACATCTCATACGATTTTACCGTATATGAACGCAAGGACGACGACGCGGGCGCGGCAGATGATAAAGGCGATGACGGCGAGAATTACATGAACGCGTTCGAGCTGTGGGCGACGGGTACGGTCTATGTCGATATGACGCGGGAGGACATCGAGCGGTATATACCGGAGTATTGGCAGAGCGAGGAATATCCCACAGCGGACGGCAGTCTCGTCATATATTCGGGCATAAACAAGAGCGGCATCGCCGTCGTCTACGACGAGGGCGGCGTAAGCGTGAAAATGGCGCCTCTTTGCACCGGCGCGGGCGTAGATGAGCAGTTTATCGTCGGCTGCCTCGGTGAGCCCGACCGCACCGAGGAGCTGCCCGACGGTAAGGGCATATGCTTCGTTTACAGCCTCGGGGCGGCGCCGTCGAGCGGGGACAGAATGACCGAGCTTTTGATAGACTTTGACAACGACGGACAGTTCGTCACATGGTTGATCGCCGACTATTTGGTCGAAGATGTCGTCGACACCTTCGACGGCGTGCCGACGGAGCCGCGTCCCGACGACGATCTGCATGTATATGAAAACGGCGAGCACGGTATAACGCTCGGGCAGACGTATTCGACCGAAAGAAAGGAATTCGTTTCCTTAGACGACAGAAGCGTATATTATCAGGACGGCACGGAACCGGGTCCGTGGCTCGGCATCTCCGTTACAAACGACACCGACTCGGTAATAAGCATCGCGGGCGAGACGAAGGTGTGGCATCGTGAAAACGGAGAGTGGGTGCGGCGCTACGGATATGACCTTTTCGACGCTCCTGAAGCGATAGAGGCGGGCGATACCTACGCGCATGATATCAGCTTGGGATTCGGCGCTGCCGGCGACGAGTTTATAGTATATCTCGAATTTGAGGAAAACGGCAAGCATTTCTACGTCAGATACGAATTCACTGCCGAGTACCCGTGCCGCCATTATTCAATAGATGAGATAGACGGCGTGCCGGTCGACAACCGTCTCGGCGTGACGTTTATGTATGAGCACGACAGCGGCAAGCTCATACTGAAAAACGACTCCGACAAAGAGATAGTCTTCGATCCGTCCTATTGGCTTTGGTCAATAGACCACGCCGGAAAAATGACGCCTGCCGATTTGATCGGTTCATTCCCCGAGATCGCGATTTATCTTAAACCGGGAGAAACGTGGGAACAGAAATATGCTTTTGGTTCGTCAAAGCTTGCGCCTGGAAGTTACCGCGCGGCAAAGGAAATATACGGCGGCGTAAACGGCAATTTCTATGTCACGTGCATGTTCACGGTAGAGAAAAAGTAAGGCTTTTGAAAGAGGGACGCGGCGCAGGAGTAAAAAAGTAAATTTTGCACTTTGCGTCCGTGAAATTATGCAAAACCGAAAGTCGCATAAAATGGCGCGAATTATTAAAACTATGTGATAACGGCAAATTTTAAGCGGCGTCGCGGTCGAATTTTATGCATAATTTTCGTTGACAAAATGCGCGCGCAGTGGTACAATCACATCATAAAAAGGCAAAGGCGTCTTTGAGGATATACCCTCAAAGACGCCTTTTTTGCAAATCCACAAATAAACGAGGAAACAAAAATGGCAGCAGTTCCCGAGTATTTCGGCTCGCTCGTGTTCGACGACAGAGTCATGAAGTCCATGCTCACCGCTAAGGTGTACGCTTCGCTGAAAAAGACCATCGACGAGGACGCGCCTCTCGACCCGTCCGTCGCCAACGCAGTCGCGGAAGCGATGAAAACGTGGGCGATCGAACGCGGCGCGACACATTACACGCACTGGTTCCAGCCTCTCACCGGCGTCACAGCCGAGAAGCACGACAGCTTCATCACGCCCGCACCCGACGGCGGCGTCATAATGCAGTTCTCGGGCAAGGAGCTCATCAAGGGCGAACCCGACGCGTCGTCGTTCCCGTCAGGCGGTCTGCGCGCGACGTTCGAGGCGCGCGGCTACACGGCATGGGACCCGACGTCGTATGCATTCATCAAGGATCACACGCTCTGCATCCCGACCGCGTTCTGCTCGTTCGGCGGCGAAGCCCTCGACAAGAAGACGCCGCTTCTGCGCTCGATGGAGGCGCTCAATAAGCAGGCGCTGCGCATCCTGCGTCTGTTCGGTCACGACGACGTAAAGTGCGTGCGCTCCGAGGTCGGTCCCGAGCAGGAGTATTTCCTCGTGGACAGAAAGATGTACGAGCAGCGCCCCGACCTCATCTTCACGGGCCGCACGCTGTTCGGCGCTATGCCGCCGAAGGGTCAGGAGATGGACGACCACTATTTTGGCGCCATCAAGCCGAGAGTCGCCGAGTATATGGCTGATCTGAACGAGGAGCTTTGGAAGCTCGGCATATTCGTGACGACCGAGCACAACGAGGTCGCGCCCGCGCAGCATGAGCTCGCGCCGATATATTCGACGACGAACATCGCCACCGACCACAACCAGCTCACCATGGAGATAATGCAGAAGGTGGCGCTCCGTCACGGACTCGTGTGCCTCTTACACGA
>CANPXS010000016.1 GCA_947586625.1 uncultured Clostridia bacterium | reverse complement strand
CGAGGCAGTCCGTTTGGGACTTTACGCAAAGGCGCTCGCGAACAGGGAAGCGCGCACGTACCGCTGCCGCAGTATCGACGAGATAATCGAGTGCCGCAAGGAGCACGGCGACGGCTTTATAAAGCTGATGTGGTGCGGCGACCCGCACTGCGAGGAAGAGATAAAGGAAAAGACGGGCGTCACCTCGCGCTGCATACCGTTCGAGCAGGAGCATTTCGACGACAAATGCGCATGCTGCGGGAGGCCCGCGGCGGAAATGGTGTACTTCGCCGTCGCGTACTGATAATATACACGGGGAAAGATGAAGGTATTTTCGACGTCGCTGTCCGAGCGGCTTCGTCGGCTTGACTTTGTGATGCTCGCGTGCGCGCTCGGCATGTCGCTCATTTCGATAATAACGCTGTACGGCATAAAAGATCAGTACGCGGGCGGCTCGCGCATGTTCCTCATACAGTCGGCGGCGACGGTGCTCGGTCTTTGCGGCGTCGTCGTGATGGCGCTGTTCGACTATGACGCGCTCATATCGCGCTTTTGGCTGCCGCTGTCGCTTTTGTCGATGGCGCTGCTCGTGCTCGTTAAGGTCAGGGGGTATAACCCCGCCGACCCGAACGGACCGAGACTGTGGATCAACCTCGGCGTTATCGACTGGCAGCCGACGGAGACTATCAAGATAATGTTCATAATGTCGATGGCGAAGCACATCGACATCGTCAAAAAAAAGATAAACCATCCGAAAAATCTCATCGCCGTCGGCATACACGCGATGGTCATCATCGGCATGGTCATATGGATAGACGACCTCGGGTCGGCGCTCGTTTTCATGTGCGTTATCGCGGTTATGATGTATACGGCGGGACTTTCGCTGTGGTACTATCTCGGAGCCGTCGTCGCCGTCGTCATCGCGTTCCCGTACATATGGCCGCATCTCGGCGAGTATCAGCAGATGCGAATACTTACGGGCTTTGACCCGATGATAGACCCGCAGAACAAGGGATATCAGGCGCTCATGAGCCGAGCCGCCATATCGGCGGGCGGATTTTGGGGCGCGGGACTTAAGGGCGGCACGGAGTACTTAAAAGTTCCTGTCGCGACGACGGACTGCTTTTTCTCGATCGTCGCGGAGAAGTTCGGATTTTTCGGCGTGATGTGCTACATGGCGCTGATGATGGTACTTATAATCCGCATCGTGCACGTCGCAAGGACGTCGCGCAAGGATATGGGTGCGTTCATGTGTGCGGGCGCCGTCGCCGTCATGATAGCGCAGACGGCGGAGAATATGGGCATGAACCTCGCGATGCTGCCCGTCGTCGGCATAACGATGCCGTTTCTGTCGTACGGCGGCTCGTCGATGCTGTTCACATGGCTCATACTCGGACTGCCGCAGAGCGTGCGGCTCCATAACACAAAGTATTATTTCGAACGCGAAAAGGCGTAGACAGACCCTCACAAAATCGTAAAGCTACGGAGGCTCTTTATGAAAGGTTCATCCCGCATACGGCTCTTTTTGATGCTCGCGCTCGCGTCGGCGGCGCTCTTGGCTCTGACTGCGTGCGCCAAAGCAAA
This sequence comes from uncultured Clostridia bacterium, assembly GCA_947586625.1. Lineage (GTDB taxonomy): Bacteria > Bacillota > Clostridia > Oscillospirales > CAG-272 > DTU064. The sequence continues at coordinate 29,006 of CANPXS010000016.1, read as the reverse complement.
GGCGGCGGCGATAGACTATCCCGTGCGCGTTATGCTCGCGTCGGCGGACAATCTGACCGTCAACGGCGACAGCGTCGTAACAGTCGATGCGGGCGGGAGCGCAGTTTTTGACGTCACCGTTCCCGACGGGATGAAGGTCATACTGTCGGACGGGGCCGTGTACGAAAACGGTCACATCACGCTTTCGGACGTATGGTATCCGACGACGATAAAGGCGACGGTGCGCGACTATATGACATATAAGTACCGCGCGAGAGCGACCGAGGGCGGAAGCGTCACAAAGGGCGAAAAGGATTGGACGAACGTGACCGAGGACGACACTGTCACTGTATCGGCAAAGGCGTCGCGCAGGAAGATGTTCGCGGGCTGGTCGATAGGCAAGAGCCTCGAGGACGGCGGCACGATAATAAGCACGGACAGCAAGTACACGTTTTCAATAGAGAAGAATATGGACCTCATCGCGAACTTTCTCGACGAGGGCGCTCGCATCGTGCGCTACGACATGAACGGCGGCGAGACTTACGACGGCGGCGCATCGTTCGTCGACACGGTAGTCGACGACTATCACTTCTACGCGAATACGCTGCCGAATTACGGCATGTTCGTGCGCGACGGCTATGTGCTGCTCGGCTACAACACCGAGCCCGACGGCAGCGGCGACTATTATGCGTGCGGATGGAACATAATAAGCGACGAGACAGTCGTCGACCTCTACTGTGTGTGGGCGGAGGAGACGCCGTCTGACGCGTTCGAGTTCAAGCGCGTCGGCAACGAGTATGCGGTGACGTCGTACAGCGGCAACTATGACACGGTCGTCGTGCCGGCGACGTACAGGCACACGAACGTGACATCCATCGAGTCGAAGGCTTTCTCCGACGCCGACGCCGACACGATCATTTTGCCGTCGACGATAACGACGGTGGAGAGGGGCGCGTTCACGTCGTGCGGACTGTCGACGCTCTATATGCCCGACACGATAACGACGATATCCGACAGGTCGTTTTCAAAGTGCAATAATTTTTCGACTCTGAACGTATATGCGGCGCGCACGCCCACGTATCAGACGGCGGACCACGGCACATACTCGATAAAGTATGAGCGCCTTGTGTATGCGACCGAGCACGATATGCGCAAGCTCGTGTTCACGTCGGGCTCGAACGGCACGTACGGAGTTCTGTCCGCGCAGCTCGAGGAGGAGCTCGGCGGCGCGTTCTACATCATCGACTACGCGCTCCACTACCAGACATGCGGCATGTTCTTCATCGACCTCATCTCCGATTTTCTCGAAGAGGACGACGTGTTCGTGTTCATGCCGGAGCCTAACGAGTTCCAGCTCGGCTCGAACTCGTGGAACGCGATAATGTGGCAGTTCTTCGAGGCTGCGTACGAGAGCGTGACGCATGTCGATATACGCGACTACGACGGCGTGTTCGACACGTTCGCGGAGTTCAACAACACGCGCAACTGGATGTGGCCGACGAGCTATACCGACTACTGGAACGGCATCGACCGCTACGGCGACAACTCGTGGTTCAGAAGCGGCGAAAGAGCAAACTTCGTCGGCTCGCAGGGAACGTATTCGCTCGGCACCGGTCACATCGACGTCGACAACATCAATTCCGTATTCGACAAGTGCGCGGCGACGGGGGCGAAGACGTATTTCTCATTCCCGAGCCTCAACAAAAATGCGCTCGTTAAGGACGGCAAAAACGAGTCGCACAGGAAGGCTTATGAAAATTATATCCGCGACAACCTGCATATCACGGTCATCTCGGATATCGAGGACTATATATTCGAGGCGCGCTATATGAGCGGCACGAACTACCATTTGTCGACGGAGGGCTCGAAGATAAGGACCGAACGCCTCGGCGACGATATAATCCGTCAGCTCAATAAGGATTACGGCAACGGCAAGTGGATGTCGCTAAAGTAAAAAAGCAAAAAAGGTAATAAAAAGTCTTTGAAAGAGTGGGGGGCGCAGGGGGGAGAGGAAACTTTCTTCAGAAAGTTTCCTCTCCCCCCTGCAAAACTCATAAAAACAATATACAGCCCATGCGGCGGAAGTATTCGATGCGGGAGCGCAGCTCGTCGACGGAGACGGAAAGCTCGCGCGACAGGCACTCGATGCACATGAATTCGACCGCGCCTCGGTTTATCATCTTCTTGTAAAGTCCTATCTCGTCGGTCGAAAGCGGCGCGCCGCAGCGGATGCAGTTATAGTTTATCTTGTCTCCGCTCACATCTTTACGAGCTTCGCGCGGTAGATCTTCATGTCGTGCGGAGCCATGCGCGGGATGAAGAAGTAGTCGCTGTACGGACCCGATTTCTCGCCCGTGAAGACGTCGCGCAGCTCAAATCCGTATCCGGCGCAGGACGACAGTCCGATGTCGAAGAGCTCGCAGCATGCGCCTGCGTCATGGTCGGAGTAGTTCACGTATGCGAACAGGTACTCGCCGCCCGACAGATGCTTGAACATACCGACGACGGGAGACTCGTTGTTGCCGGAGAAGAACATCGGCGGACGCGCGTCCTCGTCCTGGTCTATCGCGAGCAGCTCGGGATTTTTGAGCAGCTCGAGTGTCTGTTCGTTCATCTTGCGTATGTCGCAGCCTATCATCAGCGGCGACTGGTAGATGCACCAGAGCGCGAAGTGCGTGCGGTATTCGAGGTCGGAGCAGCCGCCGCGCTCGCCGCCTCCTACGTTGCCGTGACTGTACATGCCGCAGATGAGCATGTCCATGTCGTTGTAGCAGCCGGGTCCGCTGTACGCGATCTTGTCCATCTGACTGCGCGCGATGTGACGAACGCTGTCAAAGTTGTCCCATATGTCGCCGGTCGAACGGTACATGTCGGCGCCGTGCGAACGTATCCACGTCTCGACGTGGTCTGAGCCCCAGTTGCACGCGGAGAGCAGTATGTCGCGTCCCGTCGACTTGAGCGCCATCGACATCCTGTTGTAGAGGATGGGGCCGTTCTGTATCCAGGGCTTGTTGCAGAAGTCGTACTTGAGATAGTCGACGCCCCACTCCGCGAATGTCTCCGCATCGATGAATTCGTGCTCGAAGCTGCCCGGGTAGCCCGCGCACGTCTTGGTGCCCGCGTCGGAGTACATGCCGAACTTGAGTCCGCGTTCGTGGATGTAGTCGGCGAGCGCTTTCATCCCCGACGGAAACTTCTTGGGATCGGGCACGATCCTGCCGTCCGGTCCGCGGCGGCGAAGCGACCAGCAGTCGTCGATCACGACGTACTCGTAGCCGGCGTCGCGCAGTCCCGTCGATACCATAGCGTCGGCGATCTCGCGGATAAGGTCTTCGCTGATGTTCTCGCCGAACGTGTTCCATGAGTTCCACCCGAGGGGCGGTCTTTTAGCCAACATAAAATCGTCCTCCATTATTATTTGTGTTTGGCTTCGCTTTCAGTGTACCATATATGTTAAGAAATAGCAAGTGTCAAATGAACAGGAATATTGTAAATATTAAAGATGAAAATCGCATAGGCTGAAAAAAACGGCTTGACAGGACAAAATATAAAATAACGTTTACGTGAGGGAAAAATGAACATAATCAAACTGATGATACCGAAAATAAACGTCGCGTTCGTGCATGACACAGACACGATGAGGCAGGGACTCGAAAAGATGCGCAGCCACGGCTACACGACGGTGCCGGTCATATCCGACGACGGCAGATACGTCGGCAACGTGAGCGAGGGCGACTATCTATGGCTTATAGTCGAGAGGGGCATCTATGACTTAAAGCTGCTCGAGGGCATACGCATATCGGAGATACTCAGCACGAAGCGCAACCCGGCGGTCACTATCGACGTCAGCCCCGACGAGCTGTATTCGCGCATCACGGAGTGTACGTTCGTACCGATAACGGACGACAGAGGGTGCTTCGTCGGCATCGTCACGAGACGCGCCGTCCTGTCGTATTTCCACGACGTTTTCACGAGAATGTATGAGGAGAGCGGCAAATAAACCGCTTTCACGTATGCAAACGAGGTGTGTGAGCTTGAAAAACAGACTCTGTCGAACTATATGTGCGGCGCTTGCCGCATTAAGCGCCGCGGCGGCGCTTTCATCGTGCGGAGGCGGCGTGCGCGGCATCGACCCTATTGACTGGACGAAGTATGACGAGCTCGTCGCCGCCGCGAGGGCGGAGACGGCGACGCATGAGCGCGAAAATCTGCTTCACGAGGCGGAGGACATGCTGATGTCGACGTCGTGCGTCGTGCCGCTATACGATTACAGAGACGCGTATTTGCAGAAGAGTACGCTTACGGGAGTATATCAGACGCACTACGGCGCGAAATCGTTCGTGTACGCGTCGACGGCGTCGGAGGACAACGTCGTGACGGCGTACCTCGGCGACGTCGCCGACAGCTTCGACCCGGCGCTCGCATCGACTTCGGAGGCGCTGACAGTCGTCGCGAACACTTTCGCGGGACTTTTCCGTTTTGACGCGGACGGCTCGATAGTCAATGCGCTGTGCGAATCTTACGACATATCGGACGATGCGCTCGTCTATACGTTCAAGATCAGATTTGGACTCGTGTGGTCGGACGGCAGCGCGCTCGGCGCGTCCGATTTCGTATATTCGTGGCGGCGCGCCGCGGACCCGTCGACGAACAGTCCGTACCGCGAGTTATTCGATATAATCGCGCGCGACGAGGATTCGGGCAAGCTGATGCTTGAAGCCGACGAGACGGACATGGTTCTGACGGTGACGCTTTCTGCTCCGTGCGACTATTTTATCGAGCTTTGCGCGTTTTCGGCGTTTTATCCCGTAAATGAGTCGTGCGTCGAGGGCGCGGACGGGTACATGGACATCTACGGCAATATAATCGACCCCGACGCGTGGACGAACAAGATGAGCTATGTCGTGTCGGGCGCGTTCGTGTACACGGGCATATCGGAGGGCAAATACATCTACCGCAAAAATGACAGATTTTACGACAACGCGAACGTCTCGCTGTCGTCGCTCGAATTTTTGTTCAGCAGCGACTCGGGCGGGGAGTATGCGAGGTACGCGACGGGAGAGCTCGACTATCTCGGCGTTGTGCCGTCGGCGAACCATACGGAGCTTGCGGGCACGTCGGAGTATCATTCAGACGACGTGTGCGGCGTATATTATTTGGCGTTCGATTTCAACTCGTCCGTTTTCAGCGGCATGGAGGCGGAACGCGCGGCACAGCTGCGCCGCGCCGTGTCGCTTTATATCGACAGGGAATATATAGTTAAAAATATAACTGCGAACGGAGAGGGCGCGGCGACGTCGGCGGTGCCTTATTCGACGCTCGGCGGTATGTACAGGCGCGACACGAAAACGCACAAGTATCCGTTCCCAGACGGCGGGTATTACAGCGCGTCGACGGAGGAGAACAGAGCGGAGGCGCAAAAGATCATCAAATCGCTCGGCATGGACGAGGACGGCGACGGAAAGCTCGACCCCGCGTACCGCTTTACGCTGTCGTATCTGACGAAGGATACGACGCGCGATATTGCGATAGCGCAGTCAATACAGCAGGACCTCTCCGAACTCGGCATCATGGTCAAGGTGACGGCGGCGAAGGACCGCGTGTTCGACTTTGAGTCGGGGATATACAACTACGACGTCATAGCCGAAGGCTGCATATCGTATTACGACGACGCGCACAGCATGCTCGAGCGCTGGACGACGGGCGCGCTCGGCAACCGCTCGCGTCTCGGCAGTCTGCTCGTCGAAGAGGATAAGAACGCATATTGATGCTGACGTAACTTTATGTAAACAAAAACGGGAGAGAACGGCAAAGCGCCTTCTCTCCCGATATTTTATGCTGTTTACACTATTTGGAATATGTAAAATTTCAGATATTCGGTCTCGGGCACGCCCCACAGTATCGGGTGGTCGGGCGACTGCCGACGCGCCTCTATCTGACGCAGACTGACGGCGGCATCCGATGCGGCGTCGGCGAGCATGCGCCGGAACATATCGTCCTTCATGAAATGCGAGCACGAGCATGTGGCGAGGTAGCCGCCGCGCGGGAGCGATTTCATCGCGCGCAAGTTGATGTCCTTGTAGCCGCGGTACGCGCTGCCGACGGTGGCGGTGCTCTTGGTGAATGCGGGCGGGTCGAGGATAATGTAGTCGAACTGATGCGACTTCGACGCGGACAGCTCGGTCAGGTAGTCGAAGACATCGCACTCCAAAAAATCGACGGCGCCGTCAAGCCCGTTAAGAGATGCGTTTTTTCTCGCGGAGTCGAGGGCGTCGCGCGATATGTCGACGGCGAGCACCGACGCGGCTCCGGCGCGCGCACAGTTGAGGGCGAACGCGCCCGTGTGGGTGAAGCAGTCGAGGACGCGCAGTCCCGGCGCTATCCGTGCCGCAGCCGAGCGGTTGTATTTTTGGTCGAGGAAGAAGCCGGTCTTTTGTCCGCCCTCGTAGTCGACGTCGTAGAATATGCCGTTTTCGCGTATCGTGACGTGACCGCCGCCATCGCCGTACACATAGCCTGTAAAGCGGGGAAGTCCTTCCTTATCGCGCAGAGGCGAGTCGCTGCGCTCGTATATGGCGCGAACTGTCACGCCGATATCGGCGAGCAGTGAGACGAGCTCGCCGTATATGACGTCGCGGATCTTGTCGCAGCCGAGCGAGAGCACCTCGGTGACGAGTATGTCGCCGAAGCGGTCGACGGTCAGCCCCGGCAGTCCGTCCGCCTCGCCGAAAACGAGGCGGCACGCCTCGAAGTCATCGCCCATGACCTGTCTGCGGTATCGTATCGCGTAGTCGAGGCGGCGGCGGAAAAAGTCGCGGCCGAATTTGTCGTTCGGATTGCGGGAGAGTATGCGTACGCGTATTTTCGAGTTGTCGTTGACGAATCCAGCGCCGAGCCATTTGCTTTTCTGCGAATAGATGTCGACAACGGTGCCGTTTTCGTATTCGCCGTCGACGGCGGTGACTTCTTCGCCGTATACCCAGACGTGACCGGAGCGCAGCGAGCGCTCGCATTTCTCGGTCACAGTGAATTTCGCATGATCTCTCGCCATAAGTCCTCGCTTGTTTTGGTGTATTTTATCTGCTGTCGCCGAGGAAGAAAAGGGACAGCATGCCGGGACCGACATGTGAGCCGGTCAGCGGCTCGTGCGGACATACATAGAGCTCCTTCGGCTTTGAAAACTCAAGTATGCGACGCATGATCTCCTCGGCGTCGTCGGCGCAGTCGCCGTGTGATATGAACACACGCTGTTCTTCGACGTGATGCGCCTTCGTTTTATATTTTTCGATTATTGCGTCTATGACGCGTCTGCGTCCGCGGTACTTGCCGCACTCTACGATGTGACCGGTCTCGTCGCCCCACAGCATCGGCTTTATGCCGAGCAGCGTGCCTATCGCGGCGAGCGGCGTGCTAATGCGTCCCGTGCGCCGCAGGAACATGAGGTCGTCGACGGTAAAATACTGGCAGAGCCTCCCGACGTCGCCGACGAGTCTGTCGGCAGCTTCGTCCGCCGTCATACCTTCGCGGCGGTAGTCGTCGCAGAGGCAGCATAAAAGTCCTATGCCGAGTCCCGCGCCTTTCGAATCGACGGCGCGCACGACGCGTCCCGGGAACTCGCTCATAAGATGCGACGCGGCGAGAGTCGAGGAATGGTACGTGCCCGATATGCCGCTCGACATGCTGATGTAGACGACGTCGTAACCCTTGCCGAGCTCGGGCGCGAACGCGTTTATGAACGTGTGCTGATTGTAAAGCGACGTCGTTACAACGGCGCCCGCGCGAAGCGAGTCGTAGTACGACTTGAAGTCAAAGCTGTCGAGGTCGCCGTCGTAGCTGACGGGGACGCCGTCGACGCTGTATGTACACGGGATTATTTTGATGTCGTGCTCCTTCGCGAGCTTCGGCGGGAGATTGGCGCTGCAATCGGCGTAGATGAGAAACGGCATGTAGTGCCTCCGTTTGACTTTCATTTACCGTTGCAATTATAGCACCGGGCGCGCGGAAAGGTCAACAAAACGGTGGTCGACGGTTCGTGCCGTGCTGTCTACGTGCGGTCAATGCGTCTCTACCGGCGGTAGAAAATCGAGAAAATGCGGGCATCTTTAGCATCTGCGGCGTGCGCCGCATTAAGTATATCATATTTGCGCCGTTCATGCACGTCTTTTTTTGAAATTTGCGATGTTTTTCGCCGGCGAAGATATAACTTGAAAAATCGCCGCGTCTGTGTTATACTTTTGGCGTAAAGAGTCAACAATTTATGTGTAGAGAGGTTTAGCGATGCTTGATGTGACGCTCGCCGGATGCGGCGGGACGATACCGCTCAAAAACAGATGGCTCACGTCGTGCATGATGAGGTACAACGGCAAATGCATGCTCATCGACTGCGGCGAGGGCACGCAGATCGCGATGAAGGAAGCGTCGCTGCCGTTCAAGCCGATATCGGTCATATGCATAACGCATTATCACGCCGACCACATAAGCGGACTGCCCGGACTGCTCCTTTCCATGGGCGGCGAGGGACGCACCGAGCCCGTCACGATAATCGGCCCCGCGCAGATAGAGCGTTACGTGAGGGCGCTGTTGACGATAGCGCCGGAGCTGCCGTTTGAGGTCGTGTGCCATCCTATAACGGAGAGGATAGAGACCGTGACGATGCACGGATTCACAATAACTCCGTTCCGCGTCAGTCACACGCTGCCGTGCTACGGATATACGGTCAATATCCCGCGCGTCGGCAAATTCGACGTCGCAAAAGCGCGCGAAAACGGCGTGCCGATGGCGGTGTGGAGCCGTCTGCAAAAGGAACCGACGGCGATATATGACGGCGTTGAGTATACGCGCAACATGGTGCTCGGCCACGACAGGCGCGGCATCAAGGTCACGTACTGCACCGATACGCGTCCCGTCCACATAATAGCCGAGCAGGCGGCGGACGCCGACCTGTTCATATGCGAGGGCATGTACGGCGACGAGGACAAGCAGGAAAAGGCGGTAAAGGCGAAGCATATGACGTTTTCGGAGGCGGCATCACTTGCGAAAGAGGCGCAGCCGCGTCGGTTCTGGCTGACGCATTACAGCCCGTCGATGCCCGACCCCGAGTCCTACATAGGCGAGGCGAGAGCGGTGTTCCCGAATACGACGCTCGGCTATGACGGCATCTCCGAAACGATAAGATTCGATGAAGAGGAAACGGAATGATAATAAAACGTATAATATGCGCGGTCGCGGCGCTGGTACTTTTGGCATCGCTCGCGTCGTGCGGACACGGGACGGAAAAAGATACGGACACGGTCGATACTGTCGACACGGTTGATACGTTCGATACCGACGCGTCGGAACCGGTCACGACAGATACCGAAGCCGTGACAGTCACCGAGACAGAGCCTGTCACCGAAACAGAACCGATCACGGAGACTGAACCGGTCACTGAGACGGAGCCGACAACGGAGACGAACATAGTCGACGTTTCGGCGGAGCCGCAGGACGAGATCGGATATGTCGCGCTCGGCGACTCGATCGCGTTCGGGTATGCGCTCGAAAATGTGGAAGCGGACAGGTATTCGACGCTCGTGGAGTCGTATCTCGACGAACATTCGACGCGCGGCTGCGCATGCGTCAATTACGGCATAAACGGTCTGACGAGCGGGGGACTCATAGACAACCTCGTCGCCGGGTTCGCGCCCGAGCTTGATGGCGCGGAGCTGATAACTGTCAGCATCGGCGCGAACAACGTGCTCGGTCCGTCCGTGACGATGCTGACGCAGTACACGCTAAACCTGCTCGTCGGCGACAGGGAGAGGGCGGCGGAGCTGAACACGGCGCTTTACGCGAGCTTCACGGAGGAAACGGAGGCAGGCATCGCCGATTTCGAGCGCGACTTACCCAATATCATCGCGCTGTTGCGCGCGAAAGCGCCCGACGCAAGGATCATATTCCAGACTGTGTACAGTCCGTATGCGAATTTTGACCTGACGCTCGACTTCGCCGTCGTGAAAACGACGATGGCGGACGAGTCCGACAGGCTCGTCGGCAGGCTCAACGATATTATAAAGGCAAACGCCGACAAGCTCGGCTACGAGGTCGCGGACGTGTACGCAGCGTTTGACGGCAGATACGGGCTCGTCAACGCGGGAACGGTCGGCGGCACGACGACGTTTTCGGGCTTCGACCCGCATCCGACAAGGGAAGGGCACCGCGTCATCGCGGACGTGATCTGCGATATATTAAAGGAGGACTACGAATGAAGATATGCGTTTTCGGCGCGTCGAGCGACCGCATAAGGCGGGAATACCTCGACGCCGCGCATGAGTTCGGTCGCGCGCTCGCAAAAGCGGGTCACGAGCTGTGGTTCGGCGGCGGCGCGCACGGCGTCATGGGCGAGGCGGCGCGCGGAGCCGACGAGGCGGGCGGCGTCATAGTCGGGGTCGCGCCGACGTTCTTCGACAAGGGCGACATTCTTTACAAGTCGTGTACGCGGTTCATATACACGGACACGATGAGGGAGCGCAAGGCGCAGCTCGAGGACGGCGCCGACGCGTTTGCCGTCCTGCCGGGCGGGATAGGTACATATGAGGAATTTTTTGAAGCGCTCGTCCTCTGTCAGCTCGATCAGATGCACAAGCCGATAGCGGTCTATAACGTCGGCGGCTGCTACGACGCGCTTCGGGCGCTGCTCGAGGATACGGTGTACGAGGGCTTCATGGACGCGGCGAATCTGACGCTGTGCAGATTCTGCGGCACGGCGGACGAGGCGATGTCGTATTTCGCGGAATATTACAAATGAAATGTGCGGGGTAAATGCTCTTTTGATGGGAGCTTTGCCCCGCGTTTTGCTTTGCGTCGAGCAGTGCATGGTCTGTTCTCGCTGCGAATAATTATGCCGCTCAAATCAATTTGTAGAAAAATATCAATTTTCGATTGACAAAACTCTAATACTATGATAGAATTACTTATATCACAGGACAGCGCCGTTGGAATTCCGTTCCGAGCGGTCGTCCGCGACAAAAAAATTTGTTTGGAGGAAAAACAAAATGACCAAGAAATTGATCGCTCTGCTGCTCGTCGCGGCTATGATGCTCATGGCGTTTGCAGCATGCGACAAGGACGACGGACCGACAGGCGGCGGCACGAACGCTCCCTCGGGCGGCGGTACGAACGCTCCCGGCGGCGACGGAACAGAGGCTCCCGGCGGCGACGAGACAGACGCAGGCACAGAGCCTCCCGTTGAGCTCTCCTATCAGCCCGATCTCGAGTGCCCCTACAACGGCTATGTAGGCATCGGCATCGAAGCAGGTAAGGCTTACTTCGACGACATGCGCGTCGTCGATCAGGGCGCGAAGATGACGCTCCTCGACACCGATTTCGAGGACACGGCTGCGTTCCCGGAATTCCACGCTCTCGGCTCGACCGACGCTGTCGTACCGACGCAGGTGGACTGCCCCGTTCAGGTCCTGAACGAGAAAGAGATCACGAACCATGCGATCGAGATCTCCGAGCCCTCTACTTACATGAACGGCGACAAGATCTGGAACTACTATCAGTACAGAGTAAAGGTAATGCCCGCCGATAACGACACGATCCTCAACATTTACTTCGCTGTGACGGACGAGAACAACTACTACGTCCTCACGCTCGGCGAGAACGGCAACACGGCTGCTACGTGCTACAAGGTGACCGACGGCAACAAGGAGAACGCTCAGTTCACGATCGGCTACACGCTTGATATCGACAGCTACACTCCTATCGGCATCACGCTCCAGCGCGACTTCGCACAGATTTTCATAGCCGGTAATCTCTACCTCGAGATCGGCAACGACGCTCTTCCGAACGACTACTTCCCGTACACGGGCACGGCTGATCCGGTACCGCTGTCTGTTGTTGACGAAAGCACGGCGTATACGCCCAGCCCGTTCGGCGGCGCTCCCGGTGAAAACGTAGACGTTGTTTACGTTGATCCCGCGAACGTTATCCACGACGGTCTCGGCACATGGAACAATGCGCTCACGACAGTCGCTACGATGGTGTTCGACCACGACCTGACGACATATTACGATGCAGACGCAGGAAGAGAGTATCAGACTGACGTTGACGGAGAGCTTCCCGGTATCCCGGGCGACAAGACCGATGAAAACGGTTATGTCGGCGCTTACTTCCCGGAGGGAATCAACCTCTACGCTGTACGTTATGCACCTCGTCCCGACGGAACAGGTACGGGTCGTATGGGCGGCGGTACGTTCGAAGTCTCCACTGACGGCGTGAACTGGACTGTATTCCACACGATCGAAGATGCTCAGACCGAGTACGTATGGCACACGGCGCTTGTCGGCGATCAGGTCGAAGGCCCCGTAAACTATGTTCGTTATCACAGCCCGTCCGGCGGTTACTGCAACATCGCCGAGATGGAGATCTGGGTCACGAAATGATCATGACACGATAAAAAGAGCAGGCGAGAGCCTGCTCTTTTTTTGCTCATTTGCGGCACGGTAACGTAAAGCGGGGACTTTATTAAGTCCCCGTGGATCATTTACGGTTCTCTGTCCGGCTCGATCACCGGCATATTTTCACCGACGTAGTCGTCGCTGATGTATGCGACGGATTCGTTATACACTATCCGATACCAGCCGTTCGAGGTGTGACCCGTGACGGTCACCTCGGTGCCCGCCTCGTACAGTTCGAACGCTGTTGCGCTCGTCGTCCAGCTTTCGCGCACGTTCACGCGCGACTGCGTGTACATCGTCTTGGGCGTCGCGTATTCTTCGACAGTCACCTCAGCCTGCGTCGCGTCGGAGGTGAGAAGGTCCATTCTAATATATGCGTCATAGCCGCGCACGCGGACGTGGTACCAGCCGTTGTCGGTCTCGCCGTAGACGTTGACGGGGTCGCCCTGATACACCATCACCATTATGTCGGAGTCGACGGAGGGGCGGATTCGGGCGTTCGCGTTGTAGAGCGCGTACATCTCGACGGGCGAGTCGTAGGCGTTGACGGTAAACGGCGCCTCCGTCACGGCAGGCAGCGTCTGCGCCGTCGTTTCGGGCGCTGCTGTTGTGTCGGGCGGCCGCGTTTCATCGGGCTGTTTCGTCTCCGGCGCGTCAGTGTCGACAGTTGCGTCGGTCGCGGCGCTCGACTGCGGCGGCGCGTTCGTGCTCTCAGGAGGGGCGGTCGAGTCATCGCCGAGCGCGCCCGTCGTCTTGGCGATAAAGAATATCACGGCGACGAGCAGCGCCGCGCCGACTATCGCCATGAACGTGTAAAGCGCGATCCTCGTTACGTTTTTTGCGTCCAAATGCATCACCTCTTTTTCTTATTATTGCCAAATAATGGTTCAGTCAGTCGCCGAACGTCGCCGCCTCCGCTTCAGCGAGCGACGGTAGCACGACGTCGGGCATCGAGTCGTCGTCGACATTGGCGAGCATCGACTCCGTCGTCTCGCCCGTAAGGACGAGGCAAGACAGTATGCCCGCGCGTCTGCCGAGCGCGATGTCGGTGTAGACGCGGTCGCCGAACACGACGGCGTCGGAGGCGCGCGTGCCTGTCGCGGCGAGTATCATGTCGACGGTCTCGCGGTACGGCTTGCCGAAAAAGCGCGGCGTTGTGCCTGTCGCGGTCGTTATCGCCGACGCTATCGCGCCGCTGTCGGGAATGAAGCCGTCCTCGGTCGGGCATACGGCGTCCGGATGCGTGCACAGATATTCGGCGCCGCCGCGTATCAGCTTGACGGCGTTCGTCAGCCGCGCGTACGTCAGCTCCGTGTCGAAGCTCGATACGACGATGTCGGCGCGCGCGCCGTCGTCGATTTCGTCGTCGGTCACGAGCCGTATACCGCGCGAGCGGAAGTCGCGGCGCAAATCGGACGTGCCGAGCAGATAAACGGACTTTCCCGCGCGTTCGCGGAGCATGAATTCGATCGTCACGTCACCGGCGGTCATAATCTCGCCCTGCATCGGCGAGAAACCGAGCGATGACAGCTTCGTGTAGTAGAAGGTCCCCGTGTGCGACGCGTTGTTGGTGAAGAAAAGTACGCGTCGACCGGCGGCGCGGAGCCTGTTTATGTAGCGTATCGCGAAGTCGAACGGGCGCGAACCGAGGTAAACGGTGCCGTCGAGGTCGAAAATGAACAGTTTTTTGTCGCGCAGCCGGCGCATATGATCTCCTCCTGTGCGGATGTGTGATGCTCCGAAGCCAACGGCAAAGCCACAGCAAAAGCGAAGCTTTTGGGACATGCGGAGCATGTCCACAAAGATATTATAACATAATATCTACCTTATACGTCGCAGCTTTGCTGCGACATAAAAAGGGATTATGTTCAATAAACGCTTCCTTAGGTTGTCGCCGCCGTTTCACGGCGGCTTTGACATTCTTTGCGTTTATTATACCATGTCTGCGAGCGCGCGGAGCAGTGCGAGCAGGCAGCCGTCAATAATAACAACAGTGTCGAAAGGCGTGTGATGCGAAGCATCGCACGGCTTTCGGTAACACTGTGTTATTATTATAACATCTGCTTGCATTTTTTTCAACAGTGTGTTATTATAAATAAACCCGATTCACACATCACGGAGAAAATTTATGCCTGCAATCATCGGTATCGACGTCGGCGGCAGCACGACGAAGATAGTCGGTTTCCGCGACGCGGAAAACATGACGGCGGAAACGCTGATAAATCCAATATTCGTAAGGGCGACCGACCCGCTCACCTCTCTTTACGGCGCGTTCGGCAAGTTCACGGACGAGAACATGCTGTCTCTGTCCGACATCGAGCACGTCATGGTGACGGGCGTCGGCTCGACGTTCATCGAAAAGCCGATATATTCGCTGCCGTGCACGCATGTGAGTGAATTTGAAGCTGTCGGACTCGGCGGACTGTATCTGTCGGGGCTCGATTCAGCCGTGGTGGAGAGCCTCGGCACGGGCACGGCGCTCGTATATGCGGAAAAGGGGAAGCAGCCGCAATATTTGGGCGGCACGGGAGTCGGCGGCGGCACGCTGCTCGGACTGTCGAGGAAGATGTTCGGCATCGACAAAATTGAGGAGATCGACGAGCTCGCGCAGAACGGCAACATCGAAAACGTCGACCTTTTCGTCGGCAACATGACGAAGAAGGACATCGGCGGCATGTCGTCGAAGCTGACGGCGTCGAACTTCGGCAACATAAGCGGATTCGCGACAAACGCCGACATTGCGCTCGGTCTGTTCAACATGGTGTACGAGACTGTCGCGATGATGGCGATATTCGCGGCGCGCGCGCACAACGCGACCGACATCGTGCTGACGGGCAATCTTACGACGGCGTCGCCGGCGCAGAGGATATTCGCGTCGCTGTCGATGTACTTCGACCTCAACTTCGTGATACCGAAACATTCGCAGTTCGGCACCGTCATCGGCGCGGCGCTTTCGTATAAGCATGAGTGAGCTGCCGCGGCGCGTCGTGCCGAAGGAGCGCGTGCGCGCGCTCAATTCAAAAGTCGCGGAGCTGTTGTCGCTGTATCTGAATCTGACGCCGTCGGCGATCACGCCCGATATGGTCCGCGGAGTCGCGGACGATGCGGGGATATCAAGCGAACGCGCATATGCGATGCTGCTTTCTATGATGTGCGGCGTCGACCCATACCGCGACGGCGCGGGCGAGGACGAAAAAACGCTGTACTACAACTATTTCGCGCCGATGGTGCATGAGCTTGACGCGGCGCAGTTCGAGTCCGACCCGTATTACCGAAACATAAAGATACCGGAAAAGACGGTCGGGAAGTGGCGGCTGACGAACATGACGCTCGCGCCGTGCGAGGCGTTCGTCTGCAGCGATTTCGTCGTGACGGGCAGGGGAGAGCTGATACCGCAGATCGGGTATTTTATGCGCGAGTTCCGCTATCCGGCGATACTCGAGGACGGGCGCGAATGGATGACGCTCATGCCGAACGAGACGGTGACGACGCTGCCGTCGGTGGAAAGAGCGCACGGCAAGGTTTTGACGTACGGGCTCGGGCTTGGCTATTTCGCGTACATGGCGTCGCGGAAGGAGTCGGTCGAAAGCGTGACAGTCGTGGAGCTGTCGCGCGATGCGGCGTCGCTGTTTGAAGCGGAGATACTGCCGCAGTTCGAGCGCAGGGATAAGATAAAAGTCATCGTCGCCGACGCTGTCGAATACGCGAGGACGACGGCGGTGACGGACGCGCCAGACTTCATATTCGCGGACATATGGCACGACGCCGCCGACGGTCCCGAGCTGTATCACACGTTCAAGTCGTTCGAGCCGCTTTATCCGCCGTCGACGGAGTTTGCGTATTGGCTCGAAGACACGATCTTATGCTACGACGACAGGTCGCTGTGGGAATAAGGATAATATAACGGAATAAGCAAAGGGGAGACGCTTCGTTTGAAGAGTCTCCCCGTTTTCGGAGTGGCGAGACTCGAACTCGCGGCGTCTTGGTCCCAAACCAAGTGCCCTACCAACTGGGCCACACCCCGTAAAGTTTCACCGCACGAGAGATCGTGCGGTGACGTTTCAGTCAGCGGGTGACGGGAATCGAACCCGCGTTCTCGGCTTGGGAAGCCGGTTTTCTGCCATTGAAATACACCCGCATGACAAAATACAGTATATCATAGGGAGCGGTGTTTGTCAAGCGATTTTTTGAAGTGGTGCGCATCGCGTTTTTATCATAAAAAAATCAAAAAGAATTTTCGAAAAGCTATTGACAATCTCATGATTATATGGTATTATCTGCACAAGGCAGGACGGACGCAAGAGTTACGTTAAAGCAATTACAAAACTCAAGCGAATTATGCGGCAGCTTTTCCGCAAAAATGTTATATATACTTTCGGGGGCATCACCCGAACGAAATAACGACGGAGGAATATATACTATGGCAGACGGTAAGGTCAAAATACCGGCGGAGAACAAGGACGTAAAGGCGGCGATAGTCAAAAGGCTGCTCGGGCAGATCGCGTTTATAATCATATGGTGCGCGGTCGTGACGGGCGCGGCGTATATCGTGGGATATCTCGGAGACCCTATCGGCATGGCGTTCGTCGAGGCACTGTGGATATTCCCGTTCTGGTACACGAAGATATGGCGCTGGTTCACGACGGAGCGTCCGTATGAGGGCGTCGTATCGGAGGTGAAGCTGAACAACACCATCGACTCAAAGGGTCTCGGACTGCCCGTGATGGGGCACGTCCGCCATCATACCGTCGTCATAAAAGAGGACGACGGGAAGGAGCACACGGTAAACTATGTCGACAGAGGCGACGGTCAGCGCGTCGAATACGCGGTCGGCGACCGCGTTCGCCACTATTGGGGCGCGAAGTATCTGCAAAAGCTCGGGACGAGTGAGAACATCTGCGTTCTGTGCGGCACGATGTGCGGCGCCGACGAGCACGTCTGCGGCGTGTGCGGCAAGTCGATAATAGACAACGAATACGGGGGTGAGAGGAGAGATGAAGACGAAAATGACAAAGGTTCGTGACAAATTCCCGCCGGGGGGGGGGTATAGCTGCCTTTTGACCGTCTGAAGATGAACGTCAAATAAATTAATACAAATTTGCGAGGTTTATTAATATGAAAAGGTCAATGGCATTGATTTTAATTATTGCAATTTTTTTAGTCAGCATTGTATCGTGCAGTCACGCCGACACCGGCGATACAGACGCGAGCGGCGTCGACACCGTCGAGGTCACAGATACTGTCGGAGATGACAGTCCGGACTTTCAACCGCACGATTACACAGTCGGCGGCAACGGCGCGCTTATTTGGGGCGACACCGTTTACTACTATGACAGCAGCGACCGCAGGATAAAATATCAGAATGTGAAAGACGTACAGGACACGGGCAGGCTTCTCTATGACGGTGACGACGAGTTTGCCGAGCTCGGGAGCTCGTTCATGCTCGTCGATGAATATGCCACTATCGAAAATAACGGCTGCCCGGTACTGATACTTGCTCCGTTCTCGACGGGGAACAATCGAATACTGTCGTTCAACACAAGAACAAACGAGTGGCGCGTGATCATGGACGACATAGGCGAAGGCGCAGTTTTACAGCAGCTTGTCATGTACCAGGATACGATCTTCTACACGACATTTGAAATTGTTGAATACGGCAACGGCGCAGATACGGGACTTCATCGTGTAAACCGCGACGGCAGCGGATATGATGAATGGTATTCACAGACTGATGGAATGAATCTGAGTATCGGGGGAATACATAACGACACCTTATATTTTGTCGATTCATGGAGCGGAAGCCTGTTTACGTGCGATCCCTATCTGCAAAACGTCAGAAGTATTTCGGATACGGTCGGATCGGTCATGTATGTGAACGATGAGTACGTTTACTGTACGCGTGCATCGGGTGATAATGTCGTACTGTGCCGGTGCGACATCGATGATATGTCTCAATATGACGTCCTGCTCGAAGGATCGACAGGAACTGTTTGTGACGGCATATTCTACTATTATTCGGGGTTAAATGCCATGTGCGCCTATGATCTTACGACGGGCGAGACGCATACCGTCTACGACGAGAGCGGCAGAGACGATAATTACTCAAAGGTCACATGCGGATATTCGGAGGACTATATAATAACGCATGTTATGGTTTACAACGACTTAGACGATTTTGATATCAATAACCTATATTCGGAAAACTATCTCACCTGCATCGACACCTCCTCCGGCGAGGAATGGGTGATACCGTACTGATGATCGTTTTTCGTTATTATCAGTATCGAATAGCTGCAAAAAATCTATGACCAAAGAAAGGCAACCGGAATGAAAGACGACAAATTCAAGAGGAAAATGTTTAAGCTCGTCAAGGGCATCGTGCTGTCCGAACTGCTCGCGTTCGTGCTGTACGCGGTGTCGGCGCCGTTTCTGTCGAGCATTCTTTACGGACGCACGGACGAGCGAACGGAGGAGGATCTGAAGTTTACCGCCGTTTACTTCATCATGTTCGTGATATACATAATCGCAAACTACATCATCTACATTCGCAAGGCGTTCGATGAGGAGCATCTCGGCGGAAACGGCCCGTTCGCGCTCGTCGAGGACCTCAAAATGTACATATCCGGCGACGGAAGATATCTGCTCGTCGCATACGGCGTGCTCGCCGTCGTGACGGAGCTGCTTATGCTCATCGGGGGTCCGAGTGCCGCGACGCTGTTTGTGTTCATATTCCCGCTGATCGGCGTAATAAATGTTCCGGTGCTGCGCACTGCCGTGTCATATGTGCTGTTGATGGCGCTGATGTTCGCGGTTATCGAGTGGAAGCGCAGCCGCATATACAAATACTGGAACGAAAGGTAATGGTAAATGGAACGCAGCAACAGTCCGCCGAAGCTGCCGCCGGAGCTCGACGATATAAAACGCGCGGTGAGGCGTGAGATACTGAACGACGTTGTCCTTGTAGTCGGAACCAGAATAACGCTTATGCTGATCGCATATTTAAGCGATTACTACACGCAGCCGGTGAACGTGTTCGGCGTAATACTTGTCGAGGCGACTTGTCTCTTCGCAATTATTCGGACGCGGATATGGAAATGGTTCACGACTGAAAGAGCGTTCGAGGGCGAGGTCGTGAACGTCCGGTACAGGACAAAGGCAATGAGCGGCAGCGGGAACAAGAATGTGCGTGTGCGCGGCATGTCCGCGACAGGAAAGGTGCGATATTCGGGCGGTTGGCTGTCGCTTTGGTCGGGGCGCGCGACTGTGTGCAAGATCGCGGTCAAAACGGACGCGGGGAAGATAAGGCGCGTGAGATACGTCGTGCGCGACGGCGAGCGCATCGCGGATTACAAAGTCGGCGACCGCGTGCGTCACTATTACGGCACGAACTATATGTATAAGCTGCCGCGCGAGAGGCGCACGTTTTACGAAGATGAGCTCGGCGTGCCGAACATATGCGTTATATGCGGCGCCGTCAACGAGGACGACGACGAGCTCTGCGATTTCTGCGGCGCGTCGCTGCCCGCGAGACTTGTATGGAATGAGGCAGGGAAAACTTCCTGAAAGGAAGTTTTCCCTGCGTTTGTGTAGCCACACTTTTCGCGAAGCGAAAACGTGTCGCAGGTCGGCGCGACAGCGACGAACTGCCGCCGTAAGGCTTCGCAGCTTCACCTACGCGCACCGTGCTCGTGCGATGACGGCGCTCCCATCGTCCGACGCAGACACGACGCTTTGACGGCGATATCGACATGCCGCGAGGAAGCTGCTCGCAGGCTCCCCCGCCGGGTCTGCGCACGCCACATCCCACCTCATATCCCTTGACTGTCTATATTATACCACAATAATTACAATTTGTCAAGTGCGTTTCACAAATTTATGTATTTTTATTTTCTGTGTAATCTCTCACCCGTTACCACAACCTACATCTCCGCTCACCGCGGATGTTTATGCTGCCTGCCTCCACCGGCAACTACCTTTATTTACCTGACGTGGTGACGTCTTTCACACCTACAAATAGGTTTTTGACAAGGGGGACTTTCTCGCAAGAAAGTCCCCCTTGTCGAACCCGAAAGAGGCTCCCGTGTTTTCGTCGATGTTATCAAGTCTGCGGCAAAAAAGGAATCGGGGCTCAGACCGCGTTAACATATCGGCATAACAGCTCCCTCGCGACATGTCGATATCGCCGTCGAAACGTCGTGTCTGCGTCGGACGATGGACGCGTCGTCAACGCACGAGTACGGTGCGCGTAGGTGAAGCTGCGAAGCCTACGGCGCGATGCCCGTTTACATCATCGTAAATTAACGCATGGCGAGAGCGGCGTCGAATATTCCCTTGACAAAAACTTCGCTTTGATGTATACTTACATTACAGAAATTAGCCGACGCTAACTTGGGAGGGGATTATGTACAAAACTACAATAGAGGTAAACGGCATGATGTGCGGCATGTGCGAGAACCACGTCAACGACGCGGTGCGGAATGCGATGACGGTGAAAAAGGTCACCTCGTCGCGCAGCAAGCGCGAGACTGTCGTTATCACCGACGACGAGCCCGACGCGGAGGCGCTTCGCGCCGCGATTTCGGCGACCGGGTACGAGGTCGGCGATATTAAAACAGAACCGTACGTGAAAAGAGGACTTTTCGGAAGATGACAAAAGGGAGCCGCCGGGCTCCCTTTTATATGGCGATTTTTCGGTTTATCAGAACTGTCCGGGCGTGCCTGAATATCCGTTCGTTCCCTGACTGCCGAATACATAGTTGTTGTAGGAATCGAACAGCATATTGCCGTTGCGGATTATGTAGTATAGCGCGATATATGAGCCGACGAAGCAGAGCAGCATTCCGATGACGTACCACAAAAGTATCGTCGTGCCGTTTTCGTTGATCCGCACGCCGTAGCGCGGACCGTTATTGTACATACGGTTGCCGAGCTTGTAGTACCAGTAAAACCCATAGATGCCGCATGTGACGATGGAGAGCAGCCACGCGACGATATAGTCGGTCGTGGTGTCGCCGTCGCCCTCGCAGACGCGGTTGATGTCCTGCGCGAACCGGTACCAAAAAAAGATCGGATAAATGCCGCATGTGATTATGCTCAAAAGTATGTATGTGACAAAATCGCGGCGCTGTATCGGCATCGGTATCATTTTTTATCCTCCCGAAAGCGAAAATATAGCCTTAATTGATTTTACCACAAAACCGCTGTCAAAATCAATAGCTGTGACGGGATTTGTTGTGAAAAATATGCGGTACACGTATACGGCGATGAACGCGGCGGCGATGACGGCGCCGACGGCAGTGTTCGCATGGCGCGGCAGTCTGTCGCCGAATATGATATATGCGACGACGACGGGCGCGAGCGGGAACAGCGGGTGAAAGCGGAACGCAGCGTCAAAGTCGAGGTGCAGGCACGATACGACCGCGCGCGACATGCCGCATCCCGGACACGGTATGCCGGTGAAGAATTTTATCGGGCATCCTATCGTCAGCGCCGACACTGCGAAAGCGAGCACGAGTACGGCGGCGAGCGTCAGCCGCTTGCGGAATTCGCTCACAGCTCCTCACCCTTTATCGCTTCCCAGTACGCGCGCGACGCGCGCTCGACCTTGTTGTCGCCGAATTTGTAGTACTTGCGGTCGCGGACGTCGTCGGGGAGGTACTGCTGTTTGACGTACGAGTTCGGGAAATCGTGCGGATATTTGTATCCGACGTAGAGCGGCGCGTGCAGGTGGAGCGGCACTGTCTGACCGAGTCCCGCCTCGACGTCCGCCATCGCGGCGTGGATCGCGGTGCATGCCGAATTCGACTTGGGCGCCGTCGCGAGCATCACGGCGGCGTTTGCGAGCGGTATCTGCGCCTCCGGCATGCCAACCTGCTTCGCCGCCTCGCAGCACGCGTATGTGACAGCGGCGGCGAGCGGATATGCGGCGCCGATGTCCTCGCTCGCTATGACGAGCAGGCGGCGGCACACGGACAGTATGTCGCCTCCGGCGAGCAGACGCGCGACGTAGAACACGGCGGCGTCGGGATCGGAGCCGCGTATCGACTTTTGCAGCGACGCGAGCAGGTCGTAGTGAACGTCGCCGTCGCGGTCGAAGGAGCCGATGGAGGACGACGAGAGCGCGTCGAACGTCTCCGTCGTGATCTCGCCGTCGGCGATGTAGAACGCGTTTTCGAGCAGCGTGATGCCGTGGCGGACGTCGCCGGCGGCGAACTGCGCGAGCTTATAAAGCGTCTCGTCCGCGACCTTGACGTCGCGTCCCTCGCGCTCGCACAGATACGTGTGCGCACGGCGGAGCGCGCGCGCAAGCTCATCTGGCGGCACCGGCTTGAACTCGAACACGCTCGACCGCGAAAGCAGCGCGGAGTAGACGAAGTGATAGGGATTCTCCGTCGTGGACGATATGAGCGTGACTCTGCCGTCCTCGCAGTATTCGAGCAGCGACTGCTGCTGTTTTTTGTTGAAGTACTGTATTTCGTCAAGGTACAAAAGCACGCCGCCCGCGCCGAACATGTCGTTCGTCTTTGACGCGACGTCCTTGACGTCGGAGAGCGAAGCCGTTGTCGCGTTGAGGCGGTAGAGGGGCTTGCCCGAGCGCTTCGCGATTATCTCCGCCGCCGTCGTCTTGCCGGTGCCGGGAGGACCGAAGAATATCATGTTCGATATTCTTCCCGCGTCGACGAGACGGCGCAGCGCGCCTTTTTCCGAAAACAGATGGCGCTGCCCGACCATGTCGTCGAATGTGGTGGGACGCAGAGCGTCCGCTAACGGCTGAGATATCATTGTGCGCCTCCGAAAATGATATTTACACGTCAGATTATAGCGCCGGACGGCGGTTTTGTCAATATGAAAGGCGGCGGCGCGCCGCCGCCTTTTCATAGGGGCGGCATACAAATGCAAAATCGCACAACAGATTTGTTAGCAAAGGCTAACACAATGTTTAACTCGCCGAAATTGACGCACCTCGTCGATTTTTCGGTTTATTCGCTTGACAAAGACTTTGCGGCAGAGTATAATCTTTAACGGTTAGCAAAGGCTAACAAAGCGAACCGTTACCAAAACGGACACATACGAAAGGAACAAAAAGGATGTATCCGCTGACTGTTGCAGAGGTTGGAGAAGAAAACATTATCAAGAAGATAGGCGGCAAGCCGGAGGTGCGCCAGCACCTTGAAAATCTCGGATTCGTCGTGGGCGGCACAGTCCGCGTCGTCTCGACGATAGGCGGCAACGTCATCGTCAACGTGAAGGAATCGCGCGTCGCCGTGAGCCGCGAGATGGCGCAGAAGATAATGGTGTGAACGCCGCACGGCGTATACATATAAATATACGGAACAGGAGGATGCAGAAAAGCAGGCATGAAGACACTGAAGGATGTTAAGGTCGGAGAGACCGTGCGCGTCGTGAAGCTGCACGGCGAGGGCGCTGTCAAACGCCGCATCATGGACATGGGCATCACGCGCGGAGTCGAGGTGTATGTGCGCAAGGTGGCGCCGCTCGGCGACCCCGTCGAGGTAAATGTCCGCGGCTACGAGCTGTCGCTGCGCCGCGCCGACTCCGAAATGATCGAGGTCGAGTGAGCGAACACTAAAAAACAAAAAAATATGAACAGTCGCGGCGTTTTTTGCGCCGTGTGAAAGAGAGGAATCAAGATGGATATCAAAATAGCCCTCGCGGGCAATCCGAACAGCGGCAAGACGACGCTGTTCAACGCACTGACCGGTTCCAATCAGTTCGTAGGAAACTGGCCGGGCGTCACTGTCGAAAAGAAGGAAGGAAAGCTGAAAAAGTACGACGGCGTCGTCGTCACTGACCTTCCCGGCATTTATTCGCTGTCCCCGTACACGCTCGAAGAGGTCGTCGCGAGAAATTATCTCATCGGCGAGCGTCCCGACGCGATATTGAACATCGTCGACGGCACGAACCTCGAGCGCAACCTGTATCTGACGACGCAGCTCGTCGAGCTCGGCATACCTGTCGTCGTCGCGATAAACATGATGGACGTCGTCGAGAAAAACGGCGACAAGATAGACATAAAGGAGCTGTCGCGCGAGTTAGCCGTCCCGGTTGTCAACATCTCGGCTATGAAGGGAACGGGCATAAACGAGGCGGCGGAGGCCGCAGTCAACGCCGCGAAGAACGGCAAAACAGTGCCGCAGCACACGTTTTCGGGTCCTGTCGAGCACGCGATCGCGCACATCGAGGAGGCCGCCGTACATGATATGCCGGCGGAGCAGCAGAGATGGTACGCGATAAAGATATTTGAGCGCGACGAGAAGGTGCTCGAAAAGCTGAAACTTGAAAAAACCGTACTCGATCACATCGAGGAAGATATAAAAGCAGCCGAAGATGAGCTCGACGACGACGCCGAGTCGATAATCACGAACGAGCGATACGTGTATATTGCGGGCATCCTCAAGGGCGTATACAGGAAAAAGTCGGCGGGCAAGATGTCGACGTCGGATAGGATCGACCGCGTCGTGACGAACCGCTGGGCGGCGCTGCCGATATTCGCTGTCGTGATGATAATAGTCTATTACATCTCCGTCTCGACGGTGGGAGCGTGGGTCACCGACTTCACGAACGACGGACTGTTCGGCGACGGCTGGCATCTGTTCGGCATCGGCACGTCGGATTATGACGAGGCGATGGACGCATACGCGGCGGAGCATCTGTTCACCGACGAGCTTAAATCGACGGTGAACGCGGCGGTCGATGCTGATGTGATCGGCGCCGAGGATATCGCGGCGGCGATAGACGACGGCAGTTTTGCCGACTTCGACGAGGCATACGGCACATATGCGGACTCGCTCGCAAACGAGGGTTACGACATTTCCGGCATATATGAAGCAGCCGTAGGCGAGGACGCGGACGGCGTGCCCGATACGTCGGAGTACGGAATATGGGTGCCGGGCGTCGGCGAGCTTGCCGCAGCCGGACTTGAAAAGATCGGATGCGCCGAGTGGCTCGAGAGCCTCATCGTCGACGGCATTATAGGCGGCGTCGGAGCCGTGCTCGGATTCGTGCCGCAGATGCTCGTTCTGTTCTTCTTCCTCGCGTTCCTTGAATCGTGCGGCTACATGGCGCGCATCGCGTTCGTCATGGACAGGATATTCCGCAAGTTCGGTCTGTCCGGCAAATCGTTCATACCGATGCTGATCGGGACCGGATGCGGCGTCCCCGGCGTCATGGCGTCGCGCACGATCGAAAACGAGCGCGACCGCAGAATGACGATCATGACGACGACGTTTATCCCGTGCGGCGCGAAGCTGCCTATAATCGCGCTCATCGCGACGGCGCTGTTCCATGGCGCGTGGTGGGTCGCTCCCTCCGCATATTTTCTCGGCATGGCGGCAATCGTCGTCTCCGGCATCATACTGAAAAAGACGAAGATGTTCGCCGGCGACCCCGCGCCGTTCGTAATGGAGCTGCCCGCATACCACTGGCCGACGGCGTCGAACATATTCCGATCCGTCTGGGAGCGCGCGTCGTCCTTCATCAAGAAGGCGGGGACGATAATCCTGCTCTCGTCGATCATCATCTGGGCCGGATCGTCGTTCGGGACCGTCGACGGGCATTTCGGATTCTCGCTCGATCTCGAGCTTGAAGACACTGTGCTTGGAATGATCGGCGGCGCGATCATGTGGCTGTTCGCGCCTCTCGGCTTCGGCAGCATCAAGGCCGCGATCGCGACCATAATGGGACTTGTCGCGAAGGAAGAGGTCGTCGGCGTGTTCGGCGTTCTCGACTTCGAGGGGCTGTCGCCGCTCGCGGGTTATTCGTTCCTCGCGTTCAATCTGCTCTGCGCTCCGTGCTTTGCCGCGATCGGCGCAATCAAGCGCGAGATGAACAGCGCTAAATGGACGTGGTTCGCGATCGGGTATCAGTGCGTATTCGCGTATGCGGTATCGCTGATGATATACCAGCTCGGCGGCATTTTCACCGGCAGCCTGAATGTGATCGGCGTGATCGCCGCAGTTCTTGTACTCGCCTTCATCGTATTCATGCTCGTGCGTCCGTACAAGGAGGCGTCGAGGCTCGGATCGAAGGACGCCGACCGCGCCGTATCCGTGTCGAAGAACTGAAAGCGAGGCTGACGCATTATGCTCGAGTGGCTGACGGGAAATATTGCCACGATAGCGGTGCTGCTCGTCGTGGCGGCGGTCGTCGCCTTGGCGATAATCAAAATGGCGCGCGACCGTAAGCAGGGCAAATCCTCGTGCGGCTGTGACTGCGCCGAATGCGCGCTGCGCGGCGAGTGCCATAAAAACGCAAAATCACAATAAGAAAGCGGACGGACCTTTGCGGTCCGTCCGTTTTATGTACGTCAATATTCCGTGGCAGTCGGGTAGTCGGCCGCTATAACATCTGCGATAATGTTCGTGCCGACGATAAGAAAGTGGCGCGCGCCATCGGGAAAAAGCGCGCAGCTTTCTTTGAAATTTTGAAGATATTGCGAGTCGCCGCTGACGAAAAACGACCACGCGTCATTTTTGCTTTCGACCCAGCAGTCGTCGCGGTATGTCTCGGCGCTCACCTGATACGAGACGAAGCCGTCCCATACAAGTCTTATGCGCTTGCAGCCGTCCCTGTTTTCCCCGTCCGGCGCCATCTCGATCGTAAGGCCGTCGGAACCGACGCGCACGTCGTCGACGTCGTACATCGTGTCGAGCGTGTCTGTCGGATACCATCGCGCATGAGTTTTATCTTTTGATATCATGTCTGCTCCTTTCTTTATTCGGGGCGCTGCCCCGAGTCCTGACTTAAGGAAAACTTTCCTTACAAGGGTTATAGGGTGAATGTATTCGCCTCTGCATCGCGCGTTCTGCATCGATGAAATAGTCGCGCGGAGCGCGAACGCCGATAAAATAGGAAAAGAAAAGACACCGCGATCGGTGTCTTTTTACCGGAGAAGAAGAGATTCGAACTCTTGAACCGTTTTTGGCGGTTACGCGATTTCCAGTCGCGCGCCCTCGACCAACTAGGCGACTTCTCCGTATCTCGCCGTTTGCTCTACAGCCTCATCATTCTACCACACATCAATCGCGTTGTCAAGTAAAAACGTCAATTTATTTTCGGATCGGACGCCGCCGCGTCAAATAAATCCGCGCGAAAATTTTTCAAATTGTCAATGATTTTTATCGTTTACCCCTTGCAATCATATTTTTGTTATGCTATAATAACTCTGTTCGTAATGTGATAATTGACCATGATATATCTGGAGGTTAAACTATGGCAAAGTGTTCCATCTGCGGTAAGGGCGTTACGTTCGGCCACAATGTTTCTCATTCGGAGCGCAAGACTTCGAGAACATGGAAGCCCAACATCAGGACGATCCGCATCGACGACAACGGTACGCACAAAACCGTCAGCATCTGTTCGCGCTGCCTGCGTGAAAGCAAGCGCACCGGCAAGATCACTCGCGCCGTCTGAACTGACGCGCCCGGGCAGACAGTAGTCTGCCCTTTTGTGTTTTATGGCCGCTTTATTTTTAGCTGACAACACCCCGTCCGAGATCACGGACGCGATACGCGCCGACGACGTCCTCTCGGACGTCGAGATCGTGCGTCTGCGCGCGGGATGCGGGATGCCCGCGCCCGTCGCCTCCCATCCCGATATGCTCTTATTTTCAGGTTTCGGATCTGTTTTCGTTCGCTCCGCTCACAAATACGTCGCCGATGAGGTCGAGCGCGCGACGCGCCGGCGCGTTGTCATTACGTCCGATCCGCCCGCAGATTCATATCCCGCCGACGCCGCGTTCGACTGTGTCACGATCGGCGGCGCTCTCGTCGGCCGCGCCGACGCGATATCGCCCGCCGTCAAGCGCGCCGCATCCGCCGCCATGACGCCGGTGTTAAACGTCGCCCAAGGATATGCAAAATGCTCCGTCTGTACGCTCGGAGTCGGCGCGCGCGCGCCGATT
Organism: uncultured Clostridia bacterium; assembly: GCA_947586625.1. GTDB lineage: Bacteria > Bacillota > Clostridia > Oscillospirales > CAG-272 > DTU064. Next base: position 668 of record CANPXS010000016.1, on the reverse strand, counting down.
TTGACCGCCGATCCGTCCATTCACAAGCTCGCGCTGTCGCGCGGCGTCCGATCTGTGCTGATCGGCTCCGGCTCCATATCGCTGCCCGGGTATTCGACCGGCTTTATCGGCGGCGCGTCGTTTTACGCGCGCGGGATCGTATATTTCCTCGGCAATATCGAGCTTCACCCTGATCATGACGCCGTCATGCGCGCCGCTGCCGACGCCGGCGTCCACGTCCGATCGATGTCGCGGCACGGGCTGTTCGACGCGGGCGCGATCTATATGGAGGACTGACGGCGGATGAATCCCGAAATTTTAAATGAAATCGCCGTATGGCTGCGGCTGCCGCTTCTCTGCCTTTTCGCATTTTCGTCCGTATTATCGCTGATTTTGACCGTGTACGACAAATCGGCGTCGTGGAAGCGCGGGCGGCGCGTGCCGGAACGCGTGCTGCTTGCCGCCGCGTTTTTCGGCGGCGCGCTCGTCATGTACGTCACGATGCAGCTGATCAGGCATAAGACGCGCCACACAAATTTCATGATATGTCTGCCGCTGTTTCTGCTTTTTCATCTTGTCGTCGCGTGGGCGGTGTATCTGCGATAAACAGGCTCTCCGAGCCTGTTTTTGTTTGCGTCGGTTCCGCCGCGCGCTTTTTTGTTTGCGTCGGTTCCCGCCGCGCGGATAAT
>CANPXS010000015.1 GCA_947586625.1 uncultured Clostridia bacterium | reverse complement strand
TCCGTCACCGTCTTTTCGATGCCGTCGAGCGAGACCGTCTCCTTTTCGCCGTCGTGACGCGTCGCGACGACGCACTGGCCGGCCTCAATGTCGCGCGGTCCGAGCTCTATCCTGACCGGCACGCCCTTCATCTCGTATTCCGCATACTTCCAGCCGGGCGAGTTGTCGCTGTCGTCGAGCTTGACGCGGCACACAGCCGACAGCCTGTCGGCGAGCGCCTTCGCCGCCTCGAGCACGCCCTCCTTATGCTGCGCGACGGGTATCACCACGACCTGTATCGGCGCGATCGCCGGCGGCAGAACGAGTCCGTTGTCGTCGCCGTGCGTCATTATGACGCCGCCTATCATGCGCGTCGTCACGCCCCATGACGTCTGGAACGGGTGCACGAGCTTGTTTTCCCTGTCCGTATATGTGATGTCGAACGCGCGCGCGAATCCGTCGCCGAAATAGTGCGACGTGCCCGCCTGCAGCGACTTGCCGTCGTGCATCATCGCCTCGATGGCGTACGTAGCCTCCGCGCCCGCGAATTTGTCGCTGTCTGTCTTTCTTCCCTTGACGACCGGGATAGCGAGCTCATTTTCGTGGAAATCGGCGTAGATATTGAGCATACGCTCCGTCTCCTCTATCGCCTCAGCCGCCGTCGCGTGCATCGTGTGACCCTCCTGCCACAAAAACTCGCGGCTGCGCAAGAAAGGTCTCGTCGTCTTTTCCCATCTGACGACCGAGCACCACTGATTATACAGCTTCGGCAGGTCGCGGTAGCTCTTGATTATATTCGCGTAATGCTCGCAGAACAGCGTCTCCGACGTCGGACGGACGCAGAGACGTTCCGGCAGCGGCTCAGAACCGCCGTGCGTCACCCATGCGACCTCGGGCGCAAAACCCTCGACGTGGTCCTTTTCCTTTTGCAGAAGCGACTCGGGGATAAAGAGCGGCATATAAACGTTTTCATGTCCCGTCGCCTTGAACTTGGAGTCGAGGATATGCTGCATATTCTCCCATATCGCGTATCCGTACGGGCGGATTATCATGCATCCGCGAACGCTCGAATAGTCGATGAGGTCCGCTTTCGTGCATACGTCCGTATACCAGCGGGCGAAATCCGTCTCCATCGACGTTATGGCGGACACTTTCTTTTTCTCGTTCGGCATTATATCATTTTCACTTTCTTTATATGGCGATACCGTAGTTTCCATTTATTATACCGCAAAGCGGGCGCTTTGTCAAGTATACAGTATCGCGGCATGCCGTATGCGGCGTAAAAAAGCACTTGATTTATCCGCGCTCTTGTGGTAGAATAAAAAGGATATTTTTGAGAGAAGCGGTGATATCATGGCTGAAAAGAAACACTTTCTCGACGATTTCGAGAATTACGAGGTCACGGAGGACCACAGACCCTCTCGTTTCGGCTATTTCATGAAGTGGATCTTCTTCGGGATAATACTGATCGCGAACGCCGCGCTCATTTTTCGCGTCTGCATGGCGGAGGATCCGAAATTCGTCAAATCGCTCTCCGTCAACGACAGGCTGCGCGACGCTTACGCCGCCTCGCCCGATGACTTCGTCATAGTGAAGCAGTCGGTGTACGACATGTATACGCCCGACGGGTTCTACTATTCGACGGGACTTTTCTATATCCCCGCGGCGAATCAGCTCCAGGTCTCCGTCCGCTACAACGTCCGCACCGCCGATCAGGCGATGACCGGCACGACCGCCAACAATAACGTCGTCGAAATGCTCGACGATATCGGTTTCTTCTACGATCTCACATTTATACACGGCAACCTTCTCGAATACGCAAAGGAGAACGTCACTATATCCCCCGACGATATGCGCACCGGCGACTATTTCGCATACCGCCTCGTCGACAGCGACGGTAACTTTTACGAGCCGACGACGTCGGAAAAATATACGCGTCTGCTCTACGTCTATCACAAGCTGACGTTCGACGGCGTTCCCGCCGAAGGCGTCGACTTTTACGTCGAGATATACCCGATGTTCGGCTCGACGCCCGATTACGACGACGTGATAGCGCGTATGCAGCTTTACTCCCTCGAACGAAACTCCGACGAGTATAAGATCTCGTCCTCTCTCCGAAAGGAGCTGTCAAAGTGACGCCGAACGACAAATTCGATTACACTCACCGCGCAAAAAAGCAGAACCGCGCCGATATCGTGTCGTCCATGTGCGCGTACCTGTCCGCCGCGACGCTCTACTTTTCTTCCGTGTTCGTTAAGGGCATAAAATACGTGCCCGTACTCCAGTTTTTGGCGCTCATCGCCGTCGTCATCGGCGTGTTCATCAACCAGCGGTACACGTGGACGTCGTTCGTCTACGGCATCATACCGAAGGACACCGAGACGGGCGAGCTCTATTTCGTCGTCTACCGCGTGACGGGAAAGCGTCAGTCGTGCCTTGTCAAGGTCGACATGGCGGGACTGCGCGAGCTCATACCGTGTACGGCGAAGGACGACGGGAAAGCACGCGCATCGAAATACCCGTCGGCGGAGCGCTACAATTACTGCGCGTCGATGGCACCCGCGAAATACACGCGCGCCGTGTTCCGCGCGGACGGCGGCGTCGCCGTTATCGCGTTCGAACCTGACAGCACGCTTTTATCCATGATGGAAAATGTATACAAACTCGTAAAAACGGAGAATGACATATGAAGATAGCAATACTCGGACTCGGCAATATAGGCGGAGGCGTCGCCGACGTGCTGACGCGCGACGCCGCGTCCGTCACATCCGCGTGCGGACAGCCTGTCGAAATAAAATACGCGCTCGACCTGCGCGATTTCCCGGGACATCCGCTCGAACATAAGATAGTACACGACATCGCGCCGATAATCGCCGACGGCGAGGTCGAGCTCGTCGTCGAGACGATGGGCGGCTCGCATCCGGCGTATGAATATACGATCGCGCTTCTTGGAGCGCACAAGAGCGTCGTCACGTCGAACAAAGAGGTCGTGGCGAACTTCGGCGACGAATTCACCGCGCTCGCCGCGAAAAACGGCGTCCACTACCTGTTCGAGGCGTCGGTCGGCGGCGGCATACCCCTCATACGTCCGATGACGGGCGCGCTTTCGTCGGAGACGATATCCGAGGTGAACGGCATCGTCAACGGCACGACGAACTACATTCTCACGCGAGTCGCGGCGGGCGAACCGTTCGACGCGGCGCTTTCGGAGGCGCAGCGACTCGGATATGCCGAGCGCGACCCGTCCGCCGACGTCGACGGCATAGACGCGCAGCGCAAGATCACGATACTTTCCGCGCTCTGCTCCGGCGAGCTCTGCCCACCGACCGCAGTCTGCGCCGAGTCGATACGGCAGATAACGCCCGAGACGCTTGCGCTCGCGCACGAGCTCGGCGGCACGATAAAGCTCATCGCGCACGCGTCGTACGAGAGCGGACGCGCAGACATATTCGCCGCGCCGTGCTTCGTCCCGTATGCGTCGCCGCTGTCGCACATAAACGACGTCTACAACGGCGTGCTTCTCAACTGCTCCGTTTCGGGCGAGCTGATGTTCTTCGGTCGCGGCGCGGGCAAGTACCCGACATCGGGCAGCATCGTCGCCGACATCGTCGCTGTCGCATCGGGCGCGCAGCGTCCGCTGACGCCGCTCCGCAAAGCGGGCGCCGACGCGCTGCTCCCCGCAGCCGATCACGTATGCCGCCACTTCGTCGTTATGCCGACGTCGTGCGCCTCGTCGATCGCCGACGCGGGACGCGTCGCCGTACACGGCGACCTGTGCGCCGCAATACTTCCTCCCGCGCGGCACGGTGACGCATGCGCGCTGCCCGGCACCGCGTACAGAGTGATATAAATGTAATAAGAAGGGGCTCCGCCCCTTCTTTTTGTTTTCCATTTGCGTTTATACTACTCCAAAAAATATCCGATTCGTCGTCCAAGTAAAGGCAACGTGCCGGAGGCTTCGCAGTCTCACGTTCGCGCACAACGCTCGTGCGTTGACGGCGCGACACGGCTGGACGGAGACACGATGTTTCGGCGGCGCAGTCGACGTGCCGCGAGGCAGCTGTTATGCCGATATGTTGACGCGGTCTACGCACCAATGATTTTTTGCCGCAGATTCAATCACATCGACGAACACACGGGAGCCTCTTTCGGGTTCGACAAGGGGGACTTTCTTGCGAGAAAGTCCCCCTTGTCAAAAACTTATTTGTTGGTGTGAAAGACGTCACCACGTCAGGTAGTCAAAGATAGCTGACAGTGGGTGCACACCGCACAATGAACCGCGGTGAGCGGAGATACCGATTATAAACACGAACTATAAGTTACGCGAAAAAATGAAAAATAATACATAATTTTGCGAAAAGCACTTGACAAAATGAAAATTTTGTGATATAATATAAGTGCAAGATAAGAAAATAGACATCTGTAATAAAAGTTCTTGAAAGGTGGGTGGGTGCAGGGAGGGAGGAAAACTTCTTTCAAGAAGTAATTGCGGAGCCCCTTTTTGTAGAAAGGTCGGAGTTTTGTCGCTTACGCTCCAAACCTCCGACACTTTCCGCTTTGCGGAAAGTGTGGCAGCTCCGAACAAAGTGAGGAGATGCTCCTCGCACAAAAACGAACCGATTAGTGCATATCTTAAGCTATCTCCTAAGATATTGTTATCGGTCGCTTTGAAAAATAAAAAATGTAATAAAAGTTTTTGAAAAAGAGTGGGAGCGCGAGGGAGAGGAAAAACTTTTTTTCAAAAAGTTTTTCCTCTCCCTCGCAAACAAAACTTATTTAATTTCAGCCACTTCGCCGGCGTGTTTGTAGATGGAGTGCGGCGGGACGCAGCCGCGTACGCTCGACAGCGGGTAGACGCGTGCGCCGCGTCCGATGACGGTGCCCGGATTGAGCACGCTCCCGCAGCCGACCTCGACGCCGTCGCCGAGTATCGCGCCGAATTTTTTGCGTCCCGTCTCGATGTCGCCGTCCGGCGTATGCACGACGACGAGCGCCTTGTCGCTTTTGACGTTCGACGTTATCGCGCCCGCGCCCATATGCGCGCCGAAGCCGAGTATCGAGTCGCCGACGTAGTTATAGTGCGGCACCTGCACCTTGTCGAACAGCAGCACGTTTTTGAGCTCCGTCGAGTTGCCGACGACGACTCCCCTGCCGACGATCGCCGAGCCGCGTATGAACGCGCAGTGGCGCACCTCCGCGCCCGCCTCGATTATGCACGGTCCCGTTATGCTCGCACTCGCAGCAACGGTCGCCTCCTTCGATATCCATACGCCCGGCGCGGGACTGTCGTATTCGTCCGGCGACAGCGTCGCCCCGCGCGCCTGTATGTAGTCGCCTATCCATGACAGCGCTTCCCACGCGTACTCGCACCCGTCGAATATGTCCGCCGACATCGTGTGCGTCAGATCGAACAGTTCTGATATTTTAAGCATATTTCTTGCAGTGGAGTGACTTTTTGAAAAAAGTCACTCCCCCGCCCCCCTCTTCAAAAACTTTTACTGACTTTTTTAACTGCACTTTTCGCGTTTTATCTGCACTTTTCGCGAAGCGAAAATGTGCCGTGGTTCGGCTCGTGAGCCGAACCGCTCATTTGGCGTCGTAGCCTTTTTCCCTGATGAGCGATATGAGCTCATCGACGACGGAGTTGCAGAAGTCGATGTTCTCGCCCTCCGCCATGACGCGTATGACGGGCTCCGTGCCGCTCTTGCGAAGGAGCACGCGTCCCGTGTCGCCGAACCGCTTCGTTATATCCTCGACGCGCGATTTGATGTCGTCGTCGTTCATTACGACAGCTTTATCGGTCACGCGCACGTTTTTGAGCACCTGCGGGTATATCGTGACCGCAGAGGCGAGTCTGCCGAGCGTCGTCTTGCGCTCGATCACCTCCTCCATCAGCATTATCGCCGTAAGTATGCCGTCTCCCGTCGTCGCGTACTTGCGGACGATGATGTGCCCCGACTGCTCGCCGCCGAGCGCATAGCCGTTTTTCATCATCTCCTCGTACACGTATCTGTCGCCCACCGTCGTCTGCACCGAGTCGATGCCCGCCTCTTTGAACGCTTTATAAAGTCCCGCGTTCGACATTATCGTCGTGACGACCGTATTCTTTTCGAGTGCGCCGCGCCGTTTTAAGAGATTGCCGAGTATGTACATTATCACGTCGCCGCTGACGGGATTGCCGTTCTCGTCGACTGCGATGCAGCGGTCGGCGTCGCCGTCGAATGCGAAACCGATGTCGAGGTGATTTTCCTTGACGAATTTGCAGAGGTTTTCGATGTGCGTCGAGCCTGCGTTTTCGTTGATGTTTTTGCCGTCGGGCTGACCGTTTATGACTCTTATCTGCGCGCCGAGCGCCTCGAACACAGCAGGCGCGATGCGCCATGACGCGCCGTTCGCGCAGTCGAGTCCGACCTTCATATCGCGGAACGAGTGCGCCGCGATGGAGATGAGGTATCCGATGTAGCGGTTGCGTCCCGCCGCGTAGTCGATGATGGCGCCGACGCGGCTCGTGTGCGCGAGCGGTATATCGTCGCCGTCGATGCCGAGCGGCTCGAAGTTTTTGTCTATGTACGCCTCGACGAGCGCGAGCGTGCCGTCGTCCATCTTCTCGCCGTACTTGTTTATGAGTTTGATGCCGTTGTCCGAGTACACGTTGTGCGACGCCGATATCATGACGCCGCAGTCAAATCCGTCCTGACGCGTCACGTACGAGACGCTCGGCGTCGTTGTGACATGCAGCATATACGCGTCGGCGCCCGACGACGTGAGTCCCGCCGCTATTGCGTATTCGAGCATGTAGCTTGAAAGGCGCGTATCCTTGCCTATGACGATGCGCGGCTTATAGTTGCGGTCGCGGCAGCCCGATATCGGGTCCGAATAGTACCAGCCGAGGAAGCGTCCGATGCGGAACGCGTGCTCCGCCGTCAACTCGCCGTTCGCCTCGCCGCGGAATCCGTCCGTGCCGAAGTACTTTCCCGCCTTGAGCGACGGCGACGACACGCCGATGCGGCGCAGCTCGGCGTCCTCGCGGATAAGATCGTCCATGCTGACGCGGAACAGCTCGCACATCAGCGGGAGTTTGTCGATGCGAGGCTCGGACTGACCGACCTCCCACTTCGACACTGCCTGACGCGAGACGCCGAGCGTCTCCGCAAACTCCTCCTGCGACATTCCTATTGCTCCGCGGTAGTACGCGATCTTCTCACCGATTTTCATCTCTATTTTCACCCTTTGTATAAAATCTCGTTTGGTACAATTATATTATAGGAAACCGCGGTTTGCAACCTATCTTTGTTTCAATTTTCCGCAACCGATGTTTGCTTTGCGTGAAATAATCGCTCGTGAGGTGTCATTTTACTACATGTTGACGCGAATGTGTGGGAGCGTGCCGACAACAGTTGTTTACGAAAGACCGTAGAGCTTTGAGTATTTTGAGGTGAGGTAATCGATGAAGTATTTGGGGTCGAAGCTCTCGCCCGTGCACATGCGCAAAAGCTCGTCGGGGTCGTACATCGCGCTGTGGCGGAAAATGTGCTCGCCGAGCCAGTCGTTTATCGCCCTCGTGCTGCCGCTTTTTACGGCTTCGTCGACGTCGACGTCTTCTTTCATTTTATGCAGTATCTGCGCGCCGTATGCCGAGCCGAGCGCGTACGTCGGAAAATATCCGACGGAGCCTCCCGACCAGTGCGAGTCCTGCAGCACGCCGTGCTTGTCGTCAGGCACGTCGACGCCGAGGTATTCCTTGTATTTTTCGCGCCACACGCGCGGTATCTCGTCCGTCTTGTATGCGCCGTCTATCATGTCACGCTCGATCTCATAACGGACGATGATGTGGAGCGCATACGTCAGCTCGTCCGCCTCCATGCGTATCAAAGACGGGCGCGACACATTGCATGCGCGGTAAAATTCTTCGTCGGACACATTTTCAAATTGCGGGAACAGCTCGCGCACCTTCGGCAGTATGAGACCGCAGAACGGACGGCTGCGTCCGATTATGTTTTCATAGAAGCGCGATATCGTCTCATGCATCGCCATCGACGCGCCGCCCGCGATGTTCGTATGCTCGTATTCGTCGCCGGAGCCGAGCTCGTAGAGCGCGTGACCGCCCTCGTGGACGACGGAGTACATCGAGTTCGTGAAGTCGTTTTCGTAGTAGTGCGTCGTGATGCGGACGTCGTTTTTGCCGAAGTTTTCCGTGAACGGATGCTCGGTCTCGTCTATCGAGCATCTGTCCCTGTCGATGCACATCACCTGCATCAGGTAGTCGGAGAATCTGCGCTGTGCGTCGACCGGGAAATGACCGTGCATGAAACCGTCCTCTATCGGCCGCGCGTTTGATATTCTCGCTATAAGCGGCACTATCGACGATTTGAGCGCGCCGAAGAAGTCGTCGAGACGGTTTTTGGTCAGTCCGCGTTCGTAGAAGTCGAGCAGCGTGTCGTACGGGTCGCGGTCATGCTTATAATAGAGCGCGAACTTGCGCTGCGTATCGAATATCTTTTGCAGATACGGTTTGAACGACTCGTAATCGTTGTCGTTTTTCGCCTTGTGCCACACGTCGGACGCTTCGTTCGTCAGCGTCATGAACGCCATGTATTCGTCCTCGGGTATGCTCTTTATGTATTCGACGCCGCGCATGTATTCTTCTATCTCGCGCCGCATGATCCTGTCGAGCACGTCCCTGTGCTCATACAGATAATCGACAGCGTCGAGCAGTTCTTTCGACGTTTCGAGTCTGTACGACGCCTCGTTTAAGACCTCGAGCGTCTCCGATACGCCTGCCTCGGCTCCCTTCGGCGCGCCCGTCACCTTGTCGTATGTCAAGACCCCCGACGCGTGTCCGTATGCGCGTATCTTTTTTTGATAGTCGCGGTATGTCGCCGCCGCCGTTTTTACGTCCATTTCGTATTCCTCCCAAAATTATCGGATAAACCGCGGCGCGGGGAAAGAGCCGACGGCTCCTTCCCCGCACCCGATCTTTTCCGCGCTTACCGCGCGTCTTATGCGTCCTTGACGCCGCTCTGCGCCAGACGTGAGGTAATATAAGAATCAACTTCTCCTCTGTCGAGACCGAGAACGAACGATATCTCGTCGCCCAGTATGCGCTGCGCGCGCTCGAGGAAATGCTCGTCGGCTATGTGCAGACGTTTTTTCTTGAGCCGCTGTTCCTCGCGGCGCGAGCGGAGCGTCGATATCATCTCCGTCAGCCGTCTCGGTTTATTCTCAAGCAGTATCGCCGAATACTCTTCCTTGCGCTTGTTGTCGTTGTCTATCCAAATGTTTTCCGCGCTCGGCATGTATTCGATGAGGCTTCCGACCTCGTCGCGCGTCATCGCTCCGCGTATGCGTGATGTGAGTTGCTCGTTGTCTGTCGGCACATACACGAGCGAGCCCGAATCGTATACGGGACGAAGCACGTAATACTCGGTCTTTTCGCCGTAAAACTCTCCAACTGTTATGTCCTCTACCTGACAAACACCGGATTGACTGTAAATAATTTTCTCTCCGATCGAATATCTCTTACTCATAGGGTCCTCTCAGGTAATGTCGTCCTCCGTGTCAACTCCGCGTTTTTCCGCATCGCACGACGGCTGGCAGCGCTTGCCTCCGTCGCTGTCGGGATCGTCAAACATACATTCCTTGTGCGCGCACGAACCGAAATAAAGACAAAACCGACAGTCATGCTCGCGCATAAACGCTTTTTTGACGTTCCCGCGTTTAACTCTTCCCATACGGCGTCACCTCCGTTTCCGTTCCGACAGAACCAAATTCTTTACCATAAATATTATACCACAATATCGGATTTTTGCAAGTGGAGAAAATAGACGAATCCCCGACCCGCAAAAAGCCGACTTCTGCACATTTTTACAAAACGGGCTCTGATTTTATTTTTTGCCGTCATTTATATTTGACATTTGACCGCATATAGATTATAATGCTGTTAATGCAGGTAAAGGAGGAAGCGATGACACGCAGCAAAAAGACGATATACATACTCGCGGCAGTGTGCGCCGTCAACCTCGCGTTCATATGGGGTCATTCTCTCTTTTCAATCGCGGAGTCGTCGTCGGAATCGTCGCGCATACTCCGTTTTATCCTTTCTCTGTTCCGCGTCGACGCGTCGCCCGAGCTTTTCTCTCGTCTCCATCATATACTGCGCAAATGCGCCCATTTCACCGAGTTCGCTTGTCTCGGCGCGCTGTCAGCCTCGATCACGTACTACTTTAACGGACGCGACGTGTCGCGAGCGTGGACGGCTGTGTCGCTGCCGATGCTTTTCTGTCTGCTCGCGGCGTCGACGGACGAAACTATACAGATATACACGGGGCGCGGCAATTCGGTATCCGATATACTGCTCGATTTCAGCGGGTCGCTCATCGCTATCGCCGTATTCTTCATCGTCGTTCTTATACGGCGCAATAAAGAACACACCAACAGTGAGTCTCCCGCCGACGACGAATAAATCCGTCAGCTTTTTTTCGTGTTCAGAAGCACTTCTCTATCCGCTGTGCGCGGCACGTATCCGTCTTGCCGCATCGGTAGCAGAGCTCGTTGTCGCACGTACCGCGCTCAAAGAATGTGACGATATTGTCGACCGTACACTCCGCGATATTGTGCAGCGCCTCGCGCGTCAGAAACGCCTGATGAGACGTGACGAGCACGTTCGGCATCGACAAAAGCCGCGCGAGCGTATCGTCGTCCATGATGTGTCCCGAGTTGTCCTCAAAGAAGATGTCGGACTCCTCCTCGTACACGTCGAGGCATGCGGCGCCTATGACGCGCGCCTTTATCCCGTCGAGCAGCGCTTCGGCGTCAATGAGCGCGCCGCGCGACGTGTTGACGATGACGACGCCGTGCTTCAGCGTCCGTATCGAGTCGCGGTTCAGCATATGGTACGTTTCGTCGGTCAGCGGACAGTGGAACGATATTATATCAGACCTCGAATAAAGCTCGTCGAGCGTCACGTAGTCGATGCCGGCGTTCTGCGCCGGGAATTTGTCGTATGCGATGACATTCATGCCGAAGCCGCGGCATATGTCGATGAACACGCGTCCGATGCGTCCCGTTCCGACGACGCCGACGGTTTTCCCGTGCATGTCGAAGCCGGTGAGTCCCGACAGACTGAAATTGAAATCGCGCGTGCGCGCGTACGCTTTGTGTATGCGGCGCACCGACGTGAGCAGCATCGCCATCGCGTGCTCGGCGACGGCGTACGGCGAGTATGCGGGCACATGAACGACGTGTACGCGTCCGTATGCGTGCTTTACGTCTACGTTGTTGTAGCCCGCGCACCGCAGCGCCAAAAGGCGTATGTTCTGCTCTGTCAGCATGTCTAAAACGTGCGCGTTTACTGTGTCGTTGACGAACACGCACACGCCGTCGTAACCGGCGGCGAGTCCGACCGTGTCCGACGTCAGCTTCGGCTCGAAGAATTTGAACTCTACCCCGCGCGCCTCGCCGCACGGCCCCATAGACTCGATATCGTACTGCTTTGAATCGAAAACTGCGATTTTTATCATTTTCCTTTGTCACCTCGCGCATATATTTGTTCGCACGTTCATTTTATCATGACGTGAGATTTTAGTCAACATTTGCCTTTCCTACATGTATTTTCGCCGCAGATTTGACCTGTAAAACATTTTTTCTCAAAAATTTGAAAATAACTATTGCAAAAGGCGCCGAGATGTGGTATACTATCGAAGCGTCAGAGAAAAAACACGGAAGCGTAGCTCAGATGGTTAGAGTGCTTGGTTGACATCCAAGAGGTCACTGGTTCGACTCCAGCCGTTTCCACCAATACAAAACCGGGATTTTATCCCGGTTTTGTAGTTTAACCTAAAGTTTCCACCATATAATTAATAACAATTTTAGTTACTCATAACTTGAAAAATATCATTTTTGTTATATAGAAATTCTTAAGGAGATTATATTACATAATATGGATATACAGCTTGACCGCATAACACAGTCCGGAAAAAGAGCATTTTCACAGCTGATAAACTTATACAATTTTAACTATGATTTTACAAACTACCTGAACGATGATATTCCCGAAGACGGTTTCTTCTACGGCGATGCAGATTACTATTTAAGTAACGAGAAGATGCAAAATTATTTTATTCGTGTGGACGGGAAAATTGCAGGATACTTGGTAATCGCTGAAGAGGGAAACAGATATTTGCAGGACGACCGATCACACAACATTGACGAATTTTTCATTACAAGAAAATATCGCCGCAAAGGTATCGGAAGAACTGCTGCAACGATGGCTTTTGATATGTTCAAGGGAAACTGGGAAGTATGTCAAATGCAGGATAATATTCCGGCACAGCAATTTTGGCTTTCTGTTATAGATAAGTACACTAACGGTAATTACGAAAAATGCGGAAGCACAGATGATGAAATGGTCGGGTTGATTTTTAATAACAGCACATTATAAAGTTCGGTATTTAGACAAAATCGGCAAGGCTTACTGCCTTGCCGATTTTTTGTTATTTTTCGCCGTCAGACGATTTGCCGTCCTCTCCGAGCTCCGCGCGGATCTCTTCCTCGCGGGCATAGAGGTCGTAGAGCCTGTTTTCAAGCTCCATCTTGCGGTCGTCGAGCTCGGCGGCGCGGATATAGTCGCTGGCGGCGTCGCCGTAGAGCTCCTGCTCGACGTCGATGAGCTCCTTTTCAGCGCGCTCACATTCTTCCGCGATGCGTTCGAGCTCGCGGTGCAGCTTGCGAAGTGCAGCCGCCTCCTGCTTTGCGGCGAGATAGCGCTCTTTATTCGTCGACGTCTCGTCCTTTTCCTCGTTTTTTTCGTCCGTCGGTGACTCAAGATGCGCCGTATAATCGGCGTATCCGCCCTCCCACACCTTTACGTCGCAACGCGACAGCGGCAGTATGCGCGTCGCGAGCTTGTCTATGAAATAGCGGTCGTGCGACACGGCGATGACGGTGCCGTCGAATTCGGACAGCGCGTCCTCGAGCGCTTCGCGCGATTTGATGTCGAGATGGTTCGTCGGCTCGTCGAGTATGAGCAGATTGACCTTTGACAGTATCAGCTTGCAGAACGTCAGCCGCGCACGCTCGCCGCCCGACAGCACCGATATGGGCTTTTCTATGTCGTCACCGACAAACAGGAACCGCGCGAGAGCGTTCCGCACCTCGGTCTGCGTCAGCGACGGATACTCGCCCCACAGCTCCTCGATGACGGTGTTCGTCTCGGTCAGGTTCTGGTTCTCCTGGTCGTAGTAGCCGACCTCGACGTTGTAGCCGTATTCGACGACGCCCGACAGCGGCAGAAGCGACCCGGTAAGCAGCTTTATAAGCGTCGACTTGCCGCACCCGTTCGCGCCGAGTATGAAAAGGCGGTCGAGGCGCTTCACCGAAAATGACAGATCGGAAAACAGCACGTTGTTGCCGAATCCCATAGTGAGTCCGCGCACGTCGAGCACGTCGTTGCCACTCCGTCCCGACGATTCGAGACGGAATTTTATCGACTTAGGCAGCGATTCGGGCTTGTTTATGAGCGTCATGTGCGCAAGATACCGCTCGCGGCTCTTTATCGTCACGAAGTTGCGCTCCTGACCCCATCTGCGCTGCTGCTCGATTATGTCGAGCTGATGCTTGATCTCCTTTTGCTGCTGCGCGTAGTGGCGCTCGTCAGCCTCTCTGTCGCGCCGCTTCTGCTCCGCATAACCCGAGTACGGCGCGTCGTACAGCTTCGAGCGCTTGTGCTCGATCTCGAGCGTCTTGTTCGTAACGCGGTCGAGGAAGTAACGGTCGTGGGACACGACGAGGACCGTCTTTTTGTATGTGGACAAAAATCCCTCGAGCCACTCGAGCGACTCTATGTCGAGGTGGTTCGTCGGCTCGTCGAGCATAAGTATGTCGGGCTCGGTCAGAAGCAGACGAGCGAGCGCGAGCCGCGTTTTCTGCCCGCCCGACAGCGCCGATATCGGCAGCGTGTGATATGTTTCGTCAAAGCCGAGCTTTGACAGGACCGACACGCACCGCGAACGGAAATAGAGTCCGCCGCCGTCGCGGTACTCGGCGGTCAGCTCGTCGTGTTCACGCAGCGCCGACATGCAGCCGTAGCCGCCGGGCGGCAGCACCGTTATCATGCGTTCGAGCACCGACAGTCTCGCCTCTATCTCCAGCAGGCGCGGGAACGCGCCGTACATCTGCTCGAGCACGGTGTCGCCGCAGCCGTCCGCCGCCGAGAACGCGTCGTTCTGACGCAGAAGTCCGACCGTTTTGCCTTTGGCGATGTAGACGCCGCCCGTATCGGGCGTGATATCGCCCGTTATCATTGAGAGCAGCGTCGTTTTGCCGCTGCCGTTCACGCCGACGATGCCGAGTCTGTCGCCCTCATTTATCGTAAAGCTGATATTTTCGATTATCACCTTCGCTCCGTATGCGAGCGAAAGCGAATCTACGTTCAATATAGTCAAGTACTGTTTCGAGGGTGAGACCTTCTTTCAAAAAGGTCTCACCCTCGCCCTCCTCAAAGCATTTACCGATTTACTTTTTGATATCGTTGATGTCAAGCAGCTTCTGCTTGAGTTCGGCTTCGATCCTGACGAGCTCCGCCTCGGACTCGCGGCGCTTCGTGCGCCCCTCGTCCTGTATGCGGATGACTTCCTCGAGAGTCGAGACGAGCTGCTGGTTCGTGTATGTTATCGTCTCCATGTCGACGATGCCGCGTTCGGATTCCTTTGCGACGCCGAGAGTGCTCGTCTTGAGCGCGTCGGCGTTCTTTTTGAGCAGCGCGTTCGTCATCTCGGACACCTCGCGCTGCGCCTCCATCGCCTGTGACGCGTGCGACAGACCGAGCGCTATCACCATCTGCGACTTCCACAGCGGTATCGTGTTCGCGAGCGTGGACTGTATTTTTTCCACCATCATCGTATCGCTGTTCTGGATCAGTCTTATCTGCGGCGCCATCTGTATCGAGATCATGCGCGTCAGTTCAAGGTCGTAGAGTTTCTTTTCAAAGCGCTCGCAAAGGTCGGAAAAGTCTCGCGCCGCCTGCGCGTCCTCGGCAAGTCCCGTCTTCTGCGCCTTTTCGGTCAGCCCGACGAGCGTCGTTGAGCGTTCCTGCTCGAGCTTTTTCTTGCCGGCGAGGATGTACATCGTCAGCTCCTTCTGATACGAGAGGTTGACGGCATACAGACGGTCGAGGGTCGACACGTCTTTAAGAAGCTGTATCTGATGGTCGCGCAGAGCGGAGCATATTTTATCGACGTTTTCCTCCGCGCTGTCATATTTTGCCTTAAGCGCCTCTATTTTGTTGCTCTGACGGTGGAACAGTCCGCGGAAGCCCTTTTCTTCCTCATCGATGGACAAACCCTTGAGCTCGGTTATCAATTTTGTTATATCGTCGCCGACGGCGCCGAGGTCCTTCGTGCGCACCTTTTCGAGCGCGGTGTCCGAGAACTGCGACACCTTCGTCTGCGCGGGCGCGCCGTACTGCATCACGATCTGACTGTCGGTAATGTCTATTTTTTCCGCGAACGCGTCG
Organism: uncultured Clostridia bacterium; assembly: GCA_947586625.1. Classification (GTDB taxonomy): domain Bacteria; phylum Bacillota; class Clostridia; order Oscillospirales; family CAG-272; genus DTU064. The sequence continues at coordinate 15,137 of CANPXS010000015.1, read as the reverse complement.
ACGGCGGCCTTTTCTTCTTCTGACAGCATGCTGTCGTCGATCTTCGTTTCCTCGGGCGTCGGCTCGTGCTTTTCCTCTGACGGGAGCGTCAGCTCCGGCGCGGCTGCCGCCGCCTCTCCACCGAGCGAGAGCGTGGGAATCGGGATATCCGTGTACTTGTTGTCGTCCATGATGATCTCCTTATATTTTATTTCGATTGTTTCGATTTACCGTTTTTGATATCTGCCGCCGCGTGCGTCGTTAACATACCCGCTGTCCGCGTCGTCATCGTCGTACATATCGTATTCGCTGATATGGCGGCGGCGCGTTTTCTGAGGTGCTTTTTCGATGTCATCGTCCGTGTCAAAGTCTGCGTCGTCGGATTCATCTGCGTCGTTTTCATCGTCTGCATTATCGACAACGAGCCCGACCGTGTGTGCCGCCACAAACATACGCGCGAGCGTATATGCGAAGATGCACAGTATCATAAGCTCTCTTGTGACGCTTATATCGTCGGGATAGCGATTCATAATGAGAAGTATCGCATTCGGGACAGCATAAAGTCCGCCGAAGATGATCGTCGCGAATCCAGCGAGCGTGAACAGCCACGGGCGCGGCTCGGACACGCGGAAGCGCGCCTCTGATATGAAGAATATGAGCGCGACTGCAAGCGTCGCCATCGTCAGGACCTTATTCGGGTTGTTGACCTCGACTGTTATATCGAAGTATATGCTGACAAGCGTGAAAAACAGCCACAGCGCAAACAGCATAGAGAGCACAGTCTCGCCCGCTTTGCTGCCGATGGGGAGCGATATTCCGATAAGGCAGTAGAGTGCTGCCGGTATCGAGAATGCGAGCGCTATCTTCGTGAGCAGCGGCACTCCCTCGTAGCTTGTGAAGAAGTCGAGCAGCGACCCCGCGACGATCACGAATCCGAGAAGCGCGGCTATGAATATCACGACCGGCGACTTCGATTCTATTTTGATCGACCGCAGGTCGGACCGCATATAGAATACGAGCGCGGCGTCGATGGCTATAATGAGAAAAGTTCCCCACATATATATTGACGGGAGCACCGCATCGTGGTTATAATATGATGTAGACGGGTCAAACTCGACAAGAAGCGCCATCATTCTGAGCATACACAAAAGCAGCGTGGCAATAAGCGTAAATATCAGCGATACCGTATATGTGGAATACTTCGGTTTCATTCTTTGTATATATGGTTCCTTTACACATCAATTTGCAACACAGTATAATTATAGACCCGTTCGATGAATTATACAAGTGTAAATTGTGCATTTTTGCACGAAATTGATGATATTTTTCGTCGTTCGGCGACATAAAATGTAATTATATGGGATTTTTACCCGACGGACGCGGTGAGGTGAGATAGAGATGAAGCAAAGTTCAAACGAGGCGGAGGACAAAACTGAGGTCAAAAGATCGCACGTTCTGTCGCCGCGGCGTATAATAAACGGCGCCATGCGCATCTTCGACGTCATACGCAAAGACAGGCTGAACGCTTACGCGGCGGAATCCGCGTTTTTCGTCATGCTGTCCGCGATACCGCTTCTGACGCTGACGGTGACTGTCGCCGGTATCGTCATACCCGAGTCGGTGTCCGAGTATATACACCGTCTCGCATCGTTCGTGCCGGGAATACTCGGCGATTATATCGAGGAAGAGTTTTTGTCTTTTTTGAACTATCCGGCGCCGGCTCCGCTGTCGATCTCTGCGTTCGCGCTTTTATGGAGTGCGTCGAGAGGCGTGCGCGCGGTGCGTCGCGGCGTACGTTCCGTATGGGGCAGCGGTTCGGACTCGATGTTCTCCGAAATGCTGCACGGCATCGCGTTCACCGCCATGTTCATACTGATCATAGTTGCGATACTCGTGTTCTTCGTCTTCGGCGACGCGCTGTCGTCGTTCGTGTCGACGCATCTTGAAAGCGCAGGACGAGTTTTCGGTCACATCGTCGACTTCTCGCCCGTATTCACGCTCGTTTTGCTCGTCATGTTCTTTGTCCTTATGCTGCATGCGTTCACGCCGAAGGACGCGGCGCGCACGCATATTCGCGACGACCTGCCGGGGGCGGCGCTCGCGTCTGCGGGATGGACGCTTTATTCGTTTCTCTTCTCTGTGTTCATATCCGATTTTTCCAATATGCCGCACATATACGGGAGCGCGGCGGCGGTCATGATCCTAATGCTGTGGCTCTATATGAGCATGTATATACTGCTTCTCGGAGCGGAAGTGAACAAATTTTTCCTTGAAAGGAAACGTTTAGGCACAAAGTGAGCAACACTTTTGTCATTTGTACAAAAAACAGGTTGACAATACGTAATAAAAATGATATTATTGTATAAAGGGCAATTTGTCCGAGAATAACGAAAGGTTGGTATCAGCTTATGAAAAAAAGGATCACGGCGCTGCTTTTGGCCGTTGTGATGGTAATGTGCATGGCCGCTATGGCGGGATGTAAAGACGACAGCAACAATCCTGCGGGCGGCGGCGCAAACACAGGTAACGCAGGCGGCTCGCCGTCCGACACGCAGGGCGCAGGCGGCGCAGGCACAGACGCGCAGACACAGCCCGCGGATTCGACTCCTGCCGAGACCGAGCAGCAGATGAACGAGTACGGCGTACCGCTTGAATATTTCGAGAACTACATTCCCGAACCGGACGCACAGTACATGGGCAAGGCGGGCTACATGCTCAAAGGCGGAGCCGTCATAGACGAGATGCGTGTAACAAAGGGTTCGAGGACCGCAATGTACGAAAACACCTTTGAAGAGTCAAAGGAGATCCCCGAGGGTCTGTTCACGACGTTCGGCGGCGCTGTCTCCGACTGGTCGGTAAATGACGCTAACCAGCTCACCTACGGCGGCAGCGACGATTCCGTTCTCACGATAGGCAACACGCAGTGGGGCGGCGGCATCAAGGAAGTTACGAAGATCACGCTTGCAGAGGGCAGCGAGGCTCGCATTTACTTCTGCATCAAGGACGAGAGCAACTGCTATTATGTTTCTGTGACGCCGGAGAGCAGCTCGGTTCATAAGATCGACGGCGGTATGGACACCGTCGTATCCGAGCTCGGTATAAAGAGCACGGTCGGCGAATCCTTCCCTGTCACCGTCAGCGTTGACAAGGATTCGATCACGATCTACATCGACGGCATTGACCTCTTCTACATAGGCGACAATCTCACGACGCATACGTACAACGGCCTGCTCGGCATCGCTCAGTGGAACACCGAGTTCTACGTAGACGACATCGTTGTTGAAAACACAACGACCGGTGAGGTCTACTATTCTCAGGACTTTGAGGACGGCACGTTCATGGACACCGTCACGTTCGGTCAGCGCAACGGAGGCGCATGGTCCGCTCCCGACAACTCCGCCGGCGACTGGGAAGTTATCGAACTTGAGGACGGCAACCACGTGCTCCATTATAAGTACTCCGGAAGCTACGGCGCTGTCGCTCTGTTCGACGCTAATCTGCCCGAGGATTGCACAGGCTACAAGTTCTCGTACAAGGGTTACAAAGTGACGGGCTCCGAAGGCTATGCGTGCCTGTGGGATTGGGATGCGACGACAGTCGAGGCAGGCACCAATATCGGTCAGAACTACACATGCTTCAACCTCGGCGGCTGGTCCGGTCAGGCAGGCTTCCAAACGATAGTCGGCGGCACAAAGACCAACATCCAGAATAACGCCGACGTCGGACTTATCACCGGCGAATGGCAGCAGGTAGAGCTCTACATGCAGCCGAGCGCAGTCTTCGCGTTCTTCCACGGCGACTTCGTCCAGGTCCACTGGTGGTAATTTGATTTTATAATATTTAATTTGGGGAGGGGAGGAAACTTCTTATAAGAAGTTTCCTCCCCTCCCTACACCCACCCTTCTTTCAAGAATTTTTATTACCGATATGTAATAAAAAAATCAACCCGCGTCTTTTTTGACGCGGGTGTTCTTTTCTCTCATAATGCTGTCATAGAATAAAACAGCCTTTCGCTCATTCCTCCGCCCGGCTTTCAGCGAAGAGCTTACCTATTTTTTCGTAGCAGTCCTTGCAGACGAGCTTTTCGTTAAGTCTTACCGTTGCGTCCGAGTTTCCGCAGAATGTACAGCCTGGCTCATACTTGCGAAGCACGATCGCGTCTTTGTCCATATAGATCTCGACCGGGTCTTTCGAGTTGATGTTGAGTATCTTGCGCGTCTCCTTAGGGAGAACAATCCGTCCAAGCTCGTCGATAGGTCTGACGATTCCTGTCGCTTTCATTGATCCGTTTCCTCCGTTTCCGTAAAATTGGCGTCGGTCCCGCCTTACGCGGGCGCCCGACTGTTTTTGACAATTAAGTATAACATGTAAAAATACCGTTGTCAACAGATTTCGAACCGATCCGACAGAATTCATTTTTTCCCGTAACATTAAATTTTATACATTATATACCATCATGCCACGAAAGGAGACGTCATTGCTTGGTAAATGTTTCTCGTTGATCACGATAGCGTCATTCGTGTATGCGGTCATAACGGGTAGACTGAATCTGCTCTCGTCCGCGATACTCGACGGCGCGGAACGCGCCGTCACGCTGTCATATTCCCTGCTCGGCGTCATGTGTCTGTGGGGCGGCGTCATGGCGCTTTTGAGGGCGGCGGGCATGATAACGCTGCTGTCGCGTCTATTGCGTCCCGTACTGCGTCTCGCGTTCCCGTACGCGTTCCGCACCGGCGTCGCTCGCGACGAGATCGTCGCGTGCGTCAGCGCGAATCTGCTCGGCATAGGCAACGCGGCGACGCCTCTCGCCATATCCGCGATGAAGAAGATGCGCGACGATTCCCTCTCCGACGAAGCCACTGACGACATGGTCACGCTCGCCGTGCTCGGCACGGCTCCGCCAAACTTATTTCCGTCAACACTGATAGCGCTGCGGCGCGCCGCGGGCTGCGCCGACCCGTACTCCGTCATCGTTCCGATATGGATAGTTTCGACGCTGACGTCTGCGCTCGGCGTCGCGCTGTGCCGCGCATGCGCGTCGATGCGGAGGCGGACGTGAGCTTCGGCGATATCCCGTCGGCGATACTGCCGTCGATACTTTTCATCTGCGCGCTCGCGATACTGCGCTCCGACAAAGGCGCGTTTGACGCGTTTCTCGACGGCGCCGCCGACGGCATGCGCACGACGGCGAAGCTCTTGCCGTCGCTGTGCGCGCTTATCGTCGCGACGTCCATGCTGTTCGCGTCGGGACTCGCCGACGATATCGCGTCGTCCCTCTCCGGCGTGTTCGGCGCCGTCGGACTGCCGTCGGAAATAACGCCGCTTCTGCTCACCCGTCCCGTATCGGGCTCAGCGTCGATGGCGTCGTTCTCGGAGCTTTTGTCGCGGTGTGGTCCCGACAGCGGCGCGTCACTTGTCGCATCTGTCATAATGGGCAGCTCCGACACAGTCATATACGTGCTGTCGGTGTATTTTTCGTCCGTCAACGTAAAGCGGACGCGTCACGCCTTCCCTGTCGCCGTTATTGCGATGATATTCTGCATATTCGCGTCGTCGCTCGTGTGCCGTTTATTTTTCGATATGTGACATAATATGCGCCGTCCGTATTTCCCCGGAAATACGGACGGCTGCATTCTGTGATTTTATTGACTGCGCCAACGGTTCCAGCTGTATTTGATATTCATGCCGAGCCGCCTGCACTGTGAGGCGAAATCCCGGTGGAAGAAGATGAGCACGTTGATGAGTGAAAATACTATCGACAACCGCACGCCCCAGCTTCCGAGCACGAACTCGACGGCGATGAACAGCACGTCGAGCCACGCGAGCCATTTGATCTTGATCGGTATAAAGAAGAACAGGTAAAGCTGAAAATTCGGATATAGGAGCGCGAACGCGATGAAGATCGAGAGATTGAGAAAGTCGTTCGTCGCATATCCCGTTATCGCGCCGGAGATGAGCGCGCCGATTATGCCTGTAATGTAGAACAGATTGAAATACAGCGCTCCCCACTCGCGCTCGAGAGCCGAGCCCATCAGCCAGTAGAGGTAAAGCGCGAATATTATAAAGATAAGACTTGTGTCGGGCGGCAGGAATATGAACGTGAACAGCCGCCATATCTGTCCCTTCATTATCATGGCGCGGTCGAACGCGAGCCATTCGTAAAGCGACAGCTCGCTGTTGGCGGCGGACACCGCGAAATTCGCGACGAATACTATCGCCATCGCGCCTATCATTATAGTCATGAGATTGTGTATCGCGTACGGCGCGAGCTTATATTCAAGCTTTCTAAGTTTATTGCCCATATATAACTGTAACGCCTCCTTTGCCGTTTACGATATTTTACCACATTCAAAGCCGGCGTGCAAGACCGTGCTGGCGCGTATCGGTGAAAATCGCATAAAACAGTTCGCGTTTTTTTGACACTCACGCGTCTGCGGCTGCCTTTTCCGACTTTTTTGCGAGCAGCGACGCGTGGAGCTGCGACAGTATGCATATGCGCTCCGACTTATCCATAAGGTCGATATCGGGATACTTTATCGTCGCGCACCTGTCGCCCGCGACGACGAAATGCTCGAACAGCTCAACGTCGACGGCGCGCAGCGCGGCGTCGAGATCGTGCGTCGCACGGACGTCCTCGCTCGACGGCTGCGCTATCCCGTGCGGGTGATTATGAGCCACCGCGACGACGGGCGCGTCGTACAATATCGCGAGCCGCGCGATCTCGCGGATAGGAAGGACTGTCGAGTTCGGCGAGCCGGACGCCACCTTCTCGCACCTAATCGGCGAGCCGTCTACATTGAGGAAAAGCGCTCTGACGACCTCGTCCGTGTCGCCTATGAACAGATTCTTGAAGTAGTCCGCGACCTGTCCTATATCGGTGAACGGCTCCGTGTGTTTGTTCTTGTCGCAAAAGTACTCAACAGCTATGTCGCGCACTAGCTTTATCAACACGGCTGAGTTCTCGCCAACGCCGTCGACGTCTACAAGCTCTTCAAATTCAGCGTCAAGTATGCTCGAGAGCGAGCCGAACTTGTCGGCGAGTCTGTGTGCGATCTCGTTCGTGTCACGTCTCGGCACGGAGTAAAACAAAAGCAGCTCAATGATGTTGTGAAGCGGGAACGATCCGAGTCCCTCTGTCAAAAATCGTTCTCTTACGCGTTTGCGGTGCCCTTCGTGCATTCGTTTGTCTCCCGTAAATCATTTTAGCTAAGTTTATCACAGTTTTGTATAATGTTCAATATTAAATTTTCATAAATAACCTATTTATAATATTATATTTAGTTACATTTACCGCACCGGCAAAATCACTCAAAACAAAAAATCCCCGTCGACCTGCATCGCCATAAATCCCGCGCGCGGTGTGTTATCATATCGGTACGGACCAAATGGGAGAATGTAATTCATTGACCGATATGTATAAGTTAGAAGATGTAAAAGCGCGCGCGGCGAATATCCGTAAGCGGTACGGACGCATATTCGCGTTGTCGTTTTTTGCCGGCGTCGTCGCGTACGGATTTGTGATGTTCAACGTCGTCAACAACTGGGACAGCGTACACGAATGCATCGGCGGCTACGGCGCGGGACTCGAGGTCGGGCGGTGGCTGCTGTCGCTGCTCGGCGACTTTTTCGGAAGCGTATGCGGCAACTATGCGCTGCCGCCGTTCACGGGGCTCGCCGCGACGGCGCTTTTATCTTTATCCTCCTGCGTCGCCGTGCGCGTACTGCATATCGACAACGAATATCTCGCGATGGCGTCCGCCGCGCTTTTCGTCGTATTTCCAGCCGCCGCGGGGATGATGGTATATATGTTCACCGCCGGATATTACGCGCTCGCCGTATTTTTCGCCGTACTCGGCGCGTATGAAACGTGCCGCGGCGGCGTGCATACCATCGTCGGGGCGGCGCTTTTCGCGTGCTCGCTCGGCATATATCAGGCATATCTGCCGCTTGCCGCGACCTTGCTTGTGATGTCGCTCATACGCGACTGCTTCGAGTCGGATATGTCCGCTGCGCGGATGATGGGGAAATGCTTTCATCACCTTTTCACGCTCGCGCTCGGCGTCATTTTGTATTTTATAGCGCTTCGTATGTGCCTTTACATCTTTGACATGGAGCTTATCTCGTATCAGGGCGCAGACAGCATGGGACTCAGCGTCCGCGAGCTGCCGCGCATGATAGAGCGCGCCTACGGCGAGATGGAGGCGCTAACGTTCCGTCCCGTTTACAATGTAAACGACGCGCCCTCGTCGCGCGCGTTCATATGCGCCGCATACGCGCTGTCGGCGCTGATGTTTTTCGCGTGCGTCATCAAATCCGACTGCGGCAAAGCAAAAAAAGCGCTCGCGTGTGTGCTTCTTCTGTTTCTGCCGCTCGCAGCAGATTCAATCGTCATTATGAGCTATCACAGCTTCATACACATGCTGATGGCATATGCGATGGCAAGCGTTTTTCTGTTTCCCGCAGAGCTTTACTGTGTGATGGAGCGCGCGCAACTGTCCGACGCATGCAAAATTAACTGTCGGACGCGCCGCTTTGCGTCAATGTGCGCTTACACGCTGACTCTTGCGGTAGTTGCGCTGTCGTCGCTTTGCTATATACGCCAGTCAAACGGAAATTTTCTCGTGCTTTATTACACGAACACGCAGACGACAGAGTATTTTTCGACCGTCGTCACGCGCATAAAATCCGCCGACGGATATCGCGCCGATCTGAAGCTCGCCGTAATAGGCGACGAATTCCACGATCCGTCATATAAAAATATCGCCTACGCCGCGTCGCCGTTCCGATATTCGGCGTCGTCGGAGACGATGCTGAACATTTACTCACGCGCGGAATGGATGGCGTACTATCTCGGGTTCGCGCCCGAATACGCGGTCGAGGCGGAGACAGCGTCTCTCGCCGCACTCGACGACGTGCGCGCCATGCCTTGCTACCCCGACGACGGCTCGATCGCTGTTATCGGGGACTACGTTGTGCTGAAACTTAAAGAAAAATGACATCACATGCAAGATTTTTTGAAAACGCATATAAAAAAACAGATTACCCCCTTGTTTTTTTCCCGGAATTGATATACAATATATGGCGGTAAAGAAAACACCAATTTCGTTTTTAACGGAGGACAAACAAAATGTCAGTAAAAGTTGCAATCAACGGTTTCGGCAGAATCGGACGCCTTGCGTTCCGTCAGATGTTCAAGGCTCCCGGTTATGAAGTAGTCGCTATCAACGACCTTACCGATCCCGCAATGCTCGCTCATCTGCTCAAGTACGATACCGCTCAGGGCGGCTACTGCGGCAAGATAGGCGAACATACTCACACCGTCGAAGCAGGCGAAGGCTGCATCATCGTCGACGGCACGAAGATCACCATATACAGCGAAAAAGACGCTGCTAACCTTCCTTGGGGCGAGATCGGCGTAGACGTCGTTCTCGAGTGCACCGGTTTCTACACCTCCAAGGCTAAGTCCCAGGCTCACATCGACGCAGGCGCAAAGAAGGTCGTTATCTCCGCTCCCGCGGGCAACGATCTGCCGACTATCGTTTACAGCGTAAACGAGAAGACGCTGACGAAGGACGACACCATTATCTCCGCTGCATCCTGCACGACGAACTGCCTCGCTCCCATGGCTGACGCGCTCAACAAGTACGCGCCGATCCAGAGCGGCATCATGTCCACTATCCATGCTTACACCGGCGACCAGATGATCCTCGACGGCCCGCACAGAAAGGGTGACCTCCGCCGTGCTCGCGCAGGCGCTGCGAACATCGTTCCGAACTCCACCGGCGCTGCTAAGGCTATCGGTCTCGTTATCCCCGAGCTCAACGGCAAGCTCATCGGCTCCGCTCAGCGCGTTCCCGTTACGACCGGCTCCACCACGATCCTCACGGCAGTCGTTAAGGGCACGGACATCACGAAGGAAGGCATCAACGCCGCTATGAAGGCAGCCGCTTCCGAGTCCTTCGGCTACAACGATGAGCCCATCGTTTCCTCCGACGTCATCGGTATGCGTTACGGCTCGCTCTTCGATGCTACGCAGACGATGGTAGCTAAGATCGACGACGACACATATCAGGTTCAGGTTGTTTCCTGGTACGACAACGAGAACTCCTACACGAGCCAGATGGTCCGCACGATCAAGTACTTCGCAGAGTTCAACTAAGTTTGAACCGATTTGATTTTCACAGCGGAGGGACTTCGTTTAAGAAGTCCCTCCGCTTCATTTTAATAAAAGCTTTTGTACATTTCTCTTCTTTTCACCTTCCCTTCACGAAAAAGTCAGTGCAAATTCAAGCTCCGTTTGATTTTTCGTAAAAATCGGCGTATATAATTGCACCATAAAATCGAAAGGGCTTGTTTGCCATGAAAAATCCGCATAAAACAATATCGCTTCTGCTCGTGATTCTTCTTTGTCTGTCATCATGCGCCAAAGGCGGCGCATCGGATACGGACGCGCAAGATACTGTCGGGACACCGTCCGACGGTGTCGGCGTCAACTCATCTGCCGCAGACGGCACGCCCGACTTGTCCGGCAATAACATCGACGAAAGTAATGTGTTTTCGTCCCGCGACCTCTCTGGAAAATATGACGCGGACGCATCGTCGCGCATAGAGCTCGACGGCGACCTCACCATAACGGACGGCGGCGTCTACATTCTCACGGGTAAAACGGACGGCTCCGTCACCGTCGACGTTGACAAATCGGAAAAGGTGCAGCTCGTGCTCTCCGGCGTCGACATCACGGCGCACAACACGGCGGCGCTTTATGTAAAAAGCGCCGACAAGGTGTTCGTCACGCTCGACGGCGGCACGGAGAACACGCTTTCCAGCGTCGGCGGATTCGCCGCCGACGGCGACGTGAACGTGGACGGCGCGATATTTGCCCGCGACGACATTACTATAAACGGAATAGGGTCACTGACTGTCGAGTCCGACTCCGGTCACGGCATCGTCGGCAAGGACGAAGTCACGATAACGGGCGGCACGATAAGCATCACGTCAAAGTCGAACGCGATAGATGCGAACGACATCGTTGCGATCGCGGACGGCACGCTGACGCTCACGTCCGACAACGACGGCATCCACGTCGAAGACGGCGACGACGATATCACCGGCGACGTTCTCATCGCCGGCGGAAGTATACACATCGAATGCGCCGACGACGGCATACACGCTGGCGGCAATGTCGCCGTCAAAGGCGGCGACGTCGTCATAAGCAAAAGCCACGAGGGCATCGAAGGCGCGACGATAACGGTCTCGGGCGGCAGCGTAGACGTGACCGCCGATGACGACGGCTTCAACGCCGCCGACGGAAGCGGCAACGCGGGCGGCATGTTCGGCGGCGGACGCGGAGGCATGGGACGCGGTCCCGGCGGCAACATGCCGGAACCTCCGGACGTCGGTCCCGGCGGTACGACCGCCGGGACTTCGGACGGGACTCCCGACATCGGCGTGGACTCTGTGTATATCCTGATATCTAGCGGCTCCGTCCATGTGAACGCGGGCGGCGACGGTCTTGACTCGAACGGTTCGCTCTATATTTCGGGCGGCATAACGTACGTCGACGGCCCCGAAAACAGCGGCAACGGCGCACTCGATTTTGCTTCGTCATCGTCGATCACGGGCGGCATCGTCGTCGCCGTCGGCGCGTCCGGCATGGCGGAGACGTTCGGCGCCTCGTCGACGCAATGCTCTCTCATGTACAACTTCGCCTCATCGGGACGCGGCGACGTGACACTTTATGACAGCGACGGAAACGAGATCGTGTCGTTTTCGCCTTCAAAGACGTACAACTCTGTTGTCATAAGCGCGCCGGAACTGACAGTCGGTGAAACGTATACCCTCACGGCGTGCGGGCAGACAGTCGATATCGAACTTACGTCCGTTTCGACATCGAACGGCGGCGGAATGGGCGGTTTCGGCGGTTTCGGCGGTTTCGGCGGCTTCGGCGGAGGCTTCGGAGGCGGACGCGGACACAGATAAAATCACACTACAATATCAATGCGGGGACCGCACAACGTCGGTCCCCGCATTTTCTTTTCCGCTTGCCACAGGCGGTTTATTATGATATCATATAAAAAATCGGTTTTTCATGCGACGCCGGGTTATTTTTTCCGAGATGATATATGAAACCCGCAGACGGAGTTCACAAAAGATGTCAAAAAGGAGCGAATACAGAAGCGACGCCGACATAGTCGGGCTGTACTGGGCGCGGTCGGAAAGCGCTGTTTCCGCGACCGCAGACAAGTACGGCGCATACTGTCACTCGATATCGTACGGCATACTGCGCGACCACGGCGACGCCGACGAATGTGTCAACGACACATACCTCGACGCGTGGAATTCGATGCCGCCGCACAGACCGCGCGTGCTCTCGACATTTCTCGGCAAAATAACGCGGCGAATCTCCATCGACAGATGGCGGCGCGCGCACGCCGAAAAGCGCGGCGGCGGCGAGATACCGCTCGCACTCGACGAGTTGTCGGAGGTGGTCGGTACGGACGGCGGCGTGTCCGACGCGTTCGACGCGAAGATGCTGTCCGAGGCTGTCGGCGCGTTCCTGCGCCGTCTGCCGACGGCGGAGCGGAGAGTATTCATGTGCCGGTACTGGTATCTCGAACCGATCGAGACGATATGCGAGCGATTCGGATATTCGGAGTCAAAGGTGAAGTCGATGCTGTCGCGGACGCGGTCAAAGCTGCGCGCAAAGCTCGGAGAGGAGGGGCTGTTATGAACGAACGCGCGCTTGCGCTTTTATATGCGATAGGATATGTCGACGACGGACTTTTCGCAGACGCAAAGAAAAGGCCGAACGGATACGCTTTAGCGATGAAGATCGCGGCATGTGTCGCAATCGCGCTCATACCGATACTTCTATGGGCAAAGCTCGTATTCACCGGCACGAAGGCAGAGGACCCGAGCTACCGCGACGGCACTGTATGCGTATACTACACGGACGACGACGGAATGAAACGAAGCATCATCGTAAACGGCCGCCGCGACGACGTCGGTGAAGTATTCGCGCTGTGGTGCAGCGCGAACGGAATCGGCGACGTCGAGCTTTACGGATTTGAGATCAAAGACGAAAACGGCGAACGAACCGCAGTCTTCACTGTGTCTCCTGAGTTCAGACCGTATATGAACGGCGAGCGGCTTTTTGAGCTTGAAGAAACGCTTCGCCTGACGCTCGACTCCAATATGGATTTCATGCTCTACTCCGACGCCGACACGCTCCGATTTGAGATCTCCGATGCGGAAAACATTGTTGCCGGAGGAAGTGAAACATGACCGAACTCATCAAAAAATACGGACGTATAGCGGTGCTTTTCCTGATACTCGCGTCGCTGATGCTCGAAATAATGCCGTTTGCCGTCGAGCTCCGCTTCGGCGTGCCGCCGGAGGAGAGCGAGCTCGGCTACCACGCCGTGACGTACCCGTACTTTGCGCTCACGCCGTACGGATACGCCGTATTCTGTCCGCTTATAATCTTTATTCTGACGTGCACGTGCGTCCTGCTCGCCGTCATATCACTCTTCACCGACAGCCGCGCCGTTATCACTGGCGAAGCCGTGATATGCGCCGTATGCGTCGCACTCGCGGCAATATGGGCGCTTTACGCGCTGTACTCGTTCACCGTCGCCGCCGCCTTTATCACAACGCTGCACGCAGCCGCCGCGATCGCGCTCTTCATCGCGCGCGGCAACAGTAAAATCCCAACTGTCGCCGTCATATCCGTCCTTGCGGCGGCTGCCGCGTTCGTGCTGTCGTATCTTTTCTGCTCAGCCTATTTCGCGATAAAGCTCTCCGCCGACGCGACCACATATTTTATCGAGAACATAAAACACATGTGGCCGCTCAAATCGGCAATATCGCTCGCCGTCGCCGCCGTCGTCGGCGTGATACCGTACGGAATCGAGAGGACACTGTCAAAAAACAAAAACGACTGACACCGACGCGTTCGGGGAGGAGCCTATACAAAAGGCTCCTCCCCGAATGTTTTTACAGTATAATGCAGATAAGACCGCCACTGCCCTCGTTGATTATCCTGCCGAGCGTATCCGAGAGCTTCGCTCTCGCGTCCTCGGGCATATTGTCGAGCTTTGAGTGCAGCCCGTCGTTGACGAGCTCATACAGCGTTTTGCCGAACATGTTCGACTGCCATATCGACGAGCTGTCGTCCTCGAACTCGCGCATCAGGTAGCGCACCATTTCCTCCGACTGCGCCTCTGTGCCGACTATCGGGTTTATCTCCGTCTCGATAGTCGCCTTTATCATGTGTACCGACGGCGCCGTCGCGCGCAGCCGCACACCGTATCCGCCCTGCTGTCGTATTATCTCGGGCTCCTCGAGCGTCAAGTCTCCCACCTCGGGCATCACAATACCGTAACCGCGCTCGTTCACCTCGGAAAGCGCCTCCGACACCTTGTCGTATTCGCGTTTTACGACCGACAGCTCCGACAAGAGCGATATAAGCTCCTCCTCGTCGCGTATATCGAAGCCCGTCAGCTCTCCTATCGTGCGGTAATAGACGGAGTCCGGCATCGTCAGCGTCAACTTCGCCGTACCGCGTCCGAGATCGGCGCCGTCGGCGCGTACAGCTTCGACACAGTCGCTCGCCGCAAGCTCGCAGAACACGCCGCCGTCCGTTATATCGCCCATTTTGGACGAACGGCGCGCGCAGTCGCGTATTCCCTCGACCAGTCCCGCGCGCAGTGGATGATCGGTGCCGAGCGCGCGCAGCCAGCCGGGAGCGGACACCGATATTTCGCGTATCGGGAACTCGTAGAGCACGAGCTCCAATATATGCGTTATGTCGTCCGCGTTCATCGACAGACACGAGACGAGCGCGACAGGCGCGCCGTACTTTTCCTCGAGCTCATGCGCGAGCGCAACAGCGGCTTCGCTTTCAGGATCAGCCGAATTGAGTATGACCGCGAACGGCTTGCCGATCCGCTTCATCTCCTCGGCGACACGCGTCTCCGCCTCGACGTAATCATCGCGCGGAATGTCGCCGAAGCTGCCGTCCGTCGTTACGAGCATCCCTATCGTCGAATGTTCGTTTATCACCTTGCGCGTGCCCGTCTCCGCCGCCTCCGCGAACGGCATCGGATCGGACTGCCACGGCGTCGACACCATGCGGACGCTGCCGTCCTCGGTATCGC